>PMOV01000072.1 GCA_003161195.1 Acidobacteriota bacterium | reverse complement strand
TTTACCTATTTTCTGTGGAAGCATGGCGTGCTGATTTACTCGAATGTGTTCTGTCGGCAGGTGGGGCTCATGGCCGGTGCCTTGCTGGCCCTAATGCTGCATTCGCTACGCCCCCAGCCAGGCAAATATGTGAAGCCGGCATGGATTTTATTTCCAATCGCGCTGGCGTTGGCGTTTGGTAGCGAGGCACTGGGCGCGCGCTGGTTGGCGTTCACCATGGTGGCTCTCGCGGCGGCAGCTTTTCTGCTTCTCGCGCTGCATTCGCAGCAGGCTTGGCTGCAGGCGGCGCTGCGCAATCGCTTTCTGCGATACACGGGCAAAATCAGCTACGGCCTGTATCTGTTGCACAAGATCCCTGTGGACTTGGCGCAGACGTTCCATCTGGATCGGCATCCCGCGATGCTTTTGCCGGTAGCGTTTGCGGGGTCTTATGCCTTGGCGGCCCTGTCCTGGACGTTGCTGGAGCTGCCTTTTCTCCGCCTGAAACGTTTCTTCCCGGAGCCGGCGGTATGTTTTCCTGGTGAACGGGGCGAAGCGACATCGAGTGGGCACGGCCGCTGAGGTGTTAAAGGAAGAGGCGGCGTTTGTTTGACGCGAATATCCTGCGACCATAGACTTTACCGGCCATTCCTATAAATCCGACTGGGGCGAGGGACTTCCAAACATGGAGTTAAAGGGCAAGGCTGCGCTAGTGACAGGCGGAACCTCGGGCATCGGGCGCGAGACTGCGGCGCTCTTCGCTAAGGCCGGAGCCAAGGTGGTGGTTGCGGGGCGTCGCGAGGCGGAGGGCACCGAGACCGTTGTAATTATCCACGCGGCGGGCGGAGAGGCTCTATTTGTGAAGACCGATGTCGCCAAGGCGTCCGACGTAGAGATGGTGGTCAAAAAAACCGTGGAACAGTTTGGGCGGCTGGATGTGGCGTTCAATAACGCGGGGATTGAAGGCGTGTGGGTGCCGATTATTTCGCAAACCGAACAGGATTGGGATCAAACTATCGACATCAACTTGAAGGGTGTGTGGCTGTGCCTGAAATATGAAATTCGGCAAATGCTGAAGCAGGGTGGAGGCGGCGCCATTGTGAACATGGCGTCCATCGCGGGCCTGATGGGTTCCGCCGGGGCGGCGAGTTATGTGGCAAGCAAGCACGGCGTGATCGGGTTGACGAAAACCGCGGCGCTGGAAAATGCGCGCGCCGGGATACGCGTGAATGCGGTGTGTCCCGCGGTGATCGAAACGCCGATGGGGGAGCGGCTTTTTGGAGCGGAGGAGGCAAGAAAATATGTGCTTGGTCTTCACCCGCTGGGACGTTTTGGAGTACCAGCGGAAGTCGCCAACGCGGTAGTGTGGATGTGTTCAGACGGCGCGTCGTTCATGACCGGCCAATCGCTGGTACTCGACGGCGGATTTTTGGCGGGACCAAATCCTCCAGTCTAACCGCCTACCAACCGGTCGACACTTCACGCAAGTCCGATGGTGCCTCCCACCAGCGTGCTAAAATTTGTCTCGAGATATAGAGTACGAATTTTTGTTGGACCGAGTTTTCCTGCAGCGAGGAGCTGAAGTTTGCCCAAGATCAGCAGTCAAAAGATAACATTTGGCGGTGAAACGCTGCAGGATCCGTATCCCATGTATGCGCGCATGCATGAAGGCGGACCGCTGCATTTGCTGGATGTGGATGGAAAATGGGCGGCTTGGGCGATTTTCAGCCACGCGGAGTGCTCGTCGGTGGCCAAAGATCCGCGGCTTTCGGCGAAGCGCGCGCAGCAGATGTTGTCGCTCTTGCCGCTTGAAAGCCAGCCGGAATTCACCGAGCTCGCGCGCATGCTGAACTTGTGGCTGATTTTTATGGATGCGCCGGAGCACACCCGGCTGCGCAAACTACTCAACCGGGGATTTTCGCCCGCGGCGGTGGAGGGCCTGCGCCCGCAGGTCGAGACTATCGTGGACCGTATGCTGACCCCGCTACAGCAGGGCAGCGAAGTGGAACTGATGCGCGAGTTCGCCAATCCCATGCCGGTGCGCATTATTTCGGAAATGTTGGGGGTGCCGCAGGAGTTGCACCAGACGTTCGTCGAGTGGTCGCGGGCCATCGCGGTGTTCCGCGGCAATCCGGATCGCACCGTGGAGCAGGCGCGCGCGGCGCAAGATGCGCTGATTGCCATGACGGAGTTTTTTCGGAAAACGGTGGCCGAGCGACGCCACAACAAGGGCCACGATCTGATCAGCCTACTAATCGGCATCGAGGAAGACGGCGAAGTGCTGACGGAAGAAGAGCTGTATGCACAATGCATCGCGCTGCTTTTCGCCGGACACGAAACCACGCGCAATCTCATTGGCAACGGCATGTATACGCTGCTGAAGTATCCGGAAGCGACTGCGGAATTGCGCGAGAAGCCGGAGATGATCCGTTCGGCGGTGGAGGAGATACTAAGATTCGAGAGCCCGGTGCAATTCACGGCCCGCGTTCTCAAAGAAGACATAGAGGTTTGCGGACAGCGCATTCCGAAGCGCTGGTCGATCTTGTGCATGCTGGGGGCGGCGAATCGCGATCCGAAGCAATTTAAAGAGCCGGATCAACTGAATTTGAAGCGGCTAAACAACCAGCATCTGGCGTTCAGCGCCGGTCCACATTTTTGCATTGGCAATCAACTGGCACGGCTGGAGGGTCAGATTTCGCTGCTAAGTTTGGTGCAGCGTTTCCCGAAGATGAAGCT
>PMOV01000123.1 GCA_003161195.1 Acidobacteriota bacterium | reverse complement strand
CGATTCCCATCGCCCGCTCCAGAAACCTCAGTGATTCGATTGCTCTTACACCGCTAAGCTACTGAAAAAATATCCGAAAATGGCTGGTTTTGGACGCCACTTGGACGCTGCGATTTTCAATTGGACGCTGAAATGCGTACCGACCGCCAACGGTTGAATTGCTTGCCTCCTGCCGCCCACGCGACCATTCGGTTTCGAGGTTTCGTATTGCGTCGAATTTGATTGTCGGACGTCGCCATCCTCGGCGACATCCTACTTCTCAACACCCCCTTAGCATCCCGACACCCGACCTTTTCCCTCGCCGTCCTAGCCTCCCGAGCCTTCTCGCGTTCCCTACGCCGTCCCTCGCCCGCTTCCGTCTCCCCATCCTCCCGGGCCGGGAATCCCGCCTCCGCGGGAGCACGCCCTTCTCTCATCTCGTGCTTCCTCGCCGATATGCTGCTCGTCAACAATCTTCTTGACACGTTCTACCGACCTACTGCATATTCTCCTGCATCCGTTCCTTCCCGTTTCGGAACGGCAAAATCCGTCCACGTGCTCGAACCGGAATCCCCTTTCTACCGGTATCGTGGACCAAACAGTCTGGAGGCCCTATGCGCCTTGCTCGTCTCTTGGTGTGCGCGTTGCTCGCTCTAAACTCGCCCTTCTCTTCGCCCTCAGGGCCACCCACCACGACCGCTTCTCAAGCTTCCGCCATCCTCCAGCAATCCCTCGCCGCGCTCACCGGCGGCCTAACCCTCACCGACGTAACCCTAACCGGCTCCGCCCAAGCCATCGCCGGCTCCGACAGCGAAACCGGTACCGCCGCTCTCAAAGCTGTCTACGCAGGCGCAAGCAGCCTGAGCTTAAATCTCAGTGCCGGCGCGCGCGGTGAAATCTTCAACGTCTCCGTCACGCCGCCTTCGGGCTCATGGTCCGGCCCCGATGGCATCGTCCATTCAGTGCCCTACCATAATTTGCTCACCGGCCCATTCTGGTTTTTCCCCGCTTTCGCCATCGCCACAAGCTCATCTGCACCAAACACAGTAGTCACCTACGTAGGCCCTGAAACGCACAACGGCGAAGCCGTGCAGCATATAACCATCGCGCAATCTTCCTCCGCTCCTTTCCCGCCGGACGTCCCCTCGTACGCCCACATGACTCAGCTCGACTTCTATCTTGACGCCGCCACCCTCCTTCCCGCCTCCCTAGACTTCAATATTCACCCGGACAACAACATGCTCCTCGACATACCCGTCGAAATTCGCTTCTCCGACTACACAGCCACTAGCGCGGCGTCGGCCCCGGCTGGGGCTGCTAGCGCCATGATCCCGTTCCACATCCAGAAGTTCGTCAACAACATGCTCAGCCTCGACCTCCAACTCCAAAACGCCGCTCTGAATACCGGCCTCACGGTAACACAAGTCACGGGAAATTAGTTCGAGCCTACAGGAGCCACATCATGACGCGATCATTTTGCTGCTTCGCAATATTCCTTTTGCTCGCGCTTCTTACTCCTGCGCAGCTCAGCGCTCAAGGCCCTACCACCGGCACTCCATCTTTCGCCTCCTTCGGTGGAGGCCCCGATGTCATCAATCTCGCCAATCTGAACACGCACTTATCGATCCCCGTCTTAAACAAGAATGGCCGCGGGATACCGTTCAGCTACAACTTAGGTTACGACAGCTCGGTCTGGTATCCGGCTGGTGTTAGCGGCAGCCAAAACTGGCAACCCACGACGGCAACAAACTGGGGTTGGACAACGTCTATGCCCCTTGGTGGCTCTATTAATCATACCCTTAGTATATCGTCTGGGCACGTATGCAAGGGAGAAGGCGGCCAAATTACATATTTCTACGTCTACACATACTCGAACTGGAGTTACTGGGATGGTTTTGGCACGCCCCATCCCTTTTCGGGTAGCTCCACGTACACCACCGCTTCTCCTTGTTCGGGCAACGGCATCTATACCAGCTTCACCGACACCGCTCCTGACGGCTCCGGCTACTCGATCAGCGTCACCGGCTATACCGTCAACTCGCTCACCACGGCGGATGGAGCCGTCATTAACCCAGTCACGGGCGCGATCACTCTTGAAGATCGCAACGGGAACCAAATAACATCGTCAACATCGTCGGGGACAACAAGCTACTACGACACGCTGAGCAGCTCAACTCCGGTTCTGACCGTCTCGGGGTCGGGGACGTTCACTTACACGTCATCATCCGGGAACGCAGCCAAATACACAATGAATTACACGAATTACACTGTGGCCACCAATTTCGGAATCAGCGGAATCAGCGAGTACAAATCCTCGGCCACGGTTCCGCTTGTTTCCAGCATCGTCCTGCCTGATAGCTCCAAATATACCTTTACCTACGAAGTCACGCCCTCGGTTCCGTTATCGGGAGCTTGCACTCCCTACTCCGGCACCACTTGCACAACCGCGCGTATCGCATCCGTCGTCCTTCCCACGGGCGGCACCATCTCCTACACCTATACTGGCGGCAACAATGGCATTTTTCCCGACGGCAGTGCCGCCGGTTTGACCCGGATGACCCCCGACGGCACTTGGCAGTACGTCCGCACACTCGGCACCACTCCGGCGTCCGCCACGCTGATAATCGCACCGCAACTTCCCTACGACACCGCCGCAAACCAGACGATCGCCCAATTCCAAGGTATCTACCCCACGCAGACGGACACATATCAAGGTGCAGCTCCCACATTCGCGTCGCTACCGATTTCAGAGTCCACTCTGCGGACGCCAGGCCTCCTCCAGGAAGCCCAAATCTGTTACAACGCCAGTGCTTCACCTTGCCCAACCCTCGCGATTACCTTGCCCATCACTCAGCGCAAAGTCACAACCAGCTTCGACAACTCGGGCGCCCTCTGGTCGCAACATACCGATCAATACAACGCTTATGGCCTACAAACACTAAGTGAAGACTATGATTTCGCGGCCACCCCTCCCGGCACCCTCTTGCAGGAGACCACCATCGCCTACGCTGCGCTCGGCGGATACCTGAACGCCTTCCCCCAAACTGTCGAAGTCTTAAATAGCGCCGGCACCATACAATCTCGCCAGGACACCGCTTACGATGGGGTCGCGCCAACCTGCGTCTCCAACGCACCTCAACACGACAATACGAACTATCCATGTACCTATAACGTCCGCGGTAACGCCACCTCCCTCACCACCTACACAAATCCTTCGGCGAAATCGGGTGCCATCACGAAGAACTTCACCTACGATTCCACCGGAAATCTGCTCACCGCGCAAGTCAATTGCTGCGAGTTGAAAACGTGGGTTTACTCCCCCACATACGATTATGCCTATCCGAGTTCTGTGACTAGCGGCTCGTCCACCCAACTGACGACTACCATGACCTACGACCTAAACATGGGCCTCCTCCTGACCTCCACCGATCCCAATGGTCTAAAGACCACCCTCACCTACGACAATCTGGGGCGTCCATTAACCTCGATCACCGGCTCCAACCCCGCCGCGACCACCACTTACACCGACTCGGGAACCTGGTCCGTCCTTTCCTGCTCCCCCGTCCAGAGCACGAACACCGCATGCCAAAACACGATCGAAGACAGCCAAGGTCGCACCGCCACCACGCAATTGCTCGACGGTAGCTCCAACCTTTACTCCGCCACAACCACCCAGTACGATTCCTGGGGACGCGCCTACAAAGTAAGCAATCCCTACATGACTTCCGCCGCGTATTGGACGCAAACGAATACCGATGCCATCGGCCGCATCGTGAAAACCACGCTGCAAGACAACAGCGTCAGCACGTCTTCCTATTCGGACAATATGGTCACCGTCACCGATCCCGCCGGCAAACAACGCGAGGGCTATTCCGATGGCCTCGGACGTCTCACCGAAGTCGTCGAGCCTGATCCCACGAATGGCAACGCGCTTGACCTAACCACCACCTACACCTACAACGTTTTCAACCAGCTCACCAACGTTTCTCAAGGCTCGCAAAGCCGCAGCTACGTCTACGACGCCCTGGGACGTCTCAATAGCTCCACGACGCCCGAAGCCGGCACCGTTTGCATCGGTACTTACTCGGGCACCATCTGCCAAGCCAATGGCTATGACCAATGGAATAATCTCCTCTACCGTACCGACGCTCGCGGCGTCGTCACCAACTATCTGTACGATAGTCTCAATCGCCTTACTGGCATCACCTACCCCACCGTTCCCGTGGGCGTTACCGCCATGCCGAACGTCTGCGAGGCCAACGGTGCCCCTAGCAACAACGCCAACGTTTGCTTCACCTACGGCACCAGTGTCTCCAGCTACAACGACGGCCTGCCGCTTTCCATAACCGACTCGACCGGCTCCGAAACCTACACCTATAACTCCCTCGAACAGGTCACCCAGCTCCAGAAGACGATCGGCACCACCGTCTACACCATCGGCTACACCTATGATTACGCCGGCGAACTCACTCAGATCACTTACCCATCGGGACGCATCGTCACGGATAATTACGATGTCATTGGACGCCTGTGTACCGTCGGGACTTCGGGCAGCACCTGCATGACCGGAATCACTTGGGCCAGCGGGTTCACCTACAACGCCGCGCAACAGCCTACCGCCTACACCCTGTACAATGGTGTCTCCGCCAGCATCGGATACTCCCCGGACCGTCTCCAGCTCAATTCCTTGTCTTACGCCAAAAGTGGCACGACCCTGTTCGGTCTTTCGTACCTTTATGGGACTTCCGGCAGCAACGACGGGCTCATCTCCAGCATTACTGACAACGTGCAATCCGGCCGCAGCGTAACTTACACTTACGACAGCCTCGCCAGGCTCTCCACGGCACTCACCAATGGCTCATCCACGTACCCCGTATGGGGCCTCTCGTGGACCTACGATCGTTACGGCAATCGCACCCAGGAACAGCTCACCGCCGGAACCACCGGCCCTTCCAATTCCGTCACCGTCAGCCCCACCACCAACCAACTTACCGGTTCCCCATACACCTACGATCTCAGCGGCAATATGACCAACGACGGCTCAAATACTCTCGTCTACGACGCCGAAAATCGCGCCACCAACAGTGATTCCTCCGGCGCCTACACGTACGACGGCAATGACCTGCGCGTCACCAAGTGCGTGGCTTCTTGCACCTCCAGTACTCGTTATATTTTTTCCGGCTCTAAAGTCATCGCCGAATACGCTTCCACTGCCTCTCCGTCCGCTCCAAATATCGAGTACATCTACGCTGGCTCCACGCTCATCGCCTCGGAAGACAACACCAGCACCTATCGCTTCTACGAACGAGATGCCCTGTCAAATCGAGTGGTCACCGACATCAATGGCAATGTCCTCGAACAGCTCGGCCACTACCCTTATGGCGAATCCTGGTACAACGCCTCTGGTGACAAACTCCTTTTCACTACCTACGAGCGCGATTCCGAATCGGGCAACGACTACGCCCAGGCGCGCTACTACGTCAGTCGCCTCGGCCGCTTCTCCGCCGTCGATCCCGTCGCTGGCAGTATCCTCGACCCTCAATCCCTGGATCGCTACGCCTACGTCCGAAATGTTCCGACGATCCTCGTCGATCCCTCGGGACTCTGCCCCACCGCCACCGTGGAAACGTATCCGTCCGAAGATCCACAAGATCAAACAGGTCGGGGCCCTTTCATGTCAGACGTCGACAATTTGCTTTCGCCACAGCCACAGTTCAAAGGTGGCATTCCTGGCCCCTGCCCTGGCAACCCGACACCCTTCAATGGCAACAGCAATGGCGCGGGTGGAGCGGGAAGCTTAGATGGGGGATACAGCGCAGACGACAGTGGCTTCAATACTGGTTTCGCCCTCGGTGCCAGCGCTGGAATCGGAAGCCCTCTCACAAGCATTGCGCTACTCTCGCTAGCATACGTACAGGCACCGCCAGCTTGGTCCAACCCAGATTCCGACCCATGCCCCTACACCATCTGCATCACCGCCTGGGCGGTAAGTCCGGACAATTGGATTACCACCGGAAATATATCAATTACTGGCGTCAGCAATGGTGGCGGCGGCGCGGGAAATCAGGGACCAACCTTTTTCGAAAAATTTGCGGCTTGCACGCAGGCAAACAGATTAGATAATGCCCTTCGCAGTCTTGGACAGGCTTACGGGCACCCTGATCTCGGCAATGCAGCAGCAAATATGAGTAATACAGCCACGGGCGCGGCGGTTGCCAACCAAACGCTTAATTTGGCGGCTAGCGCCCTCATCCCAGTGTTTTTCCGTGGCGGGGTGTACTCGGGATTTCATTCAACTTCATGGCCGCATTTCATAGGGGGCTTACTTTCACAGGCGACTGGTCAAAGCACTTTCAGTGCTATCGGTAAAGTAGCGGGGCGCGTTTTGTCTACGGTTGCGACGGTCACTGTCGTGGCAGAGGGAGCATATAATGGGGCAGCAATGGCTAGATGTGGCGTTGTGACTGCACTGGGAAATCAGTGATGCGTAACTTGCTACAAATGGGGAAAAGGCTCATTCATAGGTTCTTCCAAAGTGGGCCGCTTCGGAAGGACAGGGTGAAGCATCTCGGCGAACGTCAACTCCTTAACTTGGACGAATTTTGTTCGCGATACTACCCTAGTGAGGATCTACCCAGAGAACACATTTTGGAGGTGCTTAAGGAACTTTCGGAGGCACTCGAAATCCCCGCAGGTGTGTTACGTCCCAGTGATCGGTTTTTGGTAGAATTAGCTCCCCTCAAAGACACTTGGGGGGCTGTAGATGACACAGACTTCAGCCTTATCCTCCTGACTGAGCGTCTCCAAAAAAGGGACGGCGTCCGCATCGACATGAAAACGGTCAAGACCGTAGACGCCTACATTCGAGCAGCATGTAGCTTGCCCAAGCGACCTTAACAAACAGATGCTAGCTGCTGGGGAAACTCGGGGACATGTCTAACGAAGTCGGCCGTGTCAAGAGCGATTCCGAATAGTTTAGTCTCTCCCCGTACACTCGTGCTCCGCAAACCCTAAACGGCTACGCCTACGTCCGAAATGTGCCAACGATGCTCGGTCGACTCCTCCGGCCTCTGCCCCACCGCGACCGTGGAAACGTATCCCTGGGATGACTCTGAAGGCCAATCGGGCCACGGCGGGTGGCTCACCCTTAACGCCATAAAAGCCTTCGAGGGTGGCCTTCGATAAGACGGAAGGCGTTGTCAAGCAACACTTTTCCCCTGCGCTTGCGCGAAAGCATCGCGTGGCGGGTGGCGCACTCTTAACGCCATAAAGCCCTTCGAGGGTGGCCTTCGATAAGAGAGAAGGCGTCGTCAAGCAACACTTTTCGTAAGCGTACGGTTCTGGCCGTGTATGAGAAGTGTGGGTAGTCGAGGATGATGGCTCATGTGGGCACATCGGGAAGTGTCCACTTGGGGAGTAAGTGGACACTTCGGAGCGGATAGTCGTTAAGAGAGAGCCACGCAAACGGCGGGCGGTGGCCGAGAAGCGACGGATCGTCGAACAGACGTTAGCGCCGGAGGCGTCGGTGGCTAAGGTAGCGCGGGCGCACGGAGTGAATGCCAACCAGGTGTTTGCGTGGCGGCGCCAGTATCGGCAGGGGTTGTTGGGCGAGGGGCACGCAGAGACGGTGAACTTGCTGCCGGTGCATGTGACCGGAACGCGATTAAGCAAAGCGCATCGCGCGGGCCGACGGCAAGCTGCACACGGAGCCGCGGGAGCAGCGGGCGCGATTTACGTGGAACTTCCCAAGGGACAACTACGCATCACGGGGCGTGTGGACGCGGAAGCACTGCGTGCGGTGCTGGAGCAGTTGCTGGGATGATCGGGCTGGCGGCAGGTACGCGGGTATGGATCGTGGCGGGAGTGACGGACATGCGGCGCGGATTCGTGGGGCTCTCCGGGATGGTGCAGACGGCATTAAAGGAGAATCCGTTTTCGGGGCAGGTGTTCGTGTTTCGCGGGAAGCGCGGCGATCTGATCAAACTGCTGTGGTGGGACGGTGACGGGCTGTGCCTGTTCGCGAAACGACTTGAGCGCGGAAAATTCACCTGGCCGCAAGCGGCGAACGGAACCGTTTCGCTGACGCCGGCGCAGTTGTCGATGTTGCTGGAAGGCATCGACTGGCGGCGGCCGGTGCGTAGTTACGCGCCGCAGATGGCGGTGTGAGCAAAATAGTTTTGTTTTTTTTTGTGCGTTTTTATTTTGCTGTAAAGAAACTCGGCTAGATTCGCGGCAATGGCTGCGAACCACACTCTTCCCGATCTCGAAGCACTCCAACCCAGCGAACTACGAGCACTCATCTTCGCGCAACACACAGAGATCCACTCGCAGCGTGAACAGTTGCTGTCACGTGACAACGAAATCGAGCACTTGAAGCTGCTGATCTCTAGGCTGCGCCGGGTACAGTTCGGGCGCAAATCGGAAAAGCTGGATCGCGAGATCGAGCAGTTGGAGCTGCGGCTCGATGAACTGGAAGCCACGCAGGCAACGAAGGTGGTTGCTTCGCAAACACCCGCCGTCTCTGCGTCCGCCATGAATGTGGCGGCGAAACCCGCGCGGAGGCCGCTGCCGGAGCATCTGCCGCGTGAAATACGAAAGTATCCGCCGAAACAGACTGCTTGCCCGGACTGCGGCGGAGAGTTGAAGCATCTCGGCGAAGATGTTTCAGAGATGCTGGAATACGTGCCGGCGCGCTTCAAAGTGATCCGGCAGGTGCGCCCGAAGCTGGCGTGCGCTTGCTGTGAGCGCATCGTACAGGCGGAAGCCCCGAGCCGTCCGATCGCGCGCGGCATAGCTGGTCCGGGACTTCTGGCGCATGTGCTGGTCTCGAAATACTGCGACCACTTGCCGTTGTACCGCCAGTCGGAGATTTACGCGCGCGAAGGCGTGGAGCTGGAACGCTCTACCTTGGCGGGCTGGGTGGGAGGCACGAGCGCGTTGCTCGCGCCGCTGATGGAAGCACTGCGTCGCCACGTGCTGAGTGCGACGAAGCTGCACGCGGATGACACGCCAGTTCCGGTGCTGGCACCGGGCAACGGCAAAACCAAAACCGGCCGGCTGTGGACTTACGTACGCGATGATCGCCCCGCGGGAGACGCGACACCCGCGGCGGTGTGGTTCGCCTACACGCCGGATCGCAAAGGCGAGCATCCGCAGGCGCACTTGAGCAAGTTCACGGGCACGCTGCAGGCCGATGGTTATGCGGGCTTTGAGCGAGTCTACGAAACCGGACGCATTCAGGAAGCGGCCTGCTGGGCGCACGTGCGCAGAAAGTTTTACGATCTGGTAGCGGCCCACAAATCGCCGGTCGCGACGGAAGCGCTGGAGCGCATCGGCGCACTGTATGCCATCGAAAAAGAAATCCGCGGGCGCTCACCTGAAGAGCGACGCGCGGTCCGCAACGAGCGAGCACGGCCGTTGCTGGAATCGTTGCAGCAATGGCTGGAAGCCACGCTAGGTAAACTATCGAGAAAATCGGACACCGCGCTGGCGGTTCGTTACGCGCTGGGCAGGTGGGAAGCGCTGCTGCGCTACGTGGACGATGGCGGCATCGAGATCGACAACAACGCCGCGGAACGAGCCTTGCGCACGGTGGCTCTGGGCCGCAAGAACTACTTGTTCGCCGGATCGGACGCTGGCGGCGAACGCGCCGCCGCCATCTACAGCCTCATCGGCACCGCGAAGCTGAACGACATCGATCCTGAAGCATACCTGCGCGAAGTGCTCACCCGCATCGCCGACCACCGCGTCAACCGCATCGACGAACTCCTGCCCTGGAACCTCGCCACCACCCCGGAATTTGCTTCGTTAACGTAATCCACCGTCAAGACGGCTAGCTCCGGACGCTTACCATGCTGTCGCATGGGGAGGAGGATGACACGTCATGTATGAAAGCGCTGCGACGTGTCAAGAGCTTTGAGGGGTTTCTGGCTTCTTTTTTTTTCTCGAAGATGAGCGTGGAAACACACACCAGCACGCGCGCCGAGGAAGTGTTGCTTT
>PMOV01000041.1 GCA_003161195.1 Acidobacteriota bacterium | reverse complement strand
TCCGCGCCCACCCGCTCCAGCACTTTCGCGCGCGCCAGCTTTTCTTCCCAAGTGTCCGTCAGCGTCTCGTACATATAGCCGGAGATGGCCAGTGTGTCGGTGGGCGTCCAGGGCCGCGGTTGGTATTTCAACAGGGAAAATTCCAGCGGCAAGCGGTTAGCGTGCTGTTCGATAAAGCGATTGACGCCGCGCGCGTAGGCTTCCATGATGTCGCGCGTTTCCGGGTCCATCTGCGCGAGGTCGCGTTCGGCGGCGCGGCTGAAGCCAAAGGTGCGAAATTGCTTGTCGATGGCCACGGTATCTTTGCCGAGCACTTCGGAGAGTTGTCCGCGCGCCACGCGGCGCAGCAGGTCCATCTGCCACAGGCGATCCTGCGCCATCACATAGCCTTCGGCTTCCACCAGGTCCTGCACGCTGGCGGCGCGAATGTGCGGCACGCCCCAGCGGTCGCGCTCCACGGTGACGGGCTGTTCCAAGCCGCCGACGTGCGCGGTGCCATCGATCTGCGGCAACGGGCGATACACGTACCACCAAAGCACGCCGCCCGCGGCCAGGATGACGACGGTCAGCAACCAGCCGAGAACACGCAAAGATTTCAGCAAAAACACTCCCACGCGGGTTTCTTACAAAGTGGAGCACGCAAAATTCGAGTGTAGTGGACGTTGCGGGTGCGCGCAACCAAAGCGCGGATCGTGTATGTCCAAATCCGCAGCCGTCACACTGCTAGGGCGCGGCGGAACGCGAGAAAAACAAACGGCGCCCGAGACACAATTTCGAGCGCCGCTTGCCCATCATGTGGATCCGAACGCCAGCGTTATTTAGTGTTGCGGCTTGCTACCTGTCGTTGGTGGCGTCGCGGGTGCCGTCGTTGCAGGTGCCCCCTTGGCATCCGGTGCGGGCTTGCCCTCCGGTGCCGGAGCCGCCTTGGCGTCCGGCGCGGGCTTGGCTTCCGCCTTCGGCTGAATCGAGAGCAATTCCACCTCAAACACTAGCGTAGAGTTGGGCTCGATCTGCTGCCCGGCGCCGCGCGCTCCATACGCCAGATCCGCCGGGACGAAAAGCTGCCACTTCGAGCCCACGGGCATCAGTTGCAGCGCCTCCGTCCAGCCTTTGATGACTTGCCCCACGGGAAACGTAGCGGGTTGCCCGCGCTTGTAGGAGCTATCGAACTCCGTGCCGTCCAGCAGCGTGCCGCGATAGTTGCAGACCACGGAATCCGTGGCCGTCGGTTTCGGCCCGTCGCCCTGTTTGATGACTTTGTACTGCAGCCCGCTGGGCAGCGTGACTACACCGTCTTTCGCTTTGTTGGCCACCAGGAATGCGTCGCCCGCCGCCTTGTTGGCCGTGGCTTCGGCTTCCGACTTTTCCGTGGCTTTCTTTTTCAGTTCCACGGAGAGCGCCGTAAGCGTGGCCTTGATTTCGTCGTCGGTCATCAGCACTTTGCCGCCCGCCATGGCATCGCGAATGCCGCGCGCCAGGACCGCGGTGTTCACCACCACGCCATCTTTGTGCATGGTCTTGCCGATGTTCAGGCCGATGGCGTAGCTCTGCTTGTCCTTGTCGGTCTTCAGCGTAAATGGAGTTTTTGCGGCAGTGCCGGTTTTTGGCGTGGTCGAGGATTTCGTGCCCGCGGTGCCGGAGTTGGTGCCGCTCGTCCCGGAGCCGGATTGCGATTTCGCCGTCGCGCCGCTGCCGCTCGTGGGAGCCGTGGAGCTCGCCGGAGGCGTGCTTGACGGAGTTTGTGCTGCCGTATAGCCAGCGAAAAGCAGGCTGGCCGCTAGAAACATCGATGTTTTGCCGTGTAGTTTGCGCATCTGGTTATTCTCACATTGCGAGGGAGTTTGCGCAAACCTTGGCGGCTGATGCTCCGTGCCGGGTGTCAACCGCGCATGACACTTCCCCGGCGCCGGCGAGCGATTGCCGCAGGCAGGAGGTAGGCGGTTTCGCCAATACCCGCGGCGATGTCCCACGGGCCACGCAAGCCGGCTGGTATAATATTGCATCCGGCAAAACTGAGGTTAGCTCACATCGATGTTCGTCGTCCGGCTTATCGGGGTACTGGGGCTCGTCGCGCTGAACGGCTTCTTTGCCGCCACGGAGTTTTCCCTGGTGGCGGTGCGGCTCTCGCGCGTGCGCCAGTTGGTGGCTGGCGGCGACGCCCGTGCGCGCATTGTGGAGGCGCTGCTGGGCGATTTGCAGCGCGTGGTTTCCGGCGTGCAACTGGGCATCACGCTGACCAGCCTGGCGCTTGGCGCGCTCGGCGAATCCACGCTCGCTAAGGCGTTTCAGGACATGTGGTCTGGCACGCCCGGCACCTACTCCGTGCTCGTGGCGCATGGGCTCGCGCTGGGATGCGCTTTCATTCTGCTCAGCGCGCTGCACGTGGTCCTCGGCGAACTGGTGCCCAAGACCGTGAGCCTGGCGCGCGCGGAACGCGTGACGCTGATGATCGCGCGTCCATTCCGTTGGTTTCTCACCACGTTTCGCTGGGCCATCGCGCTGCTGGACAATATCTCCGGCCTCATGGTGAAGGCCCTGGGCGTGTCCTCGAAACACGGCCACGGCGACGCGCACACCACCGAAGAGCTGCAAATCCAGATTCAGCAGGCGCGCGAACGAGGCTTGCTGGCGCCCGGCGAAGAAAA
>PMOV01000024.1 GCA_003161195.1 Acidobacteriota bacterium | reverse complement strand
TCAGAGATCACCCGCCGCGGCTGCTGATTCGCTCTTCTAGTAGACTATTCGCGCATGGACCACCTAACCGGAATACACGCGGTACGCGAAGCCCTCGAAGCGGGTCGCCCACTCGACCGCATCGTCATCGCCAAAGGCCGCCAGGACACGCGCGCCGAAGAGATCGTGCAATTGGCGCGACGGCAAGGCGTCCCAGTGCGCTTCGAGGATCGCGGCCAACTCGACCGACTGGCCAACTCCAAGGATCATCAAGGCGTGGTGGCCATGGCAGCGGCGCGCCCCGCATCCACGCTGGAAGACATTATCGCTGCGGCGGCCAGCGATGCGCAGAAGGGCTTGATCGTGCTGCTCGACGGCGTCGAAGACCCGCACAACCTGGGCGCGATCATTCGCACTTCGCTGGCTGCAGGCGCACACGGCGTGGTCATCCCGGAGCGTCGTGCTGCAGGATTAACGGACACGGTGTCCCGCGCTTCCGCTGGGGCGCTAGCGCATCTGCCAGTAGCCAAGGTGACCAACCTGGCGCGAAGCATGGAAGAGTTGAAAGAGGCTGGCTACTGGCTCATCGGCCTCGATGAAAGGGCGGAGCAAAACTACACGCAGGCGGATTTCAGTTCGCCGGTGGGAATCGTACTGGGTGGAGAAGGCCAAGGCCTGCACGAACTGACGCGCAAGCGCTGCGATTTTGTGGTGTCGCTGCCGACGATCGGGCCAGTGAAATCGTTGAATGTTTCGGTCGCCGCAGGCGTAGTGCTCTTCGAGGCGCGCCGCCAACGTTCTGCAAAGGCCAAGTGAACTCGCGACAAAGACCAGGGTCAACGTTCTCTCAACTTCTCAATCCGCCGACATTTTCCCAGCACCGCTTTTCGCGCCGCTACTTGTCGTATTGAATCAGCGAGAAAATATCCATATCGGCGAGGCGCGATCGCCCGTTCAGAAACGTCAACTCGACGGCGAAGGCCGCGCCTTCCACGGTCCCACCGAGGCGCTGGATAAGTTTGGCAGTCGCTGCGGCCGTACCGCCAGTGGCCAGCAGATCGTCGCAGATGATCACCGTCTGTCCGGGCTGAATGGCGTCTTCGTGCAACTCCAGCGTATCCGTGCCGTATTCGAGGGCGTAGGTGATGCTGGAAGTTTTTGCCGGCAGCTTCTTCGGCTTGCGCACGGGAACAAATCCGGCGCCCAGCCGGTAGGCCAGCGCCGGCGCGAAGATAAACCCGCGTGCTTCGATACCCGCAACGATGTCGATAGTGTGTCCGCTGTAGTGTTCGCAGAGGCGGTCAATCATCTTGTGGAAGCCGGCTTTGTCTTTCAGCAGCGTGGTCAGGTCGTAGAAGAGGATGCCGGGTTTCGGATAATCGGGCACTTCGCGGATCAGTTTCTTCAGGTCGTCCATCAACGCTCCTTAGGTTTCATGAAACGCGTCGCGAAACATAGATGCCGCTTCCACAATCGCGAAGGCACAAAAGAAGGGCACGAACTATCGTGCCCTCGCCTTTGCCCAATTTACCCTAGTCTTCGTGCGCGATGGCGAAGCCGATGCTAAAACGCTCGTCGAGCGCGGCTTCCTGCTCCAGCACCTCGCGAACGCTGGCAAAGCGCGGGCCGCATTCGAGCTGCGCACGGAACTGCGCTAACTGCTCCGGCGTCCCGCAGGCGAAGGCTTCCACGCGGCCGTCGCGCAAATTGCGCACGTAACCGCTGATGCATAGTTTCGCGGCGGCGTGTTGCGTGAAATAGCGAAAACCCACGCCCTGCACGCCTCCCGAAACGAAGTACCGCCTGGCTTGTTGCACGCTGTTCACGGAACGTAAAATTGTAACAGAGGCGTGGAAGATTTCGTGCTCGCGCGGATCGGCCACGTTGCGGTGCAGGCAACAGGATGCGCATGCGCTAAAGTCGTCGGCGTTCCGGTAGACTTGTGGTCGTGCTTGACGACCTAAGGAAACGCCGGCGGCGGCTTGCAGCATCCAAATGTCCATGAACGTGCAGTCATTCTCGCGAAGTACGCAAGGCACGCACCGAAGAGTTGTGCCAAAGACCACACCGTATGCGAAGCGCGCCTTGAACTGGGCCGCGCGCCTCGTACTGCTCTTCGCAGGCTGGCTGGTGGCCGGCACAGTGGTTAGCGCGCAACAGCCGCCTGAAGGACCCATGGATGCGCCGCCGGAGCATCGCGTGGCGCGCATCGGAAACACCTCGGACCCCGGCGAGCCGACGACGGTGCCGGTCGACGAAGTGCTCAAGCGGCTGTCCAAACAGGAAGACACGTATTTTCTGGCGCGCNNCCTTCCGGCGAATACCTGATGGTGACGCAGCCGAGCCGCGACGCGGACGGCACGGTTTTCGACAAGGTGATCGAACACCCGAAATCGACGCTGCAGCACATGCAGCTCGAATCGGAGGATTTTGAAGCGCTCAATCGCGTCCCGCAGTTTCCGCTGACCACCACCCAACTTGCGAAATACAGCATGAAATATTTGGGCAAGGACCAGCTTGACGAGATCAGCTGCTACATCTTCGAGGTGAAGCCGAAAGTCGTGGAGCGCGTCCACGCGTATTTCCAGGGCATTGTGTACATCGACGA
>PMOV01000075.1:509-13287 GCA_003161195.1 Acidobacteriota bacterium | reverse complement strand
ACGCAAAACGTCGTGCAAACCTTCCGCGAAATCTGCGGTGACCGCACTATCCCGGAAGCCGTCGCCGCCCTATACGCCTACGAGGCGCAGGTCCCCGAAATTGCCTCCACCAAGATCGACGGGCTGAAGAATCACTACGCTATCACCCAGCCCGCCGCGCTTGCTTACTTCGAGGTTCACGAAGAGGCCGACAAAGCCCATCGCGCGGCCTGGCGCAACTGGCTCCTCGAGAACGCTACCGAAGACCACGACGAAATTCTAGCTACCACCAACGAAGCCCTCGACGCGCTCTGGGGCGCGCTCGACGCCATCCATAACACCAAGAGCCGCGTCGCCGCCCACTAGAACGCCCCGTTTTCACAGGATCTAAAGCTTTCCTCGTCCCTGGGACAAGTTACTACTTGGCCATAACCCCTCAAGTGGCTGAGAACGTCGTTCCCCAGGCGCCTCGTATACTGTCCCCAGCTTCCGCTCTCTAATTCACGAATTCGAGGGGACCATAAAATATGTTCCTCCCGCTGCGTCACGAGAACAATGAAGGGCGCCGCTGGCCGATCATCTCCATCGCGCTGGTGGTTCTGAATCTTGGCATTTTCCTGGCCACACACGGCCAGATCGACGCGGAAAACCCGCAACGCATTCAGGTGCGCGCGCACATCATCATGCTGGCTGCCGCGCATCCCGAGCTCACCGAACCCGCCAACGTCGAGGAGTTCATCACCCAATTCAAATCCAAAAGCCCGGAAATCTGGGAGCAAGCCAAAAATCCCAATCGCGACGTGGAAGACGCCTGGGATGCCAAAATGCGCCTCATGGAAGATCCCGTCAAGCTGCAGGCCGAAATGGAGGCGCTCGGCGAGCAGTGGGCGGACCTCGAGAAAAACAGCTTCCTCGACAAATACGCGTTCGTCCCCGCGCATCCCACGGCGATCAGTTACCTCACCGCCAATTTTCTGCACGCCGGCTGGCTGCACCTGATCGGCAACATGTGGTTCCTGTGGCTGGCCGGCGCCATCCTGGAAGACACCTGGGGCCGCATCATCTATCCCATCTTTTATTTGATCGCCGGAGCGGTGGCCTTGCAGTTCCACGCCTGGCTAAATCCCGGCAGCCTCGTGCCGACGCTGGGCGCCTCGGGAGCTGTCGCTGCGCTCATGGGCGCTTTCCTGGTGCGCTTTCCGAATACGAAAATCGAAGTAGCGGTCATTCTGGGCTTGCGCAGCCTTACTAATTTCGCCTTGGGCAAAGGCATCCGCTTCAAGGCCGCCTCCTACTGGCTACTGCCGCTGTGGTTGTTTTCGGAAATTTTCTTCGGCTTCGGCGGAGGTTCCGGCGTGGCCCACTGGGCGCACGTCGGTGGCTTCGTCTTCGGTGCACTGGCGGCCCTGGGGCTAAAATATTCTGGCATCGAACAAAAAGCAGACTCCGCGATAGAAGCGAAAGTCACCTGGACCGCCGACGCCCCCATTGTGCAAGCCACCGATTCCATGGAACACGGCAAGCTCGACGAAGCCGCCGCGACATTGCAGACCTACCTGGCCACCAAACCTGACTCTGTCGAAGGCTACACGCTACTCTCGCAAATTTACTGGCGCAAAAACAACATCCTCGCGCATCTCGAAGCGATGGTGAAACTCTGCCAGTTGCACCTGAAAGCGCAAGACTCCGAAGCCGCATGGCAGGATTTTCAGGAGTATCTCAATGCGGGTGGAGAGCGCATGCCCGCCGCCACCTGGCTGGACATTTGCCGCCTAGCGGAGACCCGCGAGGACTTCGACCGTGCCGTGACCGAATACGCTAACCTGGCCGCGGCCTATCCCACGGAGAGGCAATCCATCCTGGCGCTGCTCTCGGCCGGACGCCTTTGCCTGAAGCAGCTAAACCGCCCAGCGGACGCTCTGCGCTACTACCAGGCCGCCCACGACTCAAAAGTTTCGCACCTCGACTGGGATTCCAACATCCAAAACGGCATCGAAGCCGCAAGAAAAAGCGCCGGCGCCTCCTACGCCCCAGCCTTAAAACCCTAATCCGCGCGTTGTGCGCCTTCGTAGAGGCCGCCTTCTGAGGCGGGTGCCGTTGACTTTTCTCGACAATTTCCGCACCTACTACCCCATTGTAGTACTATCTCAATGTGGTATTTATTGAATCTCGTTCGTTCACGCAAACGCTGCAGCGCCTGGCAGGCGACGCCGCCAACGAGATATTGGACGCGATTCAAGGAGACCTTCTAGAGAAGCCTGACCGTGGGGCCGTAATTCCCGGCACAGGGGGAGTCCGCAAAGCGCGAATCGCCAATCCGGGACGCGGCAAAGGAAAGCGTGGCGGATATCGTTACCTGTATTTATTTCTCGAGAGTCGCGAGCACATCCATCTGTTGATTCTGCTGGACAAGAACGAGCAAGAAGACATCACCGCGGAACAGCGCAAGCAGATCAGCGCCTGGACCGCGCAAATCAAGCGAGAAGCGAGGGGTTAATATGCCCAAGACGAAAAAAGTGAACGTTTTCGACGACCTGCGCGAAGCACTTCAAGACGCCTCCGCTTACGAGCGCGGCCTGCCCGTGGATCTAAGGGTCGCCACCATCCCGTCGCGTCCCAAACAGATTTCAGCCAAGGAAGTCCGCCAAATCCGCCACAAACTCAACGCCAGCCAAACCCTCTTCGCAACCTACCTGAACGTCAGTCCCAACGCCGTTCGCAGTTGGGAGCAAGGTACCCGCCGCCCACGCCAAGCCGCACTGAAACTCCTGGCCATCGCCCGAGAAAACCCCGCGGCTCTCATGATCGCTTGAATTCTGCGCCGTTGTAGCGGCCGCCTTCTGAGGCGCGCGCCTTTGATTTTTTATTTCTATTTTTCTCTTTGCTTTCCGTTGCGTCTCAGTCAGAGGTCCAAATACTAAGGCCCGGTAAGAATTCCCCGAGCCTTTCGTTTTCCTTGGTGCTTGAACGAGAACCTACTCGCCACTGCCGGAACGGTCGTCACCGCCGCCGTGGCCCACCGGCGCCTCGTGCTCGCCGTGTTGTTCGGAGGTGTGTTGTCCCCCATCACCGCTCGGCGCCGCGCCGGATGCTCCTGCTGCTTTGGCTTGCTTCTCGCGCGCTTCCTTGATCAACGCCTTGCGCGACAGCCGGACTTTATTCCCTTCGATGGACAGCACCTTGACCAGCACTTGGTCGCCCAGTTTCAGTTCATCGCGAACGTCGCGGATGCGATGCTCGGAAATTTCGCTGATGTGCAGCAAGCCGTCGGTGCCGGGGAAAAGCTCCACGAACGCGCCGAACTCCGCGAGGCGCACCACTTTGCCGAGATACGTCTTGCCGATTTCCGCGCTGGCCGTAACGTCGCGCACCATCTGCAACGCCGCGTCCCCGCCCGCTCCACTGGTCGAGAAGATGTGCACCGTGCCGTCTTCCAGCACGTCAATCTTCACGCCAGTCGCTTCGATAATCGACTTGATCTTCTTTCCGCCCGGCCCGATCAGGTCGCGGATTTTGTCCTGCGGAATGCTCAGCTTGTACAAACGCGGCGCGAACGACGAGATCTGCGCGCGCCCGCTGCTGAGCGTCTTTTCCATGGTGTCCAAAATCTGCAAGCGCGCCTTCTTGGCCTGCGCCAGCGCCTCGCGCATCATCGGAATGCTGACGCCGAGGACCTTGATGTCCATCTGCAACGCGGTGATGCCGTCGCGCGTGCCGGCCACCTTGAAGTCCATATCGCCGTAGTGATCTTCCGCGCCCGCGATGTCCGTCAGGATGGAATATTTCTTCTCATCCTCAACGACCAAGCCCATCGCAATGCCCGCGCACGGCGCCTTGAGCGGCACGCCGGCATCCATCAGCGCCAACGAACCACCGCAAACGGTGGCCATCGACGAGGAACCGTTCGATTCGAGAATGTCCGAAACCAAACGCATGGCGTAGGGGAACGATTCGTTCGCCGGCAGCAAATTCGCCAGCGCACGTTCCGCCAGCGCGCCGTGACCGATTTCCCGCCGCCCCGGTCCGCGCAGGAATTTTACCTCGCCCACGCTGAAGGGCGGGAAATTGTAGTGCAGCATAAAGCGCTTGAACTGGTCGTGCTCGAACAGCAAGTCCAGACGCTGCATATCTTCCTTGGTGCCGAGCGTCAGTGTTGCCAGCGCCTGCGTCTCGCCGCGGGTAAACAGCGCCGAGCCGTGTACGCGCGGCAGAATTCCCACCTCGCACCAGATGAACCGGATCTCGTCGAACGCCCGTCCGTCCGGACGGCGCTTCTTGTTTAGCACGTCGTCGCGGAAAATCGTCTCGCGCAGCTTTTCAAACGCGCGCTTGGCCAGCTTCAGCTTATCTTCATCCTCTTCCGGAATCGAAGCTTTGAGCTCCGCCTTGATGGCATCCACCAGCTCGTAGCTTTCCTTCTTCGGGTGCTTCTGGGTGTCCAGCGCGTCGTGCAACTTGGCGCCCCACTTCTTGTCGATCTCCTTATACAACGCCTCGTCGAACGGCAGCGGCGCTACGGTGACCTTCTTCGGCGCCACCTTCGCGTGCAGTTCCTTGATGGCCCCAACGATCTTCTTGATGTTGGCGTGCCCGAATTCCAGGGCCTCCACCACCGATTCTTCCGAAACTTCCAGCGCGCCGGACTCCACCATCACAATGGCCGTTTCCGTCCCGGCGATCACGATATTCAACGAACTTTTCTTCTGCTCCGTCACCGTCGGGTTGGCGATCAGCTTGCCTTCGATCATGCCCACGCGCACGCAGGCGATCGGCGTGGTAAACGGAAGGTCCGAGCAATACGCCGCCGCCGAAGCGCCGGTCACCGCAATCACGTCCGGGTCATTATCGCTGTCCGCGGAGAGCACCATGGAAACCACCTGAGTCTCATTGCGCCAGGATTCTGGAAACAACGGCCGCATCGGCCGGTCAATCAGCCGCGAAGTCAAAACCTCCTTTTCCGAAGGCCGTCCTTCGCGCTTGAAAAATCCGCCGGGAATTTTTCCCGCGGAGTAGGTATTTTCCTTGTAGTCCACCGT
The DNA here is from genome assembly GCA_003161195.1 of Acidobacteriota bacterium. Taxonomy (GTDB): domain Bacteria; phylum Acidobacteriota; class Terriglobia; order Acidiferrales; family UBA7541; genus Acidiferrum. The sequence continues at coordinate 8,272 of PMOV01000075.1, read as the reverse complement.
CAGCGGCAGAAAGTCGCGGTCGTTCTGTGTGGTCGCCATGCACGCGGTGGTCAGCACCACGGTATCGCCATAGCGCGCCACAATGGCGCCATTGGCCTGCTTGGCAATCTTGCCCGTTTCGAGCGTCAGCGTACGCCCCCCAACTTCCACCGTCACGCTGTGTGGTACGGGAATCGTGTTCTTGTCAGCCATAACTTATTTTCCTTTTGCCCCGCGTTCGCGCGGAGCAGGGTGCAACTCTAGTTCGCTTTGCGACCGGGCTCGCCAAAAAGCAGCCCAGCGCAATAAAACAATCCAAACTTCGCATTGGAAGAAGAGGCGAGAAAATAGGCAGGCGTTACGAAACCCGCTAAACTACACCACGAGAGGCGGCGTCCCAAACTCCGGACGCTTCCGTACAATTGTGATTGTGCATTGGCGCAAAAAAAAGCCGGCTCCCCCGAACTCCAAGGGCCGGTTACTTGCGCAAACTAAGACGATCGACAATCTCGCGGTACCTTACCGGGTCGCGGCGGTTAAGATAGTCCAGCAGACGACGCCGCTTGTTCACCATCATGATCAAGCCGCGCCGNNTGTTCGATCAACACTGATTTCGTTGCGCTCAAGTGCCCGTCTCCGTCGTTTCCCTGATTTTTTTCTTTTCTCTTCGACTAACCAAGGCTAACACAATTCTTACAAACGTGTAAAGAATTGTAACTGCTCAACCGTGGCTCAATCCCGGCTTTTCCCTGGAAACGCCATTCTCCCGTATGGCGGCTTAGCCCCGAGACTCCATCGGCACCCTTGACGAACGCCTCACGACCGCCAGCGCCATGCCCCCCGCGCACAGCGGACCGGCACCCCACGCGTTGCTCCCTTAGACTTTTCTGCGTCTTAGGCTAGACTACCTGCATTCGCCTGGAGGCCGTCTCATGAAAAACGTTGCCATTCTCATCGCGCTCTGCGTTCTAGCTCTCGGAGTTTTCGCCGGCGTCCACGCCGCACAAGAAAAGAAACCGCGTCCCAGCCCGCCGGCAACCGCCTCCTGCGATCTCGGCGGCGGCAAAACGCTCACCGTAAACTACTCCAGCCCGCGCGCCAAAGGCCGCACCATTTTCGGCGGCCTGGTCCCCTACGGCGAAGTGTGGCGCGCCGGAGCGAACGAAGCCACCACCTTCGTCACCGACGCTGACCTGACCGTCGGCGGAAAAACCGTCCCGGCGGGCAGCTACACCATTTTCACCATCCCGAACAAAGAGAAGTGGACGCTGATCATCAGCAAGAAAACCGGCGAGTGGGGCGTTCCGTATCCCGGCGCCGACAGCGATTTCGCCCGCGTGGAGATGACCCCCCGTTCCCTGCCCTCTGCCGTAGAAAATTTCATTATCGGCTTCGACAAGTCCGCCAGCGGCTGCACCATGAACCTCGATTGGGAAACCACCCGAGCGTCCATCGTCATCGCCAAGAAATAATTCGCGCGCGATCGGCGACTGCTAAATTTCCACCGTTCTTGGCGAATCGCGCCTCAACTGTTTCGTGCCGCGGTCGACCAGCATGACGGCCGCTATGATGCCCGCCGTCGCAAACACCTCAGTCCAGGTGACCTTCTCTCCCGCCAGCCACCAGCCGAGCAGCACCGCGATGATAGGATTCACGTAGGTGTGCGTCGAGACCAGTGTGGGCGAGAAGTGCACCAGCAACCAGTTGTAGGCGGTGAAGGTAATCACCGACCCAAACACCGCCAAGTACGCCAACGCCCACCAGGAGCGCGTGGTCACCGACGCCAGCGAGAAGCCGCGATACTCGCCGAAGAGCGTCCCCGTAATCGCCAGCATGACCGACCCGCAGAGTAGCGAAAGCGCGGAGAGCAACAACGGACTTCCCGATAGTTTTGATCGCCGGGAATAAACGATTCCCACCGACCAGGCCGTAGCGCCGAAAAGAATCGCGAAGCCGCCCAGCGCCATGCCGGGCGCAGCCACCAGCAAGCTGTGGCCCATGAGCAGGCCAACGGCGGCCAATCCCAGGAATACGCCCGCCAGCAGCGAAACATTCACCCGCCATTTGCGCATGGCCACGGACGCGATGACGAAAACCAGAATGGGTTCACTGGCGATTAGCAGCGAAGCTTCACCGGTCGGCACACGTGTTTCGGCCCAGTGCAGCGAGCCGTGTCCCAGCAGAAAAAATAAGAAGCCAATGACCGCGCTGGCACGGAACTGTTCCCACGTAGGGCGCAACCGCTTCGCCAGGCACCACGCCAACAGGATCGAGCCCGCCACCAGATGGCGCGTGCTGGCAGCGTACAGCGGCGGAATGGTTTCCACCGCGTAACGGATGGCCAGGTACGTCGAACCCCAGATGATGTACGTGGACGCGAACGCGGCGATCACCGCCAGGCGATTGGGGGCTGCGCCGGTTTTGCAATGCGGCATAAGATGCGTTGGCATTGGCCCCAGGTGCGGCAATCGCAATCGCGTGCGCCGAGCGGCGGCCGCGAATAAAAACGCCTGAGAATGTCGCCGCCGCTTTCCCACGGACTCTAACAGAGCAAGCTGCGGCGTCAGCCTTTCAGGCCGCCAAGCCGGCCAACAAGAACTCCATCACCGCGCGCGCATCTTCACTTCCCCGCTTTAGCCGATCGTCGGCATATTGCAGAGACTCTAGCCCGGCGAGGAGCTTTTGTTTGGGAATTTTGCGCGCGGCTTGTAAGGCGATTTCCGCTTGCTCGGGCCGCATGGCGAGCGCGCGCGCCGCCTGCCAGCCGTTCGTCGCACCGCGCACTTCGCTGGCCTCTACGATTTTGCGGTACATCCAGGTGATGGCACCGAGAATGGCCAGCGGAGGTTCGCCTTCGCGTAGCAGCCGATCCAGAAATTCTAACGCCGTGCGCGACTGGTGATTCGCAAGCAGGTTGGCTAGTTCCCAAACGGTGGTGGTCTTTTCCGAGATGACCATAGTGGCTACATCGGCGCGGCGAATCTCTTTCCGCGAACCCAGATACGTCGCGAGCTTGGTGATTTCAGTTTTCAGCCGCTGTAGGTCTGCGGATACGAACTCGGCCAAATCTTCGGCGGCGCCTTTCTCAAAGGTCACGGCTTCTTTTTCTGCCATTTCACGCGCGAGCCTCACGGCGGTTCTGAGCCGCTCCTCCGGGTTATCGCCCAGTCCAACGTCCACGGCCAGCGTCTTTTCCAGCAGTAGTTTGCCCAGCTTCATACGCTGGTCCAGCTTGCTGGCTTCGAGCACCAGAACCGTGAAGGGGGCGGGATCCTGAAAATAATGTTCGAGTTGTTCCAGCGCGGCGTCGCGCTTTTTGTCGCCCAACTCTTCGAGCCCTTGCACATCTTCCAAAAAAACGACTTGTTTTGTGGCCAGCATGGGCAAGGTCTGCGCTTGTTCCAGTGCCTGCTGCGTTTCGCCGCGCTCGGCGGAATACCGCGAAAGCGCCCAGGCGCGGCTGGCCGGGTCCACAAAAGCGTCGATCAGTTGCGCACGGCACGCGTCGCGCAAGTACGGCTCTTCTCCTAGCAGCAAAATAGCCGGAATGGCGGTGCCTTTTTTCAGGCGCGCCAGCAAATCTTCCGTCGAAGCTCGCGCCATCAGTAATTCTCCGTGACCGCGGCCACCAGGCGCTGCGCAAAATCCTGCGCAATGCGCTCCAGGGCCGGATCCTGCTCTTCAAAGAAGCTCTTAACGTCGGTCGAGATTTCGTATTCGTTGCGGAAAACAAAATTGTCCGTGTGATACAGAATTTTGCCGCTGGTGCGATCCGTCAGCGTAATTTCGCACTTTACCGTGAGCAGCATGGTGGTGGCTCGGCTGGTGGTGGGATTGGACGCCGTGGTGGGGGAAAAGAGCAGCGGGACGGCTTCGAGCTGCAGCACTTTGCCGGTCAGCACGGCGTCGCCATTTTCTGGCTCGGAGACGATGTGGTACGGCGTCTTGATCAGAAATTCGTGAATCGTGGCGGCCGTCAGCCGTTGCTCAATGCGATAGCCGGCGGTTTTGTTTTCGAGCGCCGGAACGGCGATGGTGTGGATGTTTTTGGGCAGCGCGCTGGTGCTGCCGGCGACGTGATAGCCGCAGCCGGCGACACACACCAGCAGTAAGAGCGAAAGAGATAGCGCGCGAAGAGCGCTTCCGCGGTTCACGAGAGCATCTCCGCTAATTTTACGGCATGAGTCGCGGGCAATCGGAAATTGTCGGCCGCGCCCCAGAACCACCAGGCTCCCGGCGCCGAGGTGTCCAGTTCGGGCACTGCGAGTTGCAGCGTGCTTTCGCCTGCAACGCTGACGTTGCTCGGCCGCGCCTGCGTGCCATCCGCGAAGACGAACCCGGCTTCCGTGCAGGCGCTGACGATTTGTTCCGTGGAAGCGCTGCCGGAATTGGCGCCGAGCCGGGAGCACGCGGTAAAAGTCGTTCCGTAGAACACTGGGGCATGCAACAACTGCAGCGCCGGTGGGCTGACCGCCGTACCCAGACACAATTTAATTTCCGCCAGGATGCGTTCGCGCGCCACGTGCAGATCCGGGGCGCTGGCCGGTCCGAAGCGATCCACCATGTTGAAGGCCACCTGCGTATCAAAAACCGGGCGGCCCACGCCCTGAAACGACAGCAACTGGCCGGTCTGCGTCTCTAGCTCCTCGATGCCGGCACGCCCAGCTTCCGATGCCGCCTGGAAACACACGATGGCCAGTGATTCGAATTCCAGCTTCACCAGTGCCAGGCGCAGCAGTGTCGCGGCGGTGGCCGCGGCGGAGGGCACCACGTACCTGCGCTGGCCGCGGCCGAATTCTCTGCCCCGCAGGCGATCGAGCTTGGGAAACCACGCGACCGCAGCGGGATCTTCCACCAGACCTCCCGAGAGATCGATGATGGTGGCGCCATGCTGCGCCGCTTGGCCCACGTTGGCGCGGGTGAACTCGGCGCTCGAGGTAAAGAACACGGTTTGCGCTCGCTCGAACGCGTCGTCTTCCACCGGCAGGATGATCGCCGGTTCACCTCCGGCGGAGATGAGACGGCCTGCGGCTAGCGGTTCGTCAAGCAAGCGGATGTCGGCATCGGCCAGGCGGCTTTCCTCGAGCACTGCGCGCACTTCGGCGCCAAGCAGCGACGAAGCGCCGGCGATGACGATGCGGCGCGCGTCACGCATTGCCGTGGGGTTGGGTTTCGTGGACATCGTTTCAGGTGGCCGCCCGGTGCACCAGGCGCTGGCGAAGGAACCGCACGACATGTAGCGCCACACCAATGGCCGCGTAAGAGCACGCGAAGATCATTAGGAAATATTCGGAATAGATCCATGCCACACCGAACAGAATTAACAAGACGATAATGCCCAGCGAGGGCTGTTTGCGCGACCACGGCAGATCTTTGAAGCTGTAGTAACGGATGGTGCTGGTCATCAGCGCGCCCAGGGCGATGGGCAATATCAGCCAGAGGATCGACCAGCGATAATCGTGCAGCGGGTATTTGAAACCGTGGATGAGTGCGGCGATGACGCCGGCGGCGGCGGGCGTCGGCATACCGACGAAAAACTTTGAGCCTCCGGGAGCCATGCCTTGCACGTTGAAGCGGGCCAGTCGCCACGCGCAGCAGACCAGAAAGACCAGGCAGGCGATCCAGCCGAATTCCGCCAAATGACTGAACTCCCCTCGCCCTACGCCGGGCAGATCGCGCACGCCCCAGGTGTAAGCCAGGACTGCGGGGGCAATGCCGAAGCTCACCACATCGGCCAGCGAATCGAACTGCACACCAAACTCGGTGTTCGTGCCGGTCATACGAGCCACACGGCCGTCCATGGAATCGAAGACGATGGCCAACCCGATGGCTTTGGCAGCGTGGTCGAAATCATCGTGGCCGCCGACGATGGCCGCCACTACCGCGTAGTACCCGCAGAGCAGATTGGCCGCGGTAAATAAGCTGGGCAGCAGAAAAATGCCCCGGCGCATGCGGGGATTCTTGAAGCGGCGCTCCTGGAACGGTATTTCGTGTTGCTCAGTTTCAGGGGTCATCGCTTGGGCTGGCCTGCGGCGGTGAGATGGGCGTCCGAATGATTTGCAGCAGGCGCTGCCGGTGCCAGCTGGCCAAGGGATTGTTGCGCGCCGCGAGCGTCCGCCACGATTTCCGATAGGACGGGAAGGAAGCCGAGAATACTCGAGCCGCCGGCAACGTGGTCACCGGGTTTGACGAGCACACGGGAGCCCAAGGGTAGCCACACGTCCGCGCGAGAGCCGAAGCGCACCAAGCCGATACGTTCGCCGCGCGCCACGGTATCCCCCAGTTTTTTCCACGCCACCACGCGGCGGGCCACGTAGCCGGCAATTTGCTTGAAGACGATTTCCTGTGTTGCGGCTTTCTGCGCGCTGCTGCCCGATTCACCCGCCGGGTCGGCTGTCGCCAGCGTGAAAATATTCTGCTCGTTTTGCTCCGAAGCTTCTGCGCGCATCGCCGCGAGGAACCGTCCGGGCTGGTAGTCGAACTTGGTGATCGTCCCCGCCGCTGGGGAGCGGTTCACGTGTACGTTCCAGATCGCCAGAAAAATGCTGATGCGCGTTCCCTGGCGCCCCGCGTGCTCTTCTTCCGTAACTACGACCACCCGGCCATCCGCCGGCGATACGATGGCGCCGGCATCCGCGGGGATCACGCGCTCTGGATCGCGAAAAAACGCAAGACAAAATAGCCCGAACAGCAGAAGTATGACTGCAGCCGCCGTCCAGTGCGCCAAATAGCACGCCACGGCAAGAAGCAGCGGGGGAACTCCGAAGTAGTAGCCTTCTTTCACCATGCCGTACACGAAGATACCACAGGGCACGCGCGGATTTGGCGGTCGGTAATACCCGAGATTGTCTGGCGGCTAACTACAATAAGAGCGTTTGCTGCTTTTGGCGGCGTCTACAGAGGTTTTTGCCTGCGAACTGCGACTTCTACCGCTCTACCCAAAACTATTCCGAATGCGGCGCTTGCTCCTGGCGCAACCGGGCCGCCAGCGCCTTCATTTCATCTTTCACGAGGAGCTTGAGTTTCTTCAGTCGGATTTCTTCGAGGAGGTCTTCACTGCTGAGGAACTGCGAGGTCGAGATGTTGTGCAGCTCTGCTTCATATTGTTCGTGCTGTTCGGCGAGCCGTTGGTAGGCGGCATTCGCCTCGAGCACGAGGTCCCGAGGGTTGCGCGCGATGGTGGCCATGCGGTCCTCCTCCTTGCGTCGCTGAGATTTGATGAATGGTGTGTTACGGAGCCATGTCCGCCACGATAGCACCGGGATTTGCGGCGTCAAGTGGGAAGATGGTTTAGGAAGTTACGGGCTGTGAATATTTCGCTCCATCAAGAGCGCGTCGTCTTCAGGGTTCCGGTAATAACGTGGTCGAGACCCCGTTACCCGAAATAAATGCTTCTTGTAGAAGGAGATGGCGGCGGCGTTGCTAGATCGCACCTCCAGCCAGAGACGCTGTATGCCCTGTCGCCGCAATGCCTCGGTAGCGGCTCGGAGCAGCGCGGCAGCCACGCCCCTGCGCCGTTCCGCCGGCAAGACGGCCAGGTTGAGCAGCTCGGCATCAGGCGAGACGCTACGGGTGATCGCGAAGCCGATGATGCCACCAGCCCCGCCCGCAACTGCCACCCATCCGGCATACCCTCTGCCAAGCATTTCCGCATAGCTCGATTCCGGCCAATGGGCGGCTTCTGGGGAGCTGGCCGCGATGCGCGCCACAAAGGCCGCGTCCGCAGCCGCGAACGGGCGGATATCGCAACTCAGAGCCGCTTGCGCCGCCGGTGGCCGCGTGGC
>PMOV01000075.1:0-461 GCA_003161195.1 Acidobacteriota bacterium | reverse complement strand
GAGCCAGGGTCGAGCGACACCCATGCAATTGGCGCGTCACCTGCCTCCTCGCCACCCCACCCAATCAATTCTCCCGGGCTGACCACCCGTTCATCGCCCAGGCGCTCCCAGCTGGCCACCCTGCCAAGCGATGAATCGCTCCCGCACCGATACACCGCGCCATAAAGGTGACCCCGCTGCGCGTCGCACGAAGCCACCACGAACTGTGGCCCCGAGGCGCCTTTCTCCCCAGCCGCCCCAATCTTGGCGAACCGTGCCTGCCTCGCCAGTGCCTGCAGTCTTGACACCGCCGCAATAGGAACCCCCAGCACTTCGTTCCAAGCCTTCGCCGTAGTCAGCGCAATCCGAATCCCAGTGAACGATCCAGGTCCAGCCGCAGCCGCGACGACGTTCACCTCATCAAGCCGTTTGCCCGCCACTTGTAAAACGCGCTCCACAGCCGGCAGCAGCCAAGTGGAATA
>PMOV01000012.1 GCA_003161195.1 Acidobacteriota bacterium | reverse complement strand
CCGGGTTCCGGACTATTCCGGGTCAGTTGAAGTTCGGGCCGATTGGCGGTAGTTTCGCGAGTGGGTTCCCGGCATAGTCCGGCGGCGTTTTCCTGACAGTCTGGTCTGGAAGGAGAACACCGATGAAGCAGGTTTTCAGAGCACACCGACTCTGCGAGCAGGACGGCCCCTTGGGTCCGTATATCGAGTCCTACGAGGCCGAGATGCGTGGCGAAGGCTACGCCCAGCACACGAGAGAGGTGCAAATCCGTTTGGTCGCCGATTTCGGCTGCTGGTTGGCCAAGCGTGGAATCCAGGCGCAGGGCATTACCTCCGAGTTGTTCCGGCCATACCTTCGCGCGCGAGCACGACATCGACGTCCGACAAGAAACGATCTGTCCGCTTTGCAGCGACTGCTGGAGTTGTTGAGGCGGCAAGGGGTGGTTGCGGCAGTGGCGTTGCCAGCGGCGACACCAGCGCAGCGGTTGCAGAGTGAATTTCGTCTCTACTTGCGACAGGAACGTGCGCTCGCATCGACAACGCAGGCGGCTTACACGGCGTTCGTCAGCGAGTTTCTGACGGAACGCTTTGGCGCCCGACCAGTCGATCTATCTCGGCTGTGTGCCGCGGACGTTACGCGATTCGTGCGGCGGCGTGCCGGCACCATCCGGAGCAAGCGGGTCCAGTTGATGACGACCGCGCTGAGATCGTTTCTACGATTCGCACGCTATCGCGGAGACATTGAAAAGGATCTGGCCGCATGTATACCGGCGGTGGCCAACTGGAGACAGTCGACCTTGCCTCGCGCCCTTCCGCCTGATCAGGTAGAGCAGGTATTGAACTCAGTGGACCGGAAAACGGCCATGGGTCGCCGAGACTACGCGATTCTCTTGATCCTGGCACGTCTGGGTTTGCGCGCCGGTGAGATCAGAGCGCTCACGCTGGAAGACTTGGATTGGAAAGAAGGGTTGATTACAGTTCGGGGAAAGGCCGGCCGCTTTTCCCAACTACCGCTACCAAGGGATGTCGGCGCGGCAATCGCCGACTATTTGCGACGCGGCCGGCCGATTGCCAATAGCAGATGCGTTTTTCTTCGCGTGAAAGCGCCCACGGGAGGTTTCCAGGGTCAAACTGGAGTTGGCTCCATGGTCAGACACGCGCTGGAGCGGGCCGGAATCGATTCTCCACGCAAAGGCGCCCACCAGTTCCGGCACGCACTCGCCTGTCAGATGCTCAAGCAGGGAGCGTCGTTGTCTGAGATCGGCGAACTCCTCCGGCATCGCAGCCCGCAGACCACAGCGATTTACGCCAAAGTGGACTTGGATTCGCTTGCTGCATTAGCTCTGTCCTGGCCGGGAGGGGCTCGATGATCCGTTGGCGAAAAAAGGTCGAGGAGTATGTCGAACTGCGCCGCAGTTTGGGATTCAAACTGCAGGACGCCAACAATGGCTTGATCCAGTTCGCCGCGTATCTCCAACAGAGCCGCGCGACACACATTACAATTGCGCTGGCGATGAAATGGGCGCAGCAGGATAAGAATGCGCGTCCCACCGAATGGGCCAGGAGGCTCAGTTTCGTTCGCGGCTTTGCACGCCATTGGAGCGCTCATGATTCCCGCACCGAGGTGCCGCCGCCCGGTTTGCTGCCTTACCGGCCTGGGCGGGCTCGTCCCTACCTGTACAGCAACGAGGAGATCCGGAACCTGCTCCAGGCGGCGCGGCGGTTGCAGTCCGCTCACGGCCTGCGGGGTCCGACCTATTACAGTTTGTTGGGGCTGCTGGCGGTGGCGGGCCTGCGCATCAGTGAGGCACGCAACCTGCAAACAGAAGATGTGGATCTAAAGAAAGGTGTTCTCACCATTCGGGGAGCCAAGTTTGGCAAATCCCGTCTCGTACCCATTCATCCTTCGACGCGTAAGGTGCTCTCCGACTATGCATCCCGGCGGGATCGTTTTCTGGGGCGACGGCCGACAACCTTTTTCATATCCGGGCGCGGGACGCGGTTGGACGGCGCTGAGATCCGGCGCACCTTTTATGCCTTGTCGCGGCAGATTGGCTTGCGTGGCCCTTCGGATAGTCATGGACCGCGTCTGCACGACTTTCGTCACCGGTTGGCGTGGAAACCCTGGTCCAGTGGTATCGGGCCGGTCAAGATGTAGAGCGCCGCCTGCCAGCCTTGTCGACGTACCTGGGGCACGTTCACGTAGCTGACACCTACTGGTATTTAAGCGCCTCTCCCGAGTTGATGGGCCTGGCAGTCAAACGGTTCGAGGATTACTGGGAGAAGCAATCATGAAGTCGTCAGGTACGCTGGCTGCGCTGCTGGAGAGCTTCTTCACCCAGCGTCTCATGAATCAGCGGCAGGCCAGTCCTCACACCATCGGTTCATATCGGGACACGTTTCGCCTGCTTCTGCACTTTGCCCAGCAACGGCTGCATAAGGCACCTGCCAAGCTCGCGTTTGAAGAGATGGATGCGCCGTTGATTGCTGCCTTTCTGGATGACCTGGAGAAGAACCGTGGGATTAGCATCCGCAGCCGCAATCTGCGACTGACAGCCATCCGCTCTTTTTTTCACTATGCCGCTTATGAAGAACCGTCCCGCGCCGCTCAAATCCAACGCGTACTAGCTATACCGGGGAAGCGTCACACGCGCACCTTGGTTCACTTCCTGGACCGCCCCGAAATCGACGCCTTACTCGAGGCTCCTGACCAGCAGACTTGGTTGGGCCGCCGCGATCACGCCTTGCTGCTGCTGGCCGTTCAAACCGGTTTGCGCTTATCGGAGTTGACCGGCTTACAACGAGCCGATGTGGTTTTGGGAAGGGGAGCGCACGTCCGCTGCGTAGGCAAGGGTCGCAAAGAACGATGTACGCCCCTTGCCAAGACCGCCGTTGCGGTTCTCAGAGCTTGGATTAGGGAACCGCCCAAGCACCGCACTGAAGCGCTATTCCCCACTGCGCGTGGTAGTCGCCTCAGCCCAGACAGTGTCTCGGACTTGCTGGCCAAGCACGTGGCCGTCGCCTGCAAGTCTTGCCCGTCACTCCGAAAGAAGCACGTCACTCCACACGTGCTCAGGCACTCAATGGCCATGGGGCTGTTGCAGGCGGGCGTCGATCGAGCGGTGATCGCTCTTTGGCTAGGCCACGAGTCCGTGGAGACCACGCAGATCTACCTCGAAGCCAACCTCGCCATGAAGGAGGAGATTCTGGCAAAGACCACGCCGCTCAACGGCAAGCCCGGCCGCTATCGACCGGGCGATGGATTGCTCGCCTTCCTCCAAAATCTATGACCAGGACTATGCCGGGCAATTCCACGAGAGGACGCGCTCCTCCTCAGCATTGACGGGCCTTTCGCCTACACAGACTTCCTTCACCCGGAATAGTCCGGAACCCGG
>PMOV01000095.1 GCA_003161195.1 Acidobacteriota bacterium | reverse complement strand
ACGCTGGAGGAGATGCAGAAGAAGCTGGGAATTGCTTAAGGACGGCGGCGATTGGCACCTTTTCAGCGCCGCGTTTATCAGCAGGTTTAGAGGCAAACATCCGAGGTTTCGTTAGGCTCACTAAATTCCAGTAGACTAATCGCCACTAATGATCCCACATGAGCGTTGGACCTCACGGTTCGTTTACAGCCTTGGCCTAAGTTTGTGGTCGAGTTTCCTCTTTTTTGCGGGATGCACCTCGAACCCCACACCCTTAAATCAGACTGCTCTCCCAACCGCCGGCAAGGACCTTATGGACAAGAAGCTTCTTTCGCTTTCTGGGCATGGCGGAGTTTCCCTGAACTGCGGACAGGCCGGAGTAGGAAAGAATGCAGACGCATCTTCGGACTGCGCCCTCATGGCCTTTGCTCTCAGGTCGCCTTTCTATGTTCGGTACAACCTACAGGGCATAGATTCTCAAGTTTCGGCGGGACTGGCCGCTGACGCTGCCGGAAATGTGTATTTTGTTGAATACGACAGCATGGGGTGGGATACAAACGGGCTGCCCCAAAGATGCAGAAGTCACGGACTACAGGCATATCTACACCGAGCCTTGTCCAGGGCCCGTATCTCTAAGGAAAACCCGAACGGGAAGGTTGATTTGTAGCAAAAACGACCCAAATGCTACTCACAACATTATGTCGCCGGCTCTTGGGGACTATTGACCGCCAGAATCCGGACGCGCGGGCGTGAACGAGCGATCATTGTGGCAGCCGGGGCTGGGGGCGGATGGCCTTGCCCCGGGGTGTATAATAAAAGTGTAAAGGACAAACCTGTGGGGGCGACCCGGTTTCGACGGAAGCTGTCGCGCCCTGAAGGCATGCCGGGAGCCAACTGCCCGTAATCGGTTGGAAACTAGAACTGCCAACAACAACTTGGCACTTGCTGCTTAATTAATTAAGCGCAACGGTTGCCCACGCTTTGCCTGCGGGCGTGGGGTCAACCGTCATTCAGCAGGCTGGCTCGAGCCTTTCGGTCCGCAAGGCTCGGGCGAGAACCATCGGACTAGCCGGCTGCGTTTCTTGCTCATTCTGAGCGCGGCGGGCGAAAAAAACTGAACTGAGCTAAGCATGTAGTCTTCAGGCCGTAGCGCTTTTCGGACGGGGGTTCGACTCCCCCCGCCTCCACCATATATGTCTTATTTTCGATTGTTGAGACTAGACAAAAACATAGTTGTTCCACATACGTTTCAATTTCGGCCTGCTCCGCAGGCGCAGCTCGCGTAACTTGCGCCAAGCCGAGAGCCGCTGCTTCCAACTAAACTCGGGTCAATTTCGTAGGCGCGCATCAAGAGCCTAAACGTGGGCGTTGGCGCAGTGAGAAGAAGTGGACTTGCGGCCAACGGTCCATTGGAATTCGAGATAGACACTCAATTTTCCTCGCCTGCTGCGCTTGCCGATGATACCCTACCCCGCTTAGAGGGTCTCCGGCACCCGTTTCCCACAAAGCGGCTCGGATATCCCTACAGAGAAAGTCACTCCTGGAAGAAAAATGGCCGGGGAAATTGGTCTGTTTGGCACAGGTCGCTGCGCTGGGCCGCTGATTAAGCGTAATTGGACGTCCCGCGTCGAGCCCTGGACTAGTCCTGGACTACCAGACGCGACGCGGCAACAAGGGTAGTCAACAAGGGCAAGAAGCGAGGGGTGTTATGCGCGTGAACAAGGCCGGAAAGGCTGTGCGACGCTGGAAGGTGTTGATCCTTGCGGCTCTGGCCGGAGCGCTGCCGGTGGCCGCGCCGCTGCGCGCGCAAACCATAATCACCACATTGGGCGTCGGGACGAACCCGGCAACCGTGGCCGTGAATCCCGTGACCAATCTGATTTACGTAGCCAACGCCACCAGCAACAACGTGACCGTAATCGATGGTCTCTCGAACAATATCGCCACGGTCGCCACCGGGATGCAGCCCTCAGCCGAAGCCGTGAACCCGCTCACCAACCAGATTTACGTAGCCAACTTCGCCAGTAACAACGTGACGGTGATTGATGGCGCCACCAACAGCACCACCACGCTAACCAACGGCAACGGGATCGGGCCCTTTGCCGTTGCCGTGAACCCCGTCACCAATATGATTTACGTGGCCAACCAAACCAGCGGCAACGTCACCGTAATTGACGGCGCCACTAACGCCATCGTCGCGACGGTCGGGGCCGGCAACTTCCCCATTGCCATCGCGCTCGACCCGGTCACCAACCAAATCTACGTGGTCAACGGCCACGGCTCCAACGTCACGGTCATCGACGGTGCCACCAATAACACCTCCACCGTCGCCGTCGGTACCATGCCTTCCGCCGTTGCCGTCAACGTCGTCACCAATAAAATTTACGTCCCCAATGTCGGCGGCAACAACGTGACGGTCATCGACGGCGCCACAAACAACACCGCTACCGTCGGGGCCGGCACTATGCCTCTCGTCGTAGCGCTGAACGCCGTGACCAATAAAATCTACGTGAGCAATACCGGAAGCAACAACGTCACGGTGATCGACGGGGGCACCAACGCCACCGCGACGGTGGCGACTGGGACGTTTCCCGATACCATCGCGGTAGACCCCACGAGCAACCAAATTTATGTCGGCAATTTCAACAGCAGCAACCTCACCATAATCGACGGAGCCACCAACAACACCACGACGCTCACCGTCGGAACCGGCCCGGAGGCAGCGGCCGTCAACCCGGTGACCGAGAAGATTTACATCGGTAATGCCACCAGTAACAACGTGACGGTGATCGACAGCTCCACCAACAACACGGCCACCGTGGCGACGGGTAGCAAAGCCTTCGGCGTCGCGGTGAATCCCGCAACCAACCAGATTTACGTGCCCAACTTCGGAAGCAACAACGTCACGGTGATCGACGGCGCCACCAACGCCACCACCACGGTAACCGATGCCAACGCGTTGGCCCCCACCGCCGCGGCCGTGAATCCCGTGACCAATACCATTTACGTGGCCAACTTCACCAGCAACAACGTAACCGTGATCGATGGGGCCACCAATGCCACCACCACGGTAACGGATCCAAACGCGACGGGTCCGTACGCAGTGGCGGTAAACCCGGTGACGAACACCATTTACGTGGCCAATCAGAACAGCAATAACGTGACGGTGATCGATGGCGCCACCAACGCCACGACTACGCTGACCGATCCGCTGGCCCAGGATCCCCACGCTGTGGGGGTGAACCCGGTGACCAACAAGATTTACGTGGCCAATTCACAAAGCGGCGACTTAACGGTGATTGACGGGGCGACCAACACCTTCACTTCTGTGGTGGTCGGGCAGGGTGGACAAGCCGTAGCGGTGGACTTGTCCGCGAACAAAATTTACGTACCCAACGGAACCTTCAACACTGTGAGTGTGATTGATGGGGCTACGAACGCCGTCACCACCGTCACCGACCCTAACGCGCAAGATCCCGTTGCCGTGGCCGTAGACGAGAGCATGAGCCAGATTTATGTGGCCAACCAAGAAAGCGCCAACGTAACGGTGATCGATGCCAACACGAATCTCGTCAGCGCCACGTTGGCGGTCGGCACCGACCCCTCCGCCGTGGCGGTAAACGAGGTGACCGACAAAATCTACGTCGCGGCTTATACCTCCACCAATGTCACGGTGATTGATGGCCTCACAAACGCCACCTCCACGATTGCCGTTCCCGGGGGTAACAACCTTATCGCCGCCGCGGTGAACCCGGTGACCAATAAGATTTATGTGGCCAACGCGGCGTCCGCCGGAAGCGTCACGGTTATCGCCGAACAGCAGGTGCAGGCCATCCCGCTTACCACGACAATCAATCCTCTGCCTGGGAACGTCACCACCAGCCCGACCCCTACCGCCGTTTTATCGGCCACCAGCACCTTCGCACCGACGGCTACGGCGGTGGACGCCGTTTATGCCCAGATCGATAGCTGGCAGGGGGCCTGGACAGCGGCGACGTTCATCCCGGGTGAAGGGTACACGGTGACGTCGCCAGAGCCACTGCCGAATGGCACACACATTTTGTATGCCTACGCCACCGACGGACAGGATGCCACTTCCAACATGAGCACCTCGAACGGTGGCAGCAGCCCGCTCATCGGCGCGATTGCGGCCTATGTATTCACGGTGCAGGTGCCGGTGACCGGGCCGGCAGTTTCGCTCAATCCCGGGACCGCAAATTTCGGCTCCCTGGCTGTCGGAACAGCCGCCGCTCCGATAACCGTGACGCTCACCAACACCGGCACGGCCAATCTCTCCATTACCAACATTGGGCCGATCGCCGGTGCCGACGCCGGCGATTTCCTGTTGCAAACCGCGGGCAGTTGCTTCCCCAGTGACGTCATCGCCCCGAATGGCACCTGCACAATTGTTGTCGGCTTCACACCGTCCGCCGGTGGAGCGCGAACCGCTACCGTTACGTTCGTGGACAACGCCGCGAACTCCCCGCAGTCCCTCAACCTCACCGGCACCGGTACGCTGGCGCCCGCGAACATCACCGCGAGCGGCGGCACACCGCAAAGCGCTACCGTCAGCACGGCCTTTGCCGCACCATTGGCGGTAACCGTCACCGACGCCGGCAATGCTCCCGTCGCCGGCGCGACCGTAACTTTCAGCGCTCCGACCACCGGCCCGGGCGGCACGTTCGCCGGCGGGGTCAACACCGCGATCACCAACGCCAATGGCGTAGCCACCTCAGGGATCTTCACCGCCAACGCGTCCGTCGGAAATTACACGGTGACCGCCACGGTTGCCAGTCTGGACGCGTCCGTGTCATTTTCGCTCACCAATAACAATCCGACGCCAACGCTCACCTCCATCTCGCCGACCAGCGGGACGATCGGGCAGTCCGTGAGTCTGACACTCACGGGCACCAACTTCGTCTCCGGCGCCATCGTCACCTTCGGTTCCAATGCCGATGCCGGTGGAGTGGAGTCCAACGGCACTTCCATTACCATCACCATCCCAGCCTCCCAACTGACCGCAACTGGTCCGGTGAACGTCTCGGTCAGCAACCCCGCCCCCAGCGCCGGCCCTTCGGCGGCCCAGGTCTTCACCGTCAATGGTGCAGGGTTGCTCATCGGCGTCAATGGCAGCATCACCGTGCCAACCAGCACCGATTCTTTTTCGTTTCCCGTGCAATCCGTCGGCGGTCTCGCGGGCGTGCTGAACAGTTATTGCGCAAGCCCCACGATCAGTTGCTTGATCTCTCCGTGCCCCACAAATCTGAAAGCCAATGGTTCAGTCATGATTACCGTCACTCTATATTCCACGCCGCAACCGACGGCCGTATTCGACCTGCGCTTACCCCTGCTCCCAGACTCGCGCGGATGGCGTATTGTCCTCGCATGCTTGGTAGGCCTCTTACTCGTCGGCCTGCCGTCCGCTCGGATGCCCAAGGTCCGCTGGGCCTTCGCGACCGCCGCTTTGGCGTTCGCTCTCGTTGGTGGGTGTGGCAACGCCGCTTTACCGCATGGCTCGGCGCCGGCGGGGCAGTATACGATGACCCTTACGGAAACTCTGGGCAGCACTACGCAAACGTCGCAAATTACGATCAACGTACAGTAAAGCAACGCGCCCGGATGAAGTAAGGGACAAGGCAAGCGAATACGGAAAGCGACACGCCGCGTTCCTTACGCATTCCTTATTTGACGCAATGCGGCTGCGGGCCGCCCGGCACCGCTTGGCACGCGGGCGTTGTTGACTGGTTGCGCGTCACGACCACCGGAACCAATACCGCAGGAATCGCCGCCAGCGCCCCAATCAAGAACACCGTGGACCAGGCGCTATGCGCCGCCACCGACGGCACTGCCACTGCCAGACTGCCGCCATTCCAGGTATCCGTCGTCGCGCTCGTCAACATCGAGAGCGGCGCTTGCACCAGCGTCGGCGGCGAATTGTCGCCGTGGCGCACGCTGGTCATCTGTCCGGGCTTAACCAGCACGCAATCTCCGGCAAGATTGCACACCCGCACGAACCCTTCAAACACGATCACCTGCATCTGTTCGTTGCCGTACTCGAGGTAAAAATCCGTGCCCACCACGCCTGCCACTCCGGCCGGCGTGCGCACTTCAAATTTTCCGTCGGGCCGGGAGAGTTTTTGCGCCTGCGAGCGCAGCTTGCCGTACGTTAACTCCAGTTCGGTTTGCTGCGCCGCGGCGTCGTGCTTTACGACCCGCATCGAGGAATCCGCGCCCACGTTCAACACCGATCCATCATCCAGCAGCACACGCGCGCGCGCGTTCGCCTGCGTATTGATCTGGTCCTGCCAATCCACTTCCGATTTCGCCGCGGCGTTGAGGGTTTTGCCCCCTCGTCCGATGCTCACCGCCGGTATCACGCGCGAAACCTCGCCCGCCCGCTGGCCAGCCCCTTGCGGCGCGGCGGACATTTCCGTCGGCAGGACCAGCAAGTACGAAAGAAAGATACTCGAGGCCCAGTGCCATGACCGCCTCGTTTTCATCGGACGCGCTCCTATCTCTACGCTATTTTGTACACTGTTGTTACTGGAGAGGACCCTGCGTGTCAATCAAAAAGCTCCCAGATGTCATTCATTGCGCGTCTGCGATAAATGTGGATGCGCCGTCGCGCAGCTTTCTGT
Organism: Acidobacteriota bacterium; assembly: GCA_003161195.1. Taxonomy (GTDB): domain Bacteria; phylum Acidobacteriota; class Terriglobia; order Acidiferrales; family UBA7541; genus Acidiferrum. The sequence goes on along the minus strand of PMOV01000095.1, from coordinate 270 downwards.
GCCCGGGTCTCTCTTGCCTCCATCTTTCCGCTTTCCCCGGAACTCCTATGCCTTTCCATCCCGCGAGCTGTGCGGTATGAATCTCCGTCTTGGCGGGTTCTCGTTGTGTTCGGTTCCGGGGCACGATTGAGGACACTGCGGTCGACAGGACGGTTCCGGAATTCTTTAGGCCTTCTCGGCGCGTCTCACCCGGGCGTCTCATTTCATTCGAATGATATACCCAAAGATAAAATATCTTGACAATTCCGCATTTCCCATGCTACCGTGCAG
>PMOV01000378.1 GCA_003161195.1 Acidobacteriota bacterium | reverse complement strand
GCCGCGATGTAACGGGCGAGCGGCGCGTTGTTGAGCACGATGGAGACGGTGGCGGAGGAAAAGCCGCTGGCCGTGGCCACGTCGCGCATGGTTACCGTGGAGGTTTTGCTGCTGGCGTGGCGCTTCACCGGCGGGTCTCCTGTGGCACCATCATCCTTCCTGCTCGGGAGTGAATGCAAGAATGCGCGAAGTTTGATCACCCAAGACGGCCGCAAACAATCCATCCGACCTGTTGAGCAAACGGATTATTCTTCCGGCGGCAATTCAAACGAGAGCGGCTTGCGGAAAGCGTCGGTCTTCCAGAATCCAAAAGCGATACCGGCGGCCATCCAGATCGAGCCCACGATGATGGCGGGCCAGCTCAGATTGATCCACAGGCCGAAGCAGATCAGGAAACCGAGGACCGGCGGAATGAGGAAGCCGAGTTTTTTCTGTTCGGAACGCACATAGTAACGGAGAAACGCGGCGGCGTTTACGCCCATGAAGGCGATCAAGGCGCCGAAGTTGAGCATCTCTGCGCCCAGGCCGTANNACGACCAACACGTTGTTGCGGGGCACGCGATTTTTTTCGTCCACCTCGCCGAAGAAAGATTTTGGGAGGGCGTTGCTGCGGCCCATGCCGTAGAGGAGACGCGCGGCGCCGATTTGTGCGCCGAGGCCGGAACCGAAGTTGGCGAGCAGCAGGGTGAAACCTACGACAGTGAAGAGCGGAGCCCAGGCGCGGCCCGCCACGTACGAGTAAGCGGTGTTGATGTCCGGGAATGGCTCGGAGGCGGGCCAGATGAGTTGCGCGACGTAGACTTCGATCGCGGAGAGTACGCCTATCACCAGGCAGGTCATGACCGTGGCATAAAGAATATTGCGGCGCGGATTCTCCGCTTCCTCGGAGAGCGTGGAAATGCCGTCGAAACCGATGTACGTGAGAACCGCGATGGAGGTGCAGGCGAAAAGGCGGTGAGATGTGAAGGTGGCAGGATCGTAGAACGGGCGGGTGAAGTAAGCGGCGTTGTGCTGCGTGCCGAAAATATAGCGCGCGGCGGCCACAAAAATGGCCACGACGACCATGCCCATGAGGACGGCCATGCCGGCGTTGATCCGCGAGGAGGTTTTTATGCCGCGCAAATTCAGCAACGTGAAAACCACCGCGAAGAAGATTTTCCAGATCCACGGCGCGACGCCGGGTGCGAATTGCGCGGCTTGACCGGCGCACCACACCGTGCAGATCAGCGGGTTGAGCATATAGTCCATGACCATGCTCCAGCCGGTAACGAAGCCGACGGTGGGATTGATTTCCTGCGCGACGTANNATGGCGGTGACCACGTGGCCGCGGCCGGTGTCGCTGAGGACACCGAACACGGACATCGGCGCGACGGGTTGAATGACGATGACGCCGTAGAGGATGAGGTCGAAAAGGGTGAGGCTCCGGCGAAGGCGCGGGGTGCTGGACGCTTCGCTCAAGCCCGCGCTCCGGTGGTGGCGCTCGTGTTAACAGCGTTTGCGCGGTGCGTGCGCTTCGCGCGCGCCGCGAGTTTTACGGCGGTAGCGCCGAGAACGACCGCCCGCGTAAGATTTTTCGGCGCGTCGGGATCCAGACCTTTGCGCAGGCCGACGGCCGTGCCGAGCAAATGCGCCGGAATGGCGGTTACGGCAAAGCGCGCAAATTCAGGCAGTTCCAGGTCCAGGGGGATGAGCAGGTCGCTGGCGGCGCGCAGTTCCGGCGTGGCGCGATTCACGATGATGAGATTTGCGGCGTGGAGCCCCTTGAGTTCGGCGGCGAGCAAGGTTTCTTCCTTTGCCGCGGCGTCGGAAACGAAAAAGGTGATCAGCGTGTCACGGCCGGCGATCGAGCGCGGGCCGTGGCGAAACTCCAGGCTGTGGTAAGCCTGCGCGTACGAGGCGGACATCTCCGTGACTTTCAGCGCGGCCTCCTGCGCCAGCCAATAGTGTGCACCCTGGCCGAGGAAGACAAAATCGGCGAAGCGGCGTTTGGCGGCGAACTGGCGGATTCTATCAGCATTGGCGTCCAGCCAGGGCTGCGCAGTTTTGGGGAGATGATTCAGGGAAGCGGCGAGTTGCGTGTCGCCTTTGAGCTGCGCGCCCAGACGCTGGAAAGAGAGCAGGATGGAGGTGAAGGAGCGTGTCATCACCGTGCTTTTTTCGTCGGCCCAGGGCAGCGTAAACGTGCTAGTGCACAGGCGTTCGAGCGGCGAGCTGGGGTTACAGCTGACGCCCAGCGTGCGGATGTCCGCATGTCTTTTGAGAATTTCCGCGGCGCGCAAGACTTCGGTGGTTTCGCCGGAGCGCGAGATGAAGACTACTTGTCGCGCCTCGCTGCCGCGCAGCGTTTCGTCAGGCGCGAAAAGCAGTTCGGAAGCGGCGACCGCGCTGCAACGGAAACCAAAATCGCGCGACCAGATGGCGCAGATCAGTTGCGAGAGGTAGTAGCTGGAGCCGCAGGCCACGAAAAGCCACGGCGTGCTGGCGCTAAACTGCCCGGCGAGGCGTTCGATCGCGCCATGGCGTGCCAGGTTCGCGTAGGTTTCCGCCCACATCGCGGGCTGTGACAGAATTTCCCGCAGGGTGTGATGGCCGGGGACAGGGGCCTTGGATTTGTCGGCGGCCTTTGTGCGCGGCGTTTTCCTGAGCGCGGTTTGCGACTTTACGGCTTTCTTGCTTTTCTTCACGTTCGACTCCGTCGTTGCGGGCCTCGGCGCCTTCCTCGCGGCTGGCGAGAGGGACGCGCGGTCTACAAATAGGGTCTATTGAATCGTTTTAATAGGCAACACTTTGCGGCAAAAGTTCCGTCTGTGCAAGCAGTTTCTTGGCCGCGCGCTGCGGGCCTCGCCGCACGCGAAAAAACGTTCTCCGGCCCTGTCCCGCCGTACAGCTGTGTCCTTTTTGTATTCAACGTATGATTTTCTTGCGCAACTGCGCGCGTAACGGCGCAGTCTAAGTAGGTAGGCGCCCAGCCCCCATCCCCGCGATTCCCTTATGGGCGGACTTACACGGATTACCGGACGGCCCGCCAGCGCAACCACCATTGCGTTGTCGAACCTTGTTGTCTTCCTGCTGATCCTGCTCGCCGCCTATTCCTCGCGCCGCATCCTGATCACTCCGGACGCGGTTTTGCAAGGCTACCTCCAAGCCATCACCGGTCTACTCTCCTTCATTTTTGCCTCCGTCACGCTGGTGCGTTTTCAGGGAACGCAAGACCGCATCTCGCTGATTCTGGGCGCGGGCTTCCTGCTTTCCGGCACCGTCCTGATGGCTTCCAGCGTGCTTTTTTTTCAGTTGGCCAAGGATGAGCCGGTGCCGTTTCACTGGGCGCCGCTGGCGTGGTGGGCCAGCCGGCTGGTGTTGGCGCTACTGCTGGTGGTGGCTTTGCTCGTCGAACATTTTCTGCCCCGTTCGCGGCATCCGCGGCAAGAGATCGCCGGGGCGTTGCTTACGGTGGTGGGTCTTACGTATGCAATCGCGGCGACGCTGCGCCGACTGCCGCCCGAAGTTTCGCAGCATCCCGGGTCGTTTGTTCCCAGCCCGCAGCAGCTTCTGCCGGCTGGCGTGTTTCTCACGGTGTTGATCTGGTACCGGCGTCGGCTAGTGCAGGAGCATACGGCGTTTGACAACGCCATTTACAGTGCCGCGTGGCTGAACGTGGCCGCACAATTGGCCGCCTGCCAATCCGAGCGCTTGCTGGATGCCCCCTTTGTCTTGGCACAAGGGTTTACGGTGATGAGTTACGCTGTCGCGGTGGGCGGCGCGCTGCTGGACAACGCCCGCCTCTTCGAGCAGGTTCGCCACTTGGCGGTCAGCGATCCCTTGACCGGACTGGCGAACTATCGCCGCCTCCTGGATGTGCTGGAAAGCGAGACCGAGCGCACCAATCGCAACGGCCGGCCTTTTGCCGTGCTGCTGCTGGACCTCGATGGACTCAAGCGCATCAACGATACCTACGGCCACCTGGTGGGCAGCCGCGCCATCACGCGCCTGGGCGATATTCTGCGGATCCACTGCCGCGCGGTGGATACCGCGGCGCGTTACGGTGGCGACGAATTTGCCTTGGTGCTCCCGGAGACGGAAGAACCCGCGGCGCGCCAAGTAGCGGACCGCATTCGGACCGTGATGCGGGAGGAGACCGAAACACCACCGTTGTCCGCGAGTATCGGGATTTCTATTTATCGCGGCGACGGCGAACGCATCGAGAAGCTACTCTCCCAAGCCGATCAGCAGCTCTACGCGGAGAAAGCGCGACACGTCAAAAAAATGGCTGCGGCCGCAAACTCGTCACGCCGCCGTA
>PMOV01000331.1 GCA_003161195.1 Acidobacteriota bacterium | reverse complement strand
CAAACGAATCGCCGCCTCTTTGCGCGCCTCGCCGAGCTATCCGCACAGCGCAGCGACCTCGCCCAGAAGCTCATCTCCACGCAGGAATCCACTCTGCGCCACATCTCGCGCGAACTCCACGATGAGTTCGGCCAAGTGCTTACCGCCATTGGTGCCATGCTCGCCCGTGCCGGAAACCAGATGCCCGCCGGTTCGCCCCTGCGCGAGGATTTGCAGGAAGTACGCCAAGTGGCGCAGTCTACCTTGAACAACATTCGCGGCCTTTCGCAGGCCCTGCATCCCGTGCTGCTCGAGGAGCAGGGTCTCGAAAGCACGTTGGACTGGTATATTCCCACCATGGAGCGCCAGACCGGCATGCGCCTGCATTACGACAAATCCGGCGAGAGTTTTCCCGTGGAGACGGGAGCCGGCGTGCACATTTACCGCATTCTGCAGGAAGCTCTCAACAATATCGTGCGCCACGCGAAAACCACGGAGGCCTGGGTCCGCCTGCGCTTTTCGCCGGAAAGCTTGCAGCTAAGCGTCGAGGATCATGGCTCAGGTTTTCACCGCGAGGCCGGACAACGCGGCATCGGCCTCGTGGCTATGCGCGAACGCGCGGAGTTGATCGGCGCCACTCTCGAAGTAAAGCCAGCGCCCGGTGGCGGCACGCTGGTACATCTGGATATTCCGAAGGAATTGGTGGAGGCACGCGTTGGCTAATATTTCAGTTTTGCTCGTAGACGATCATGCCCTGGTTCGGCGCGGCTTTCGTCGCATGCTCGAAGACGATAAGGACATCACCGTCGTCGGCGAAGCCAGCGACGGCGAAGAAGCCGTGCGCGTGGCCATCACGCTGCGCCCCAACGTCACCGTGATGGATTGCGCGCTCCCGGAGTTCAGCGGCATCGAAGCCACCCGTCGCATTCGCGGTGCTTGGCCGGACGCCAAAATTCTCATGCTCAGCATGCACGCGGAAGAAACTCTGGTCCGCCAGGCCATGGACGCCGGCGCCCGCGGATACATCTTAAAAAACGCCCTGGACCTCGACCTCGTCACCGCGGTGCGCAATATTTTCGAAGGCCAGCAGGTGCTCGATCCGCGGGTTGCCGCGCCCTCCTCGCTAAAGGGCGAGCGCCCCGGTGGCCTCACTCCCCGCGAACTCGAAATCCTGCAGCAGATCGTCGCCGGAAAATCCAACAAAGAAATCGCCGTGGACTTCAAGCTCAGCGCCAACACCGTCGCCGTCCACCGCGCCAACATCATGGACGCCCTCGGCATTCACAAAACCGCCGAACTCGTCGTCTACGCCATTCGCAACGGGCTGGTGACGCTGCCGTGAAGCGGCGGGATTTTCTGCGCGCTGCGTGCGAAACAAGTCTGGGGCTGGGTATCGCCAAAAGTTTTCCGGGCGCGCGCGAGCTCTTTGCCGCCGCCGCGGCTCCGCCGCCCGCGCCCGGCTTTCAGTTTGCCGACGTCACCAGCCTCGCCGGTATCAAATTCCAGCACAACAGTGGCGCTTACGGCGGCAAATTGCTGCCGGAAACGCTGGGCTCCGGCTGCGCTTTCCTCGATTACGATCGCGATGGCTGGCTCGACATTTTGCTCCTCAATGGCATGGATTGGCCGGAGCACAAGCGCCAGCGCTCCACCCTCGCTCTCTATCGCAACAATCGCAACGGCACCTTCACTGACGTCACGCACGCCGCCGGACTCGATTCAGAAATGTACGGTATGGGCGTCGCCGTCGGTGATTACGATAACGATGGCTTCCCCGATATTTTTGTCAGCTGCGTCGGCCAGAGCCGCCTATTTCACAATTCCGGCAATGGCGCCTTCGCCGACGTAACCAAGAGCAGCGGCCTCCTCGGCCGCACCGGCTTCAGCACCTCCGCCCTGTGGATTGATTACGACCGCAACGGCCTCCTCGATCTCTTCGTCTGTAATTACGTCCGCTGGTCCCCGGAGCACGATGTCTTCTGCAGCCTCGATGGTGTGCACAAATCCTATTGCACGCCGGAAGCCTATCGCGGCGACACCTGCTGGCTTCTCCGCAATCGCGGCAACGGCACCTTTGAAGACGTCACCGCCGCCAGCGGCATCTTCGACAGCAGCTCCAAATCCCTCGGCGTCGCCATGTTCGATTTCGACGCTGACGGCTGGCCGGATCTTCTGGTCGCCAACGACACTCAGCCCAACAAACTTTATAAAAATTTGCGCAATGGAAAATTTAAGGACGTCGCCGTGGAAGCCGGTCTGGCGTTCAGCGCCGACGGCAAAGCCCGCGCTGGAATGGGCGTGGACACCGGCGATTTCGATCGCTCTGGCCGCCCCGGCGTCGCCATCACCAATTTTGACAACGAGATGATCGGCCTCTATCGCAGCGTAAGGCCAGGCACCTACGACGATGTCTCCACCGCGGCAGGCGTCGGCCTCGCGTCAAAAAATAGCCTGGGCTTCGGCTGCTCCTTCCTCGACGTGGATCTAGATGGCGCGCTGGACCTCGCCGTCGCCAACGGCCACATCGACGACACCGTCCGCAACATTCGCGGCAACGTCGGTTACGCACAAGCCCCGCAACTTTTTCTAAATGATGGCACGGGAAAATTTCGCGACGTGGCCGCCCAAGTCGGCGGCGGCTTCGCCTCGCCAAAAGTAGGCCGCGGCCTGGCCGTCGGCGATTTTGACCGCGACGGCGACCTCGATCTCCTCATAACCACCAATCACGGCCCCGCTTTTCTCTTTCGCAATGACCTTGCCAACGGAAACCGCGGCATTCGTTTTCGCCTAATCGGAAAAAAATCCAACGCCGACGGCATCGGCGCCATGGTGCGGATTTTCTACAATGGGGAATTTCAGTCGCGCATGGTCCGCGGCGGCTCCAGCTATCTCTCGCAGTCGGAGCTGCCCGTCACCTTCGGCCTCGCCCGTCGCGATCGCATCGACCTTGCCGTCGTCGAATGGCCCAGCGGTCGCACCGAAGAATTCAAGGATTTAGTGACCGGCCGAGCCTACGAAGTAACCGAAGCCTCCGGCATCAAAGCGATGCCAGCCTTCTGAAATGTGCCGTGTCGATCGGATCGCCTTTAAGTAGCATAGGCATTCCTGCCGGTTCGCGCTGTAATCCGCACTAAAAAAGGATCACCACCGCGACAGCTCGATAAGTTCCGCCCCAAGGTGACTCTAGTTTCAGGCCCTGCTTGCCAGCCCTCCGGTCCACTTTGCCTGTTTCGCTCTCTAAATTTGAACGCGCCGCTGGGCGGCGGTGTCTGGATAGTGGAAGGCGCAAAATGCGCGCTTCAAGGAGAGATCGCTATGATCCCAAAAACCGGGTGTGCATTTGCATTGCTAACCATGCTACTGATGAGCGGTAACGCGGCATTCGCGCAGAAGCCCGCAGCCACCGCTACAATCTCGACCGCCGCTACAAACTCGACAAACACCGGCAGCAAGACCATGCCGGTGACCCCCATGCCCGACCTGGCTACGCTCAACACGGAACACATCTTGCAGCAACTCACCTCCAGCGATGTGCAGTCCGACGG
>PMOV01000372.1:7446-7898 GCA_003161195.1 Acidobacteriota bacterium | reverse complement strand
GTCATGGGCGGGCAGTCTTCGTACTTGCCGCTGCGCGTCAATTCCGGCGGCGTCATTCCGCCGATCTTTGCCAGCTCTTTGCTCGCGTTTCCCGCCACCATCGCGCTGATCCTGAATCACAAATACGCGTTCGTGGACACCATCAAGACCAATCTGAGCTGGGGCGAGCCGCTCTATACGCTTCTGTACGTCGCGATGATTTTGCTCTTTGCTTTTTTCTACGTGGGCATCGTTTTCAATCCCACGGAGCTGGCGGACAACATGCGCAAGAATGGCGGCTTCATCCCGGGTATCCGGCCGGGCCGCACCACGTCCGAGTACGTCAGCAAAATTTTGAAGCGCCTCACGTTTATCGGCGCCATTTATCTGGCCATCGTTTGCTTGCTGCCGGAGTGGATGATCGCCGGTATTCACCTGGACCATATCGGCGGCGGCATCGGCACGTGGTTTGA
>PMOV01000372.1:0-7437 GCA_003161195.1 Acidobacteriota bacterium | reverse complement strand
TTTGTGGCTTCGCGATCCCGGCGCGGCAGCATCGCACTAGGGGTCCCGCACCATGGATAAAACCATGGAGAAGGCAACGGAGCACCTCGGCAGTTTGCATCGCGCCGTGGTTTTTCTCGGCCCCCCGGGCGCGGGCAAGGGCACGCAGGCCAAGGAGTTGGCCAGGATGTTCGGTGTGCCGCACCTGTCCACCGGCGACATGCTCCGTGAGTGCATTGCGCACGGAACGCCGCTGGGTTTGCAGGCCAAGCCGATCATGGAGCGCGGCGAGTTGGTGCCGGACTCTTTGGTGCTGAAGATGGTGAAGCAGCGGATTCAGAACGCCGACTGCTCCGCGGGGTTCGTGTTCGACGGTTTTCCGCGCACCGTGGCGCAAGCGCAGTATTTCGGCGAATTGCTGAAACGCTGCGGGTACGAGCAGCCGCTGGTGGTGCACTTTGCCATCGATCCGGCGCTGGTGCTGAAACGCATTACCGGGCGCCGCCTGTGCAAGATCGGCGGCGAGATTTACAACATCTTTGAGCGGCCCACCAAAGTTCCGGGGCGCTGCGACAAGGATGGCGGCGAGCTCGAACAGCGCCCCGATGACCGCGAAGAGATTGTCAAGCCGCGGCTCGAGGCCTACGCCAGGCAGACGGCTCCGCTGGTGGCTTATTACCGGCGACTTGGCCGCCTGCACGATGTGGATGCGGCGCAAAGCGTGGAAGAGGTTTCCCGCCGCGTGCTGGAAGTCGTGCAAGGGCACGACGCGCAGTCTGGCGGAAGTTGATCTTTAACGATTTTGGCCGGCAGTCGCGGCCAGGCAACACCCCGGTCAGCAGTCAGGGCCGGCAGATGAAAAGGACCGATGGCGATTCACCTGCGCAGTGCCGAAGAACTGGAGAAAATGCATCGCGCCGGTCTCATCGTGCACCAGGTTTTGACGGAATTGCGGGCCATGGTTCGTCCGGGCCTCAGCACCATGGATCTCGAGAAGTTTGCCGAGTCCAAACTGGCCGGGCAGCCGGGACGCGCGGCATTCAAGGGCTATCGCGGGTACCCCTGTGTGCTGTGCACCAGCGTGAACAGCGAGATCGTTCACGGCATTCCGTCGCCCAAGCGCAAGTTGCGCGAAGGCGAAATCGTTTCCATCGATTTTGGGATGGAAGTGGACGGCTACTTTGCGGATTCCGCGGTCACGGTCCCGGTGGGGCAGATCACCCCGGAGCTGCAAAAGTTGCTGGATGTAACGCGCGAGTCGCTAGACCGGGCCATCGACAAGATGCGTCCGGGCAATCGCCTCGGCGACGTGGGCCACGCGGTGCAAAGCTGGGCCGAGCAGAACGGTTACTCGGTAGTACGCGAATTCGTGGGGCACGGCATCGGCACCAAAATGCACGACGAGCCGAACCTCCCGAATTACGGCGACGCCGGACGCGGCGCCCGTTTGCAGGAAGGCATGGTCATAGCGGTAGAGCCTATGGTTAACGCGGGCTCGCCGCAAGTGCGCATGCGGGATGAATGGGTAGCCGAAACCGCCGATGGCCAGCCATCCGCGCATTTCGAGCACACCGTGGCGGTCACCGCCAACGGCCCCTGGATCCTGACGCGGCCCAAGGAAATGACCGGCTCGTCGTGGTAGCAGTCCTGGAAGAAGGTTTTGTAGCGGCCGGGCTTTGGTCCCGGCCAGTACAGGCAAGATGGTAAACTAGGAGCTTATGGCGAAGCGGTACGAAAAAAAGGAAAAGAAGGAAGGCGACTCCGGTAACACCAAGGAAGACGCCATCGAAGTCATGGCCACGGTGCTCGAGCCTTTGCCCAACGCCATGTTTCGCGTAGAGCTGGAAAATAAGCACCAGGTGTTAGCTCACGTCTCCGGCAAGATGCGCAAGAATTTCATCCGCATCCTCTCCGGCGACAAGGTAGCCGTCGAGCTTTCGCCCTACGACCTTACCCGCGGCCGCATCGTGTACCGCTACAAGTAAGGTTTGATTTTGTAGGGGCGTCCGCCTTGGCGGACTGCGCCCCAGTTCAGCAGGATGTAAGCGATATAGCGGCCCAGAGTCGTTGGGGCCCTAAGAACATCCAATAGAGTTTCACTGGTTGAGAAGGAGCAGCATGAAAGTACGGGCAAGCGTCAAGAAAATTTGCGACAAGTGCAAGGTGATCCACCGCCGCGGCGTAGTGCGGGTGATCTGCAGCAACCCGAAGCACAAGCAGCGCCAGGGATAAAGGGTTAGAGGAGAAAGCATATGGCACGCATCGCAGGTATCGATCTTCCGCCGCAAAAGCGCCTCTGGGTGGGCCTTACCGCCATCTATGGGATTGGCCGCGCGCGCGCGAGGAAGCTCGCGGAAAAAGCCAACGTGGACGTGGAAAAGAAAATCCGCGACCTGACGGAAGACGAGACTAACCGTCTGCGCCAGGAAATTGAAAAAGAAGGCCGCGTCGAAGGCGACCTCCGTAAAGAGATCCAGATGAACATTCGACGGCTGATTGAAGTCCAGGCCTATCGGGGCATCCGCCACCGCCGCAATCTTCCGGTTCGCGGCCAGCGGACGCACACCAACGCGCGCACCCGCAAGGGTCCGCGCCGCGGCGCAGTCGCGGCCAAGAAAAAGGTCACCGGCAAGAAGGGCTAAGTAGCCTAGTAGGGGGCGCAGCATGCTGTGTCCCTAAGCAAAATTCAGTAAGGATTGAGCAAGTTTCAAGAAACGGAGCAGCAACGTGGCAAAAGAGCAAAACGCAGCGCCAGATCAAGCAACGCGACCGGACAAGCAAGCCAAGGCCGGAGCCGCGGGCGCCGCGGCACCGGCGAAACGCAAAAAGGAATTCAAGAAGAAGCGCGAGCGCCGCATCGTGCCGCACGGCATCGTGCACATCGCCGCCACCTTCAACAACACGCAGATCACCATCGCGGATACCGATGGCCGCGTGGTGGCCTGGTCTTCGGCCGGCGCGATCGGCTTCAAGGGCTCGCGCAAGGGTACGCCCTACGCCGCGCAACAGGCTTCGCTTGCCGCCGCGGGCGCCGCACGCGATGGCTACGGCATGAAGAGCGTAGAAGTCAAGGTTAAGGGCCCAGGCAGCGGCCGCGAATCCGCGGTGCGCGCTCTAGCCGCTGCTGGCTTGCACATCGTCGTCATTCGCGACGTAACGCCCATGCCGCACAACGGCTGCCGTCCGCCCAAGCGCCGCCGCGTCTAAGCAGCACAGGCTTCAGCCTGTGAGCTTTTGTCCGAACGGGGCACGGAATGTAAGTTCGCGGCAACGGAGTTCGCAGTAAACGAGTCGAACGAATTCGCAGTGAACGAGCTTTAAGGGTTGTGAAGGGAGAATCGAAGTTGGCAAGACATCGTGATGCAGTTTGCCGCCTGTGCCGCCGGGAAGGGCAGAAGCTGTTCCTAAAAGGTTTGCGGTGCTTCACCGAGAAGTGCGCCATTGAAAAGCGCAACTTCGTTCCAGGTCAACATGGCCAGTCGCGCCGCCCTAAGGTGGCTGGCTATGGTCTACAGTTGCGCGAAAAGCAAAAGGTCAAGCGCACCTATGGCTTGCTCGAGCGTCAGTTTCGCAACTATTTTGAGAAGGCCGTCCGCATCAAGGGTCCGTCGGGCGAAAACCTGATCATCATGCTGGAGCGCCGCCTCGATAACGTGGTGTGGCGCGCCGGCCTGGCGTCGTCGCGCGCGCAGGCCCGTCAGCTCGTGCTGCACGGCCATGTGCGCATCAACGGCAAAAAGGTGAATATTCCTTCGTACCTGATCAACATCGGCGAAGAAGTGGCCATCAAGGACAAGATGCACCAGAACGCCATGGTCCTGGAAGCCCGCAACGTCGCGCAAAGCCAGAGCTCCGTACCCTGGCTCGAACAGGACCGCGAACAGTTCAAAGCCAAGGTAGTGGCCCTACCGAAGCGCGAAGACGTGCAGACCCCGCCGATCAACGAACAGTTGATCGTCGAACTCTACTCGAAGTAAGGATTTTGTAGCGGTCGCCTTCTGTTTACCCTGACAAGGGAAGGGAGGCGGTCGTCTTTCTCAAGGAAATGGCAACACCGGCGCCGCCTTCGCAAGGCGCGCCAGAAGGAAGGAACACAATATGTGGAAGGGTTTCCAAAAACCAAAGCGTCTAGCCTCGGAACTCGAATCGCTGACGGAAAAATACGGCCGCTTCTCCGCGCAACCGTTTGAGCGCGGCTGGGGCACCACCGTCGGCAACGCGCTGCGTCGCGCGCTGCTCAGCTCCATCGAGGGCGCGGCCATCACGGCCGTCAAAATCGAGGGCGTGCTGCACGAATTCTCCTCGATTCCGGGCGTCGTCGAAGACGCCACGGACATTATCCTCAATCTGAAGCAGGTGCCCATCAAGCTCAACACGGACCTGCCGAAGACCATCTACATCAACGTCGAGCAACCCGGCCCGGTGACCTCGGCGCAAATCGACGAAGATCAGGATTTCGCCATCCTGGACAAGAGCGTATACATCGCCACGGTCAGCGAAGGCGGCAAGCTGCAGATCGAAATGCGCGTAAAGAATGGCCGCGGTTACGTCGCCGCGGACCGCAACTATGACGAAGATCTGCCCATCGGCTACATCCCGGTGGACAGCGTTCACTCGCCGGTGCGCAAAGTGAATTACTCCGTGGAAGCCGCGCGTCTCGGACAGATGACGGACTACGAAAAGCTAATGATCGAAGTGTGGACCAACGGCGCTATCACCCCGCAAGACTCCATCGGGCTGGCCGCCAAGCTGGTCAAGGACCACATGAGCATCTTCATCAANNTTTGAAGAGCCGGTGGACAACGTGGAGGTTCTGCAGGACACGGTGCACGATCCGCGGCTCGAGTATCTCGACCGTTCCGTGGAAGAGCTGGAACTTTCCGTGCGCTCCTACAACTGCCTGAAGAACGCCAACATCCAGACCATCCGCGAGCTCGTGCAAAAGAGCGAGAACGAAATGCTGAAGACGAAAAACTTCGGCCGAAAGTCGCTCAACGAGATCAAGGATATACTAGTGAAGATGGGCCTCGCGCTGGGCATGAAGTTCGATGAACACGGCCGCATCATCTGGCCGCCGCTCCCGAGCCAGACCGCACCTCCACCGGCGGAAGAGAACGCTGGGTTGTAAGATTACGCCAATCGGCTCCGGGAATTTTCTCCGGAGCCGATTGTGCTGTTTTGAGTAGAAATTCAAGAAACGGAAAAGAAGAACATGCGACATTTGAAGTCCGGTTCCAAACTAGGCAAAAACCCCTGGCACCGCCGTGCCGTTCTGCGCAACCTGGTCACCAATCTCTTCGAGCACGGCCGCATCACCACGACCCTGACGCGCGCCAAGGCCGCTCGACCGGTGGCGGAGAAGATCATTACGTGGGGCAAGCGCGACACTTTGCAATCGCGCCGCCAAGCGGCCTCGTACCTGATGACTCCGCAGATGACTGCCAAACTTTTCAGCGAAATCGCGCCGAAATACGCCGACCGCGCCGGCGGCTACACGCGCATCATCCACGCCGGCAACCGCGTCGGCGATAACGCCAAGGTTGCTATCCTCGAGCTGGTCGGCTACGAATACAAAGCCAAAGAAAAGAAAGAAAAACCCAAGAAGGAAGAACCAGTCGAAGCCGCCTCTTAGTTGGCCTTCGTACCAGCGCGTCCAAGACGCGCGCGTTCTCTCACTTGCGGCTTCCGATTTCCCTATATCTTCAAACGCTCGCTGCGGATTTTCGGCAGCGGGCGTTTTCTCTTAGGGCATGAACTCTCTTCGCGACTGCTTGGCCTATTCCATTTTCTTCTCCGCATTCCTGTATCCACGCAGCGCGTCTGCCTTTAAATTTTCCTCCGCTTTTTTGGGTCTGGCCACCTAACCCAATGGTACGCGGTACAAATTCCTTCGGGTATTTTGCCGCGTAAATGCGTACGTCCCTGGCCTCAGCGCCGATACCACCCTGTCTGGCGTGGTCGCCAAGCCCTTAATCGCCGCGAAATCCTCCGCGCGCTGAATGCCGCCCGGGGGCACCTTCGGCAAGCCAGTTTCAGGTTCTACCGGCAGTACGTAGTTCATGTGGCCGAACTGCGCCGCAAACACATACAAGCTCTTTCCCGCCGCGTCCCAGGTTAACGTGCAAAAGCCGGTGCAAATCGTTACCTCTGATTGCCCATCCACGGCAAGCGCTTTCGTGGCGGTCGAAGGTTCCTCCTCCTCCTGGCCCTTTTCCCCTGCTGCGACCCATCGTCCGTCGGGGGACATCCCTTGTATGTCTATCACGGCCTCCGACGCGATCTTTCGCCGCCCGCTGCCGTCCGCCTTCATCCAATACACAAAGTTTTCGCGGCCCTCGGTGCTCAGGAACACTACATCTCCTTGCGGCGTGAAGAACGGCCAGTCGTCAATGCTGCCCTGCGGCGAAATCTTCACTGGCGCCGTGTGACGGTTCGTTGCCGCCACCCACAGGCCGGACCGCCCTTGCCCGTCCTTCATCGAGAACGCCACTTTCTTACCGTCCCGCGATATCGCATATTGACCGACAAAATAACCTGGCAGCACGCTCTCCGCTGTTCCGTCTCGCAAATCCTTCACCCAGAGCTCNNGTGGCATATCCTTCCGACGAAATTTGCCGATCGCTTCCCGCGTCGTGGATCCACACTGTGCTGTCGCTCGTGCCCACCGAAGTGATTAGCGACTTGCCGTCCGCCGCCATGGCGATACCTTCCTGCGTGGTCGGCCCGAAGGTCACCTGCTCCGGCTCGCCGTGCGGGAATCGTTGCCGCCAGATGTGCGACCCGTCGGTCACCACCGTCAGATAAATCCACTTGCCGTCCGGTGTCCATGCCCCCGTCAGGCACATGTTCGCGGAAGGACCCACGACGCGTACCTCCGCGGATCCTGCGAACGGTGCCACGCGGCACGGCCCGATGTTCGCGAGGTTGTCCATCTCCACCAGCAACACCCATTTTCCGTCCGGCGAAAGATAGGAATGATGGGCCATACTGCGTTCTCCGGGCGGCGAATAGACGATGCGTGCGTTGCCGCGCCCCTCGTCCGTGGTCACCACCTGCATGTGTAGTCCTTGCGTGATCTCCGAAAAAAGCAGCCGTTTGCCTTGCTCGATCCACGTCAGGGACGAGGCGTTTGGCATTAGAATCCGCGGCTCCCCGCCGAGTACCGGAACTTCCATCGTGTCCCACGGCCCAACCGTGCCATAGGCGATCCGCGAGCTGTCCGGCGAAAACGTGGGCGCGAGTTTGAGCGACGCATCGCTGGTGAGCTGCACCGGCTGGCCATCCGGCAGGAATTTCACATAGACCTGTCCCGAACCGAAGAAGGAATCCGCGCCGCGAATGAACGTCATCATGCGGCCATCCGCCGAAAGCGCCGGATACACCGCGGAGTCCGTGAAGAAGGTCATCTGCTGCCAGGCGTTGCTCGCGCCGACCGCCGGACCAGCCGCCTCTCGGCGC
>PMOV01000110.1 GCA_003161195.1 Acidobacteriota bacterium | reverse complement strand
CCGAGTGCGGAATTGGAAGAGAGCGGCGCGATCGCAGCGGTGAAGGCACCTGCGGATGCCGGGGCGGACGACGCGGACCCGGCGAACGCGGCACTGGAAACGGGAATCGCGACACCTCGAGCGGCGCCGAAAAAACACGCGCGTAGTTTCGTGGTGGCCGGTGCGGTGCTGGTGGCGACGTTGGTGGTGGTGCTGCTGTATTTGAGCAGCGCGCCACTTGCGGTGAGGCTGGCCAACACTTTCGGTTCCCCGGCGCGCGGCGGGCGGAGCAGCGGGGCGACGGCAAGTCCACCGGGAGCGCACACGGGCGTGGTGAATCCCGAAGCGCAGGATTTGTATTTGAAAGGGCGCTACGAGTGGAACAAGCGCACGCCGGAGAGCCTGCACAGCGCGGTGGATTACTTCATGCAGGCTATCGTGCGGCAACCGGACTACGCGCAGGCGTACGCCGGCCTGGCGGACACCTACGATCTGCTGCGTGAATACACGTCGATGCCCTCGAGCGAGGCGTTCCCGCGCGCCATCGCGGCGGCAAAAAAAGCCGTGGAACTGGACGATTCGCTGGCCGAAGCGCATCGGGCGCTGGCGTTCGGCTTGACCAACTGGGAATGGGATTTTGCCGCGGGCGAGCGCGAGTTCAAGCGGGCCATCGCGCTCGCGCCGAACGACCCGGTGGCGCACCACTGGTATGCCACGGGGCCGCTGCTTACGCAGGGAAGGTTTCCCGAGGCTTTGGCGGAAATTGAGCGCGCCCGGCAGCTGGATCCCACCTCGAACTCGATACTGGCGGACAAAGGGCTGATTCTGCTGGACGCGCAACGCGAGCCGGAAGCCGTGGCCGTTCTGAAACAAGTGGAAGCAACGGATCCCAGCTTTCTCTCTTCCCACCGCTACCTGGTGGCGATTGCCGTGTATGACCGCAACCCGCGCCTGTTCATCGAGGAAACGCGCAAAGTAGGCGAGCTCTCGGGCAATGCCACGCAGGTGGAGCTGGCCAAAAAAGCCGACAGCGCGTTGGCTGCCGGGGGACCGGTGGCGATGTGGCAAAGCGTTTATGAATCGCAGAAACGCGCGTATGAGAAGAACATGGTGAGCAGCGTGGATCTGGCGCTAATCTGCACTTCGCTGGGGAAGAAAGAGGAAGCGCTGGATTATCTGTGGGACGGTTATGCGAAGCGAGACCCGAACGTGCTGGGGATACGCTACCAACCAGGCCTGCGGCCGCTGCTCAATGAGCCGCGCTATCGTGAGTTGCTGGCAAAAATTGGATTGCCGACGTCGTAGCGGCGCGCAGGTTCCCGGTCATTACGCACAAAGGCGCCCGCCTCCCCGGTTTCACCGTGGCAGGCAGAAGGCGGCCGCTACATGATCAACTGCAACACCAAGACTTTTCCATTGGAATGAAACGACTGGCCGGTGGCGGTTTTGCCGGTCAGCACCGGCGGGTCCGGAAGAAATTGCGTTGCTGAGATGACCAGACCTGTGTTGGAAAGCGTCTTTCTGACGTATTCGCGCTCGAGATCGATATTGGGATCGATTTTGTGGGTGATACTGGTGACGCGGTTATCCCGCTGGTCGTGTTCGAATCCCACGTCGTGCGTTGCGGCGCCGACCCACAGAGTCTCTCCGCCCACCTGAAACGGCGCTCGCCAGATGCGCAAGTGGTTGCGCGAAGCCACCACTGCAATAGGCTCGGCGTGGGCCCAGCCGTAGTCCTGCGTGCGGCCGAACAGATAGAGCGGGCTCATGGGCATAGTGAGATAGGACTGCTTGGAAACGCTGGCGATGACGCCGCTCAGCAAGGTGTCGGTGACGCCGACGTCTACGCGCACCCATCCTGCGGATTTAAACGCCTGCTCCATTTGTGCCTGCGTCCCGAGGATAAGGAAATTCACCATGTCGCCGAGATTTCCCGCTTTGTCCGTGACGCGGCGGGGAATCTTTGCGAAGAGCGTCTGGTCGATACCAACCATGGCGGGCACATCGCGAGTGGCGACGTAGCGGAAGCTGGTGTCCGGCGGGTAAATAGTGATGACGATTTTGTAGGTGCCTTCGCCCTTGTCGCTGGGAGTCTGGTTGATGCCGAGGAACAGACGGCCGCCGACGGGCGCAATGACTTCGCGGTGCAAGCCCACGACAAACGGCTCGGCGACATCTGTATCGCCAATGCGCCCGAGGAGCGCGCCGCGGCCCGCGTCATTGTCCGGAAAGATGCGCAGTAGATCTTTGAAGCCGCGCGGCAGGCCGCCGGGGCCGTTGTCGGCTGGCGTTTCGGCGTAGCGCAACGTTCCGGTGGCACTTAGCTGCAGGCGCTCACCGGGATTTATGTCGATGCCGGTATCGACCCAGATGGCGTCACCGGTGATCTGAATTTCCTGGGCCAGACGGAGCTGCTGCGGTGGGAGCGCGGGCGATTGTGCCGCTGGCAGTGCCGTGCAAAGCGCGAACCACAAAATCATCTGTAGCGCCGCCAAGTTTCCGAGTTTATGTTTTCGCACGCGCGCTCCGGGCACCGGTTACTCTCACAGATGCTCGCGCTGCGGGCAAGCGTCGCCCGGCGGGGACGCGGTCAAAGCCACAAAGCCGCGCATTCTTGACGCGCAATGATGCCGCCTGTACATTGCCAAGATGCGTCCAAGTGGGCAGAATGAACGGGTTTAGTTGCCTGCGCTGGGGAGCGCAGGAAGTGCGAAGGAAGGCAAAATTCGCATCGGTCCATCACCTCCGATATTACTGCAGCGCACCCGGCAACCACTGCGGCGGGCGGCGCAACCAATGAGAAGCCCAGGGACTAGGTCCGGCCAAGGAATGATGATCAAGCGTCTTGTAATGCCTCTCACCGTCGCGCTCGTGCTAGGTAGCGCCGCATTCGCGCAAGCGTTTCCCCGATCAGCTTCTCCACAAGCAACTTCGCAAACACCAGCGCAAGCACCTCCCGCTGCGGCGGCTAAGCCCGGTGCGCCGCCGCAGACGCGTATGCGGGCGGAAGGCCCGGCGGCGCAGAGCAGCGTGAGCGTGGATGGCAGCGAAGCGATGTTCACCACGATGTGCGCGTTGTTGGCCGCCGGATACGAGTCGGACGTGAGCAGCGACAACTGGTCCGCCTATCGCGCGCAGATGCGCGAACGGATGCAAGCGCAGCAAGGGCCGGCGGTGGAGGCGGTGCGCGAGTTTTATCGCGAGCATCAACTGCGCGACCCAGCGGCGATGCTCTCGCGCTACTTATGGTTTGGGCTGGTCTCCGGCCCCGCGCCGCGTTTTACGCCGGTGCTGCGCCGCGATGAACTGCCGCCGGAAGTGCTGGCGCTCGAAGGCTTCAGCGAGCTGCTTTCGGCGTATTACAAGGAGCAAAAAATCGGGCCGCTCTGGCGGCAGGTGCAGCCGGTGTATAACCGCGAGATCGAGCGGATGCACGATCAGGTGTCGCAGATTGTGTTCGTCACCGCAGGATACTTGCGGGAAATCGTGGATGCGGACAATCCGCGTACGTTCGTCATCGTAATTGAGCCATTAGTGGGGCGCATCACCAACGTACGCAATTACGGCGACCATTATGCGATTGTGCTGAGCGGCGGCGAAGACGTGCCCATCGACCTGGTACGTCACGCGTTCTTGCATTATTTGATGGATCCGCTGCCGTTGCAGTACCCGCACGTGGTGGTGACCAAGCGGCCGATTTTTGAGAAGGCCGCGCAAGCTCCGCGCCTGGCGCCGGAACTGCGGGACGATTTCCCGTCGTACGTGGCGGAATGCATGGTGCGCGCGGTGGAAATCAAGCTGAAGAAATTTTCGCCGGGGCAGCGCGACGCGACGCTGGACCAGGATGATGCCGACGGTTACGTGATGGTGCGGCCGCTGTATGTGGGACTGGCGAAATTCGAAGGCTCGGAACCGTCCATGACCTACTATTTCCCGGACCTGATTCGCGGAATCGATTTGGCCGCGGAAACCAAGCGCGTAGCGGCGCTGCAGTTTGCGCCGGAGCGGGACGCCGGCGCGGAGAGCGCCGTCGCGAAAGAGGACGTGGCGCGGCGCAAGGCCTTGCAGCCGACTAGCGTTCCGGACGATTCGGCGGCCATTGCGGAATTGACGGAGGGCGAACGGCATATCGCGGAGAAGAATGCGCGCGCGGCGGAAGCGTCCTTCAAGAGTGTGCTGGAGAAATATCCGGACCAGGTGCGCGCGTGGTATGGATTGGGCCTGGTGGCGCTGCTGGACCATGACGCAGCGCGTGCCAAGGAAGTCTTTGGGCGGCTGACCACGGGGGAGCACGCGGCGTCCGCCGACCCGATGGTGATGGCGTGGTCGCACGTGTATCTGGGAAGAATTTATGACGATGAGGGACATGCCGGCGTGGCCAAGAGTGAATTTGAGGCGGCGCTGGAGGTGAAGGGATTGCCCGAGCGTGCGCGCGATGCGGCGAAAAAGGGCCTGGACGACGTGAGCATCGAGAAGCCCGGCGCGACGCAATAGCGCTTGCGCAACCTCGGAATTGCATGCGCGGCATCCAATTTATTGTGATTTCAGGAGCGTTGGAGCAGCGGCCAGCCGGCGCAAGATTTTAAGTGAGGAGACATTTCATGAAGGCGAGCAGGGCATGGCGATGGGGAAAGAGTTTAGCGTGCGCGCTACTGGTTTTGGCGTGGGCCGCGAGAGCGCACGCGCAAGGCAGTGCGTCGCCGCCGACGAGCACCACGCCCACTACAACCCAGCCGCCAAGCCCATCCGTGCCGGATGCGGGCAAGGCGGACACGCTGTCGCTGGATACCGCGCCGCCGGTGAATGCGGAAGAAGACGCGGCGTTCAAAGCGTTTTCCGACGCTCCAGGCGCGGACACCGCGAAAAAGATCGATCTCGGAGAGACCTTCGCGCAGAAGTATCCGAACAGCCGTTACTTGCCGGTGATTTATTCCACACTGACGATCCTGTACGTGCAGACCAACCAGGTGCAGAAGATGGAAGAGACGGGCGAGAAGGAAGTGAAGCTCACGCCGACGGATGTGCAGACCATGGCCATTCTGGGGCAGACGATTCCGCGCGCCATGGGCAATGCGAGCAGTGCGGATGCCGCAAAGGAATTGGCCAAGGCGGAAGATTATTCGAAGCGCGCGATAGACGTGACGCCAACGATCAGCAAGCCGCCGAGTATCACGGACGAGCAATTTGCCAACGCGAAAAATGCCACGCTGGCCATGGCGCACGGCGGGCTGGGCTTGATTTATCTGAAGCGCGGCAAGGTGGCGGACGCTATTGTGGAGCTGGACCAAGCGGTGAAAATCGATCCGACGCCGGACCCGGTAAACTACTATCTTCTGGGACTTGCGGATGAGAAGGCTTCGCATTTTACGGATGCCGAGGCGGCGTATACGAAGTGCGCGGGGATGCAGTTCAGTTTGCAGAGCACCTGCAAGAGCAAGGCGGACGAGGCCAAGAAGCTGGGTAATACGCAGCTGAGTGTTCCCAAGTGACTGGGCATCGCGAAATGATCGATGCTCCGCAGTGATGGGATTCCGCGGTAAAGTTAGGGTGGCAAGCGCTTCCCGCAAACATGGAACAGGCGACTCTTAGCTCCGACGCAGCGCTACAAAAACGGCTGGGACATAAGTTTCTGCGTCCGGAGCTGCTGGTGCGCGCGCTGACGCACAGTTCGGCGGCGCCGGAGCGGCGTCCGAGTGGAGATGCGAAGAGCGGCGAGGCCAAGGACGCGCCGGAGATTCACGAAGACAATGAGCGCTTCGAGTTTCTGGGCGATGCAGTGCTGGAATTGCTGGCCAGCGAATATCTGGTGCTGGCGTTTCCCGATTGGACCGAGGGGCAGCTTTCGAAAAGCCGCGCGCGTCTGGTGAACGCGCGGACGCTGGAGTCCGCGGCGCGGCGGCTGCGCCTGGGCGAGCATCTGCGGCTGGGGCGCGGCGAAGAAAAAACCGGCGGGCGCGATAAACAGACGCTGCTGGCGGATGCGTTTGAGGCGGTGATCGCCGCGGTGTACCTGGATGCCGGGCTGCACAGCGCGCGCGACGTGCTGCAGCGGGTGCTCTTCGAGCACGCCATTGAAGAGCGTGGCGACAGCATCACCGATTCTGACCGTAAATCCGCGCTGCAAGAGCTGCTGCAGGCGCGGCGGCAGAGTCCGGCGGAATATCGGCTGGCGCGGGCGAGCGGGCCGGATCACCAGAAAACCTTTGAGATTGAGGTGTGGGTGGAAGGGCAGTGTTTGGCGAGCGGCGTCGGCAGCACCAAAAAAGAGGCGGAACAGCAGGCCGCCCGTAGCGCGTTGGCGCGCCTCGCGCTGCTGGGATCGCCGCCGGCGGACGACGCGGGCGTGGAACGCGCGAGGGGTGAAACGAATGCCCGATGACGTGACGGCGGTGCCGGGCGAAAGGCCGGAAGCTGCCGATTCGCCGGCGCTGGCCGAACCACCTTTAAGCACTGAAGCTTCGGGCTCGAAGCTTCCAAACCCGGAAGGGCCGGTACCTGCCGCCATCGAGCATCCCGAGGATCAGACCACCATCTCCGAATATCTTGAGTCGCTGCTGGTTACCGTTATTCTGGCGCTGTTTGGCACCAGCTTTATCGTGCAGGCGTTTAAGATTCCGTCGCCTTCCATGGAACACACGCTGCTCGTGGGCGACCATTTGCTGGTGAACAAATTTATTTTTGGCGGGACGGGTGCGTGGTACGACAAATTTCTACCGTATCGGCGGCTGCAGCGCGGGGACATTATTGTATTTAAGTATCCGTATGCGGATCACCAGCACTTTGTGAAGCGCGTGATTGGGCTGCCCGGTGATCGCCTGAAGCTGCTGGATGGCGAGATGTACGTCAATGGAAAGCTGCTTAACGAGCCGTACGTGCAGCACGATCCGCAGGGGAGTGGCGATCCGCTCACCACTTATTTTCCGCCGCCCGCCAGACTGATGCTTTCTACGCAAATGGTTCCTGAATGGGTCGAGGAGCTGCCGAAGTACGTTGTTGGCGATGAGCTGGTGGTTCCGCCGGGAAAATATTTCGCCATGGGAGACAATCGCGACCGCAGTTCGGACAGTCGGTATTGGGGATTTGTGGACCGCGACGCGATCATGGGGCGACCGTTTCTTATTTATTGGTCCGTGGACGCTACCGCGGAAGACTATGCGCGCGAGACGACGTTCTGGAGCCGGCTCGGCAGCGTGTTCGACAACCTGGAGCACCTGCCGGGGCGGACGCGCTGGAGCCGCATGCTGCACACGGTGCACTGAGATCGAGATTTTTATTCTGGAATGTCCGCTGCTTATAGCTGAAAGAAAGTTCGGGCAGGATGGCGACTGGCGGGTCGCGCCCTGCGGCTATTCATTTGGCGGATGGTCTGCCAAGATTGAGTAGACGCTCCTTTGAGCGGGCGCATGGAGATTGGCGCCGCTGTCTTTTGCCGGCATGATTTCTGGCATGACGCGTCGAGAACCGCACGATGACCGCGCGAAAAAAATGGCTGAAGCTGGCGATGGTCGCCTGCGCCCTACTGGCGGCGCTGCAGTTTGCCGCCGGGGTGGTGGTGCGGACGCATCGCGGGCACGCGTATCTGGTGGCGCGGCTCGAGCGCGCTTTTGGCCGCTCGGTGGAGGTCGGGCAATTTGATGCGGGAATATTTCCCAGCCCACGGCTCGACGCGAGCGGCGTTACCGTTGGCGAAAGTCCGGCCTTTGGCAATGAATATTTTTTGCGCGCGGAGAAATTGTCCGCCGGGCTGCGCTGGAGCACGCTGCTGCGCGGGCATTTTGATTTCGGCGCGCTTTCGCTCAGCCATCCCAGCCTGATTCTGGTGCGCAGTCCGCAGGGTCGCTGGAACCTCGAAGAATGGCTGCCGCCCGCGAAAGCCAGCGAAGCGGGAAGCGGGCGTATTTACGGCCCACCGGCGGCGTTCGCGGTCGCAAACCGTCTGCAAAGAATCGAGTTTGACGACGGGCGCGTCAATTTCAAGAACGCGCAAGACAAATTGCCCTTCGCGTTTATTGCGGTAAACGGCGCCGTCGAGCAGGTGTCCCTCGGCCGGTGGCGACTGCAACTGGAAGCGCAGCCTTGGCGCAGCGGCGTGGCCTTGCAGTCCGCGGGGACATTGCACGTTCTTGGGGACTTGGCGGGAACTTCCGCGCGACTGCAGCCCGCACATTTGGAGGTGCATTGGACCAACGCCTCGGTGGCGGACCTGCTCCGTCTTTTGCGCGGCCAGGACTACGGCGTGCGCGGATCCTTTGCGCTGGACGCCACGGCGCAAAGCGGCGATCCGAATGGGGCGCAAGCGGCCACAGCGCCGTCGGCCGCAAATCTGGCGACCACCTCGGTCGAGAATGTGGCGCCGGGCAGCAATTCGTCGGCGCGCCAGATCGCTCTCGCGGAGCAATTTTCCGGGTCTCCCACGGATTGGACCTTCTCCCTGCAGGCGCGCGTCGCGAGCATTCACAGTTGGGATCTCACCGAGCGTTCCGACGCCCCGCGCCTCTCCTTGCGTCTGCGAGGGCGCGGCAACATTGCTTCCCGTGCGCTCGATATCTCCGAGCTCGCGCTCGAATCTCCCGCTTCCAACCTGCGCGGCACTTTCCGCTACGCAAACGCCACGCCCGAACTGCGCGTCGACTCCGCGGGGATTCAGGCGGCTGACCTGCTCGCTTGGTGGCGCGCCTTCGAGTCCGGGGTGGACGATAAGCTCACCGCCGAGGAATTCTTTACGGCCTCGGCGACGGCCCGCGGCTGGCCGCTGCAGCTCGAGCAATTCGCGTTCTCGAGCGAGGGCGGCACGGTAAAAGTTCCGGGCGTCTCCGATCCCATCCTGGTCGGTTCCGTACACGGCGGCGGCGATCGCCGAAAGCTCACCCTCGATCCCGTCCGGTTGGAACTGGGTGGCGACCGCGCCACGCTGCGCCGCCGCACCGCCACGCCGTTGCATGACGCCGGCGAGTTCTCCGCCTCCGAAGATTTCTCCACGCACGAAGGTGGCGTCGCTGTCGAAGCGCAGCTCGACCACATCTCCACGGTGCTGCGCGCGGCTGCCGCGATCGGCCGCCCTCTCGAGCACGGTTGGGATGTCAACGGCCACGCACAAGGTTTCGTTGACTGGGATTGGAACCTTCCGCGCGGCCAGCGCTGGACTGGCAAAGCGGTTATCTCCAAAGCGCGCATCGCGGTCGCCGGCCTCAATCGGCAGTTGCAGGTCGACAACGCCGCCTACGTATGGGATCACGGCAAGCACAGCGTGCTCCTCGGCGCCGTCACGGGCTTCGGCACAACGTGGTCCGGCTCGCTCCACGAAAATCGTGCCTCCGACGATCCGTCGCAACCGCACTGGAATTTTTCGCTCCATGGTGGGGAACTAGACGCCGCCGAAATCGATCGCTGGGTCGGCCCACGCGCGCGACCCGGCTGGTTGCGCACGCTGCTCGCCTCACTCACGGGTTCTCCCAGCACGGGCTCTCCCGCAACGGGCGACGCCGCGCCGGACAACGTCGCTGCCGACGCACCAAACACCTCCGCCGCTATCCCAGGCACCGCCGCCAGCGAACTGCTGCGCCGCCTCGACGCCGAAGGCGATCTAACCCTCGATCATCTGAGCCTCGAAGATCTTGCTCTAGACAATGTCCACGCCATCGCCCGTCTTCGTAACTTGCAGCTCGAAGCTCCCGACGTTTCGGCTTCGTGGGCTGGCGGCCGAGTCCACGGTAAGCTGACCGCGAAATTCTCTCCGCGCCCTGCTTACGACGTCACCGCCCAGTTCGACGCCGCCAGCCTCGCGCAACTCCCGCACTTGCCCGAACTCTCCGGCCGTTGTAGTGGACTCGCCGGCGGCAACCTGCATCTAACCACGACGGGGGTGGGCCGCGAAGAGCTGCTCGAAAATCTCGTTGGGCAGGGAAGGGTGTCGCTGCGCAATGTCGAATTTCGCGGATGGGATGTGGGCGCCAGCGTTGCCGATGGCGCGGCCCATGCGGGCGTGTCGCACTGGTCTTACGGCAGCGGCGGTTTCTCGCTCGCTCATCGTCAGCTTGTGCTTGACAATCTGCGCCTCGACGGCGGAGACCTGTGGACCTTCGTCAACGGGAGCGTGGACTTCACGCGCGATCTGCAACTGCTCATCAAAACCGCCGACGGCAAGCGCCCACAACTCCGCACTCCCGTCACCGGCCGCACGCTCAAAGTGAGCGGCTCGCTGGACGCTCCGCTGGTTACTATCGATGGCCCGGACACTGCGCGCGCCGGCGGCTCCGGCAGTGGTTCGCTTCCGTGATTCCCTGGGATCGCCATCGGTTCTCCATCGCGCGAGCTGTGCGCGATGAATCTCCGGATTGGCGGGTTTGTGTTTATAGCGGACGGTTCCATGCAGCTTATTCTTTGCGAACAAAGCGTCATGAACTCTAAATCATCCGCGCGCGCCGCCGTCGCTGTGTGTTGCTTCTGCTTTCTCTCCGCCGCATCCTTCCCCGCCAAATCGGAGCGGCCCGTCCGCATCCCGGATCTCCACGCCGGTCAAAAATTCGTCTACCGCGTGCGCTACCAAATGAAGAAAGTCACGCGTGCCGAGACCCGCATCGCCAGCAGCCAACTTCCCGCGGGCCAGGACATCGATACCGAACGCTGGCTCAGCGTCGAGGTGCACAGCGTGCACTCCACCACGGGCGACCCCGGCATCCAGCTTCACACGCAACTCCTCGCCGCCGACGGCGCGCCCCACGACAACATGGAAGATGCCAGCGTCGACTTCACCCTGCTCGACGATGGCCGCGCCAGCGAGATTCACGGCCTCGAAGCCCTCTCAGGCGATGAGCAAGCCCTGTGGCGTCAGTGGATCGCCCAGTTCGCGCTCGGCTGGACCTTCCCTCCAAAAGGCATCAAGCCCGGCGAAAAATGGAAAAAGAACGAACCCGTGCAAGGCGCCGCGATCGCGCACTTAGTCTGGGAAAAGGATTACGAATACGTGCGCGACGAGCCCTGCCCGCAGCGCGGCGACAATGGGAACCCCACGCAAGGGCTGGGCCGCTGCGCCGTCATCGTCACCAGTACCGCCATGAAGCAACACGGCTCCAAAGACGACGCCACGCCGGATGACTTCAAATCCCTGCAACTCAAAACCGCCGGCACAGCTCAGGGCAAAAGCCAGGTGATCACCTTCATCTCCCTGCAAACCGGCTTCGTCATGCGCGCCACGGAAGACTCCACGCAGACGCTCGACGTGCTGATCGCCAAAGCCGACGACTCGAACAAAGCGCATTACAACGTCGACGCCACCAGCCACGCCGAAGTCGTCTTAATGCAATAAGAATCGTCTTGATGCAGTAAAAGTCGTTTGGATGTGCAGTAAAAGTCGTTCTGATGCACTAGGCGGCGTCGTTCACCCGGCCGACTCGCACAACCAAGCACGCTTCCCCCACAAAGCGTATAATACGGGTTTCAGCGCAGCTCGCGAAAAATCGCCGGACACGCTGTGTGCCGCCATCACGCAAAAAGCGGCCACCGCGGCCGAGACGCAGGAGCTTCCCTAATGGACTTCAAGCTGCACAGCACCTACCAGCCCCGCGGCGACCAGCCTGCCGCCATCGACCAACTCGCCCGCGGCCTGCAAGCCGGCGATCAGCATCAGGTGCTCCTCGGCGTCACCGGCTCGGGAAAAACCTTCACCATGGCCAAAATCATCGAGCAATCCGGCCGCCCCGCGCTGGTCATGGCCCACAACAAAACCCTCGCCGCGCAGCTTTATCACGAGTTCAAATATTTCTTCCCGGAAAACGCCGTCGAATATTTCGTCAGCTACTACGATTTCTACCAGCCCGAAGCCTACGTCCCCGCCGCCGACATTTACATCGAAAAAGAAGCCACCATCAACGATGAGCTGGACAAGCTGCGCATCAGCGCCACGCGCTCGCTCTTTGAGCGACGCGACGTCATCATTGTCGCCAGCGTCTCCTGCATCTACGGCCTGGGCTCGCCGGAAGCCTACTACTCGATGGTCGTGCCCCTCGAAAAAGGCCAGAAGCTCACGCGCGAGCAGCTCCTGCACAAATTGGTCGACGTGCAGTTCGAGCGCTCCGAAGAACTTCGCCGCGGCACCTTCCGCGTGCGCGGCGACATGATCGAGATTTATCCCACCTACGAAGACCAGGGCTATCGCCTGGAAATGTGGGGCGACCAAATCGACGTCATCCGCCAGATCGACCCCCTCACCGGTGAAGTCCGCCACGGCAAGGAAGATCTGCCGCAACTCCGCGTCTATCCCAAGACGCATTACGTCATGCCGCAAGAAAAGCGCGAACGCGCCATCGTTACGATCCAGGAAGAACTCTGGTGGTGGAAAAAAGAACTGGAGAAGCAGGGAAAATTCGTCGAAGCCCAGCGCGTCACGCAGCGCACCATGTTCGATATCGAAATGATGCGCACCGTCGGCTATTGCCACGGCATCGAGAATTATTCGCGTCACCTCAGCGGCCGCTTGCCCGGTGAAGCCCCGCCCACCCTCTTCGACTATCTCCCGGAAGATTCGCTGCTGTTCATCGACGAATCGCACCAGACCGTCAGCCAGGTCGGCGCCATGTTCAAAGGCGACCGCTCGCGCAAACAAACGCTTGTCGACTACGGCTTCCGCATGCCCTCCGCGCTCGATAATCGCCCGCTCACCTTCGAGGAGTGGGAGCATCGCGTCAATCAAGCCATCTACGTCTCCGCCACGCCCGCGGCCTACGAACTCACCAAAGCCGGCGGCGTGGTTGTCGAACAGGTCATTCGCCCAACCGGCCTCGTCGATCCCCAAGTGGAAATTCGCCCGGTCAAAGGTCAGGTCGACGATCTGCTCGAAGAAATTCGCATCCGCGCCGAAAAAAACGAGCGCGTCCTGGTCACCACGCTCACCAAACGCATGTCCGAAGACTTGGCCGAATACTTCGCCGAAATCGGCGTCAAATGCCGCTATCTGCACTCTGAAATCGAAACTCTCGACCGCATCAAAATCCTGCGCGACCTGCGCCGCGGCGAATACGACGTCCTCATCGGCATCAACCTTCTCCGCGAAGGCCTCGATTTGCCGGAGGTCTCGCTCGTCGCCATTCTCGACGCCGACAAGGAAGGCTACCTCCGCAGCAGCACGTCGCTCATCCAAACCATCGGTCGCTGCGCTCGCCACGTCGAAGGCCGCGCTATTCTTTACGCCGACCGCATCACCGGCTCCATGACCGCCGCCATCGGCGAAACCAATCGCCGCCGCGAAAAGCAGCTCGCCTACAATACGGAAAACAACATCACCCCCATGTCCATCATCAAGGGGGTGGACATGGAACTCGTCAAGATCATCGAAGCTGATTACGTAACCATCCCGCTCGGCGAAGACGACCTCGACAAAGCCACCTCCGGCATCAAGAACGAAGAACAACTCGCCGAAATGCTGAAGCAACTCGAAACCCAAATGCGCGAAGCCGCCAAAAAGTTCGAATTCGAAAAAGCCGCCACGCTGCGCGACCGCATCAAAGTCCTGAAGCAACGCGACCTCGCAGGCCAATTCGCCACCGAACCCGAAGTCCAGCAATTGTAGGGGCGCAGCGTGCTGCGCCCCAGCTTGCCCAGGCGTAACCTTCGTCCTTGTCGCCCGTTTCCGATCACACTCGCGCTTAAAACGTACCTAACTTTTTACCGCGCCATCTCATCGATACGATAATCTTCCGGCGCATCGAGAGGTCTCTTTGCCAGCACGCCTAATCTCCGTCAACGTCGGCCTCCCCCGCGACATACCCTGGCGCGGCCAAACCGTCCGCACCGGCATTTGGAAAAATCCCGTCTCCGGCCCGCAAAAAGTCCGCCGCCTCAATATCGATGGCGATGGCCAGGGCGATCTCGGCGGACACGGCGGCCCTAATCGTGCCGTCATGGTCTACCAACTCGATTCCTTCCGTTACTGGGAACACGAACTCGGCCGCAACCATCTCGCCTACGGCCAATTCGGCGAAAATCTCACCATTGCAGGCCTGCCCGACCACGAAGTCTGCATCGGCGACCGCTTCCGTATCGGTACCGCGCTATTTGAAATTTCGCAGCCGCGCGTCACCTGCTATCGCGTCGGCATCCGCATGGACCATCCGCAAATGGCCGCGCTCCTGGTGTCCCATCATCGCCCCGGTTTTTATTTCCGCGTCCTCGAGGAAGGCGAAATCGCCGCCGGCGACGAAATCGTAAAAATCTCCGCCGGCCCCGAACATCTCACCGTTGCCGAGGCCGACGCCATGCTGTATCTCCGCGCCCACACGCCGGAAAAGCTGCAACGCGCTCTGCGTATCCCGGCGCTGGCCGCGGGCTGGCAAAGTTCCTTCAAAGCGCTGCTGGAGCAGGATGCCGGCACAACTCCGGCCGCGGGAAACGCCGGACTCGCGCCCTCGACCAGTCCGCCGCCCGCGTGGCCGGGCTTTCGCCCGCTGAACATCTCCCGCATCGTGCAAGAAAGCGCCAGCGTGCGCTCGTTCATTCTCACCTCGGCAGACGATCGCCCGCTCGTCCCGGCGTTGCCTGGCCAATTCGTCACCGTCCGCTTGCATCCGACGGCCGCCGGCCCGCCGCTCTCGCGCAACTACTCGCTCTCGGGTCCGCCCTCCGCCGAACACTATCGCATCAGCGTCAAGCTCGAACCGCGCGGCGCTGCCAGCAACTATCTCCATCAGCACGCGCGCGAAGGCGATCCACTCGAAGTCGCCGCCCCGCGCGGCACCTTCACGCTGCGACCCGGCGACCGCCCCGTCGCCCTGCTCAGCGCCGGAGTCGGCGCCACTCCCGTGATGTCCATGCTGCACGCGCTCGCAGCTGCGGCGTCCACGCGCCAAATCTGGTGGCTCTTTGGCGCGCGCAATGCGGAAGACCATCCCTTCGCCGCGGAGTCGCGCACCTTGCTGCAGTCTCTCCCGCGCGCGCGCAGCTTCATCGGCTACAGCCGCCCAGCCACCACAGACCAGCTCGGCACGCAATTCGACGCCGCCGGCCGTCTCACCGCAGACATATTCGAGAAAGTCGCTCTCCCGCGCGACGCCGACTTCTATCTCTGCGGACCAGTGGCCTTCACGCGCGAGCTCACCGCCGCTCTGGAATCTTGGGGCGCAAACGCAGCCGACATCCACTCCGAAACGTTCGGCCCTGGCGACTCCATCACGCCGGGCGTAGTCGCTCCGTCGCACGTGCCGCCGCACCACCCAGCCGGTGCCACCGCCGCTGGCCCGCAAATCTCCTTCGCACGCAGCGGCCTGAACGTGAATTGGGATGCGAAATATTCGAGTTTGCTGGAGCTGGCGGAAGCCTGCGATGTCCCGGTCCGCTGGGCTTGTCGCACCGGCGTCTGCCACACCTGCGAGTCCGCCTTAATCAGCGGCACAATCGCCTACTATCCTGATCCCCTGGATCCGCCCGCCCCCGGCAATATCCTCGTCTGCTGCGCGCAACCCCAATCCGAACTCTCGCTGGACCTCTGATTCTTTTCTCCGCGACTTTGTGTCTGTGCCACCACCTCGTGCCGCGATCGATGTGGTCTTGGCCTGTGACTCGCCACGTCACTCATCACTTCTTCCTAAATAAAACATTTTTCCTCTGTGGCCTCTGCGCTCTCTGTGTAACTCTTAACTCTTCGTTTTTCTTCCCCACGGCTCTAAACCAACCCGCGACGCAATTCCTCCAGTGCATAAAACGTCCCGCGCCAAACAATCCCGCCCTGTCGCAACGTCACCACCGTCGACCGCAGCAACATGTACCCCAAAATCAGCGCACCCAGCGGAAACGTCAGCGCATACAGCGGCGAAACGCGCATCACCACATCCACCCCGGCATGAAACACCAACATCACCACCACCGCCACCAGAGCAAACACCAACGCCCAGCCATGCAAAAAAAACACCGCCGCGAACGGCAGCACATTGAACAGCAGACTCCCGGCTATCGAAAGCGCCACCAGCCACAAACTGAACGACGCCCCCGCAAAAAAATTCTTCGTCACCCCGCGAATCAAATTCCCCGCGCCCGTTTGCCAGCGCACCAGCAAAAAATCCCGCGCCACCGCCACGCCGGAACGAAACCCGGCCATCTTCATAATCTTTCCCAGCTTCATATCATCCACCACTTCCATCGCCAGTCGCCGGTGCGTCCCCGCGGACTCGTAGGAGCTCCTCCTGACCATCTGAAACGCGCCCACGCCCACATAAGTGGCTGCTCGCGGATTGCTCACGTTGTGCGGGTTCGTGGCCATGTGAAACCACAGGCCAAAAAAAGTCATCAGTACCGTCTCCCAAAAGCCGTGCATCTCCACATCGCAGAACAAACTTAAATGCTCGAATTTCTTTTCGCGCGTCATCGTCGCCGCGCGCCGCAGCACATCCGGCGCAAACCGCACATCCGCGTCCGTAAACACCAACCACTCGCCGGCGGACGTCGCATACGCCTTCTGCAGCGCATGCGGTTTCCCCAGCCAGCCCGCCGGCAGCTCCGCCACATGCACCACGCGAAAACGCGCTTGCGCCGCGGCAAATTCGTCCAAAATGCGCGGCGTCCCGTCCGTTGACCGGTCGTCCACGGCAATGATTTCCAGGTTGGGATAATCGAGTTGCGCCAGGCTGGCCAGCGCCGCCGGCAGTTTTTCTTCTTCGTCGCGCGCCGCAAAGAGCAGCGAAATGCGCGGGCAATCCGCATCCGCGGCGGGTAGGTAATCTTTCACCCAGGGCAGCTGCACCGCGCCATACGCAATATATAGGCCGAAGAAAACCCAGAATGCCGCGATGAAACCAAATAGCGCGATCGCTGCGATAGCCATGGGAAATTGGTGTGCCGGCGAACCTCGGGTTATCCTAGCATGGGATGTTGAATAGCCTCGCCATCGTAGGCGCCGGACGTGTCGGTCGCGCACTGGGCAAGCGCTTGCGGGAAGAAGGCTGGCGCATCGGCGCCGTCGTCGCTCGCAGCGCNNACGCCAGACGATCAAATCGCCGCCGTTGTCCGTGACCTGGTCGCTCTGCTTGGTGAAGCGGGGCCGAACGAGTTGCGCGGCCGCGTTTTTTTGCACACCAGCGGCGCGCTCGATTCCCAGATCTTGCACCCCCTGCGGCGCTTCGGCGCGGCCGTTGGCTCCATGCACCCGCTACAGACCTTCAGCGGTGTTGGCATTCCGCCTCTGCAGGGCAAATGCTTCGCCATCGAAGGCCACGACCTGGCGTTGCGTACCGCTCGCGCCCTGGTTCGCTCTCTCGGCGGACGCGCCATAAAAATTGGCGCGGACAAGAAGATCTTGTATCACGCGGCGGCTGCGCTGGCTGCCGGGCATGTCCTCGCCATCGAGGAAGCGGCTTCGCGCATGTTGATGTCCGCGGGCATGTCGCGCCGCCAGGCGGCCAGCTCGCTCGTTAGCTTGAGCCGCCAGGTGCTCGAGAATTTCGAGCGTCTCGGTGGGCGCGCGGCCTGGACCGGTCCGTTGGCTCGCGGCGACTACCGCGTGGTTCTTGCGCACGCTCAGGCCATGAGCGGCTTGCCGGTCGAGTATGCTCGCGCCTATGAAGCTTTGAATCGGCTTGGCGCCAGGGTCCTGGCGAGTAACACCAGATCCACTCTGGCGCGGCTGGACAAACTTGCCGTGGCACAATAACCAGGCTCAATAGCCGGGAATTATTTTTCGGAGGCCGCTATCACGATGAACACCAGTTCGACGCAACTGAAAGTGGCGATTGCCAGCGCCACCTTGCCCAACGGCCTGCAGGTGGTCATTGCCCCGGACGCCACGGCGCCCGTCGTCACCGTCGGCATCTATTACAAGATTGGTTTTCGCCTCGAACCCCAGGGCCGCAGCGGCTTCGCCCACCTCTTCGAGCACATGATGTTTCAAGGCTCGGCCAATGCTCCGAAAATGCAGCACATCAAGCTGATCAATTCGAGCGGTGGCGTCCTCAACGGCTCCACCAGTTATGACGTCACCAACTATTACGAAGCCGTCCCCTCCAACGCCTTGGAGCGTGTCTTGTGGCTCGAGGCCGACCGTATGCGCGCCCTCAAAGTCGATGACGAAAATCTCAGGAACCAGCGCGATGTCGTCAAAGAAGAAGTCCGCGTCAACGTCATGAATCAGCCCTACGGCGGCTTCCCGTGGCTCGATATGCCCCCGGTCGCCTTTCGCAACTGGGCCAACGCCCACAATTTCTACGGCGACTTTGCCGATCTCGACGCCGCCAACTTGCTCGACGTCCAGGAATTTTTCAAAACCTACTACCTGCCCAACAACGCCGTCCTCTTGATTCTCGGCGATGTTAAAGCCGAAGAGGGAATCAGCCTCGCCCAAAAATATTTCGCGGATATTCCCGCCGGCCCGCCGCCGCCCTTTGCCGATCCCAGCGAACCTGAACAAACCGAAGAACGCCGCGGCCACGTCGAAGAAAAATTCGGTACGCTGCCCGCCATTGCCATTGGTTACGTCATGCCCGGCCGCCGCACTCCCGATTGGTATGCGCTCGCCTTACTCGATCAGGCGCTGCACGGCGGACGCGCCGGCCGCGTGTATCGCGAGCTGGTACTCGAAAAACAAGTCGCCGTCGAAGTAGACGGCGGCATCGACGATCTCTTCGGTTACAACGGCCCTACGCAGCTCACCACGCGCATCATGCATAAACCGGAAATCTCCGCCGAAGCCACCGTTGCCGCCTACGACGAAGTCATTCGCGACGTCCGCGAGCACGGCATCAGCGGCGACGAACTGAACCAGCTCAAAGTGAAGTGGCGCTCCGATCATTACGCAACGCTCGAAGGCGGCCGCGGCGGCTACATGCCCAAATACGGCCTGATGCACCTGCTCGCCTGCTTCACGCTTTTCGACAACGATCCGCAACTCGTCAACACTATCCTCGACGGTTTTCTCGCCGTCACGCGCGAAGACATGCAAGCCGCCGCCAAAAAATATTTGCTCCCTGCGCGGCGCGCCATCGTTTTCCGCACGCCCGTCGCGCTCAGCGCCCCGCCATCCGCGAATGGCGGCAGCAATGCCGCGGCCGTTTCCACCGGCGCACAAGGAGCCGCGTAAATGGCCTTCTTCAGCACCGAACTTGCGGTTGGCGTGCCGGCCCTCGCTCCAGAGCGCGCCGTCACTTGGCCTAAGCGCACCCGCGCCACACTCGCCAACGGTCTCGAAATTGTTCTCGCGGAAGCGCATTCTATCCCGAAATTTCACGGCGAACTGGTCTTCCGCTCCGGCAACGCCGCAGCCCTGCATCGCGCACCCGGCCTCGCGGAAATGACCGCCACGGTCGTTCGCACCGGCACTAAAAATCGCGCCAGCCGTCAAATCGAAGAAGATCTGCGCCGCATCGGCGCCGATCTTTCCGCCAGCGCCGGCTCGGATAGCAGCGCCATCGCCTTCGTCGGCCTTTCGGAATTTTCCACGGAACTGCTGCGTGCCGTTGATGAACTCGCTCGTGAAGCGTCGTTTCCGGAAGCTGAATTCGAGCGCGAACGCCGGCAGAAACTCGAAGAAGTAAAACTCGAACGCACCTCGCCGGGATTTCTTGCCAGCGAACGCCTGCGTAAAGTTTTGTTCGGCGCGCATCCCTACGGCACCGTCAGCGCCAGCGAAGCGCAGGTCGCCGCCTACACGCGAGAAGATCTGCTGCGGACCTATCGCGAATTTTACACCCCGGAAAACGCTTTGCTCGTGATGGTCGGCGATTTCGCGCCGTCCGACATGTTGCAGAGCCTCGAAAAAGTATTTGGCGCGTGGCAGGGAAGCAAGCCGAAAGTTCCCGCGCCTGCCGCTTCGGCCAATCCGCGCGGCCGCCGCGTGTATCTGGTCGACGTGCCCGGTGCAGTCCAGGCGCAAATCCTTGTCGGCTGCCACGCCATCACCCGCAAGCATCCGGACTGGGTCAA
Source organism: Acidobacteriota bacterium (assembly GCA_003161195.1). Taxonomy (GTDB): domain Bacteria; phylum Acidobacteriota; class Terriglobia; order Acidiferrales; family UBA7541; genus Acidiferrum. The sequence goes on along the minus strand of PMOV01000110.1, from coordinate 2,854 downwards.
GCTTAACCTCACCAACAGCCTCTATGGCGGCGCCTTCAATTCGCGCCTCGTTATGAATATCCGCGAAGACAAAGGCTACACCTATAGCCCGCGCAGCGGCGTGCATCCCATGCGCCAGGCCGGCTACTTCTCGATTTCCGCCGCGGTGCGCAACGATGTGGTGGCCGCATCGCTGACGGAAATGTTCTACGAACTCGACAAACTTCGCGCACTACCGGTGCCAGCCAGCGAGTTCGCCGACGCCCAAAACTACCTAAGCGGCATGTTCTCCATGGGCCTGGCCACGCAAAGCGGCTTGCTCTCGCAACTCGCAACCGTGGCCCTCAACGAGCTGCCCGACGACTACCTCGAATCCTATCGCGACAAGGTTCGCGCCATGACCCCGCAAGATTTACAAGCCACCGCGCGCAAATATTTCGACTCCTCCAACATGCAAATCGTAGTAGTCGGCGACCGCCGCCAAGTCGAAGAACAAGCCCGCCTATTCGGCGAACTCGAAATCTACGGCGCCCAAGGCACTCTCATTTCCTGACGGCTGGCGGCGCCTCGCTGGCGAGAGTCGCTGCGCCGGCGCGTCCAGCGAATGTTGTTGAACGATAAACATATAATGCGTATTATCCCGGTGCGATGCGCTGGCGGACCTATGCACGTATGATCTCGCTGCTGGCGTGCCTGTGTGTCCTCTGCCTGAATGTTTCGTCGGCGCTGGCCAAAAAGAAGCCGCCAGTCGCGCCCGTCAACTTAAATACCGCGACGTCCGCGCAGTTGCAGGAAGTGCCGGGCATTGGCCCGGCCACGGCGGACAAGATTTTGCAGATGCGCAAATCGTACGGCCCGTTCAAGAGCGTGGACGATTTGCTGGCGGTGCGCGGCATCGGTCCAAAGCGTTTGGAGAAAATGCGCAAGTACCTCGTAGCAGGCAAAGCGCCGGCGTCGAAAGCGACGCCATCAAGCGCCAACGCCGCAGGGACGAAAGCCGCGCCTACGAACGCCGGTAGCGCGGGAACGAAGTTCTCCCCCGTCCCCGCCGCGAAAAAAACTCCGCCTGCGGCCAAGTCTCCGACGCCGGCAACGGCTGCCAGCAAATCTGCTGACGCGAAAACGCCGGAAACCAAGCCAGCGCCGGACGCCAAAGCTGCTTCGGATCCAAAGGTTGCAGATCCCAAGGACGAAGAAGACGAAGAACCTCCCGCCGCCGCGTGAGTGAACCGAGGCAGAAGAATCGTGTTCGTTGATGCTTCGTTATTCGTCCGTCCTCGCGGCTTGCTCGTCCGTTTCTCATAGGCGTTGGTGCGTTGGCTTTTGCGGGGTGTTTGGTTCGTGGACGTGCAGAGGGACTTGATCGGCGATGCGAATGCCGTAGCCTTCGAGGGCGACTACTTTTTTTGGGTGATTGGTGAGGACGCGGATGTCGCAAAGGCCCAGGTCGATCAAAATTTGCGCGCCGATGCCGCTTTCGTGTTGCACCATGCGCAGGCGGGCGGGTTCGCGATCGAGCTGTCCGCGCTTGTGAAAATGAATTTGCGGCAACGCACCCGGTTCTTCGGGCGTGTCCACGCTGAAGCCGCGGCCGGTGTGGTGCAGATAAAGGAAGACGCCGCGATCCTCCTTGGCGATGGCGCTCAGCGAACGCGCTACCAGCTCACTGCAATCGCACGCGGTGGAACCAAACACATCTCCCGTTAAACAGTGGGAATGCACGCGCACAAGAGCGGGCGTGTCTCCCGCAAGGTCGCCGCGCACCAGCGCGATGTGCTGGTCGTGGTCCACGTCGCTGGCGTAGGCAATCATGCGGAAATCGCCGAAGCGCGTGGGCAGCGTGGCTTCCGCGACGCGGCGCACGTAGCGCTCGTGTTGCATGCGGTAGCGGATCAGATCCGCCACGGTGAGCATCTTCAGATTGTGCTGGCGGCAAAATTCGATGAGCTGCGGCACGCGGGACATGGTGCCGTCTTCGTTCATGATTTCGCAGATGACGCCGGCGGAGCCGAGTCCGGCGATGCGCGCGAGGTCCACGCTGGCTTCGGTCTGGCCGGCGCGGACGAGGACGCCACCATTGCGGGCGCGCAGCGGGAACATGTGGCCGGGGCGGGCGAGGTCTTGCGGCTTGGTTTTGGGGTCGATGGCCGTGAGGATGGTGACGGCGCGGTCCGAGGCGCTGATGCCGGTGGTGACGCCGACCTTGGCGTCGATGGCCTCGCAGAAGGCTGTGCCGTGCACGCTGGTGTTGATGGGGGACATGAGCGGCAGGTGCAGCTCGTCGCAGCGCTGCTCGGTGAGCGTGAGGCAGACGAGGCCGCGGCCGAACTTGGCCATGAAGTTGACGGCTTCCGGGGTAATTTTTTCGGCGGCCATGGTGAGGTCGCCTTCGTTCTCGCGATCCTCGTCGTCGATGAGGACGATCATGCGACCCTGGCGAATTTCTTCGACGGCTTCTTCCACGGTGGCGAAGTTGGGTTGGCTGGAGGTCATGCGAGAAGGATAGAGGGAAGTGGGGTGGGAGTAAAGTGGCGGCGGGCGGCGGGCCGGCGGCGATTTTCAAATTTGGCGGGCAATTCGTAAGTGATTGAAAACAAAGGGCGAGAGAGTGTGGTTGGGGTGTACGGTAGGGCATTTCATATCGTTGTGAGCCGTAAGGGTTTACGCGGGGAGCAATGCGTATCGTTATCATTCTAAAGGGGCGAATTTGCGGCAACGGATTTTGGTGGTGCGGGGCGACTTGGGGTGGAAAGGTTTGGAGGGGCGGGGAGGATGGGCGGAGTTGGGGCGAGGAGATGGAGGGTGCCGGGAGGGGCGGGTGAAACGGAGGCGCGAGGGTGGGGCTTACCAACATACTGTACGCTAGCATGGGATT
>PMOV01000085.1 GCA_003161195.1 Acidobacteriota bacterium | reverse complement strand
GAGGGTGCCGGCGATGGTGTCGAAGGAGCCGTCGCCGATCTGCGGAAGTTCCCAGTTTTCTTCGATGAAGCGCACCACCGAGGACTGGTCGGTGAGCGTGTGGTCGACGTAGTTGTCGCGGGCGTAGGGCGAGACGATCAACATGGGAATGCGCGGGCCGAATCCGCAGCGCGACTGAATCGCCGCGAGGGCATTGTTGCCGTTGCCGCAGAGGCCAGGGCCGGTAAGGGCATCGGCGGTGCTGGCGGATTGGTTGACGACGGGAGGCATAACGTGGTCGTACCATCCGTCGGAATCATCCCAATTGATGATGACGACTGTGGAATCCCAATCCGGCAGGGTCTGCAGGAAGTTGATGGTGTTGACGATGAAGACCTGCTCATCGAGTGGCGAGGAGTTGCCTGGATGGCCGTCCTGCGCACGATTGGCCTTGAGGTAGGTGACAGCGGGTAGTCCGTGGGCAAGCGCCGCCTTTTGGAAATAGCTCAGGTCGTAAAGGTGGTTGGCTTGACCGTCGTGTCCGACTTCGGAGAGGTTGGCCGGAGGGAGGTGGTGGGGATTGGAGGTCGCTGCATAGTATTGAAACGGATTGTGATGCGGGCTGTAGGCGGTCTCGGGGGTGCCGTCGATGCGATTGGTCTTGGTGGCGCAAACCGCGGGGACGGCGGCGGCGTTGCCGGATGCGGGTGAATACGGCGTGGTTGGCGTGAAGCCGCCCTGGAACCAGGCCCAGGAAATGCCCTTGGCGCTGAGTAACGTGCCGATGTTCTGGTTGGTGGCGAGCATGCCAACCCTTTCGCTGCCGCTGCAATCATCGTAGAAGGGGTCTGGATCGCCGATGACCGAGCCATTTACGACATCGCCCGCTGCGGTGGCACCGGCGTTAGCATTGGGGTCGGAGTTGCCGGTCATGCCGGAGATGACGTTGATGGCGCCGACGGTCGATGGGCCGGTGTTGGTGCCGAACGAATTGTCATTGAGGGCGTAGTAGGAAGCATAGTTCCACAAGCCAGTCACGGTATTGCCATCGAAATAGCCCATCACGATGCCGGCGCCGAGGTCCGAAACGTCGGAGTAGGTGGAAGCGGGGCAGATGGTGGAAGTAAATTCCGGGAACTTGTCCATCAGGCCGCTGTCAAAAGCTTGCTGCTCTGGCGTGTAGTCGTGGTCCATGTCGCAAGTGTAGTTCTGGCTGGGGTCGAGGCGTACGGGTTGATAGAAATTGCCGGCGCTGTCGGTATTCAGGTTATGCTCCAGCAGTCCTTGCGTCAGGCCGTTGATGGTGGGGGTGTTGGGCCGAGTATAAAAATGGGTTTCCCCGGAGAGGTTAGCAGCGTTGGGGTAGGTGGCGAAGTAGTGATCGAACGAAACGTTTTCCTGAAAGATGACCACTACGTGTTTAATCGGCGTGGTGGTGTGCGCGCCGCCAATGGAATTTCCCTGGGCGAACGTGGTGCCTGGCATCACGAACGCCAGGTTGGTGGCCAACAACGATGCTGCCACCCAGCGTAAATTCTCTCGAATCATTCAGTTTCTCCTTGTGGACTCGTTTAAAGGATGGCTCGTGGACCTGCCGGATACCGGGCGCGGGTTCGCGGATGGGCGGCGGGAAACATGCGGGCCNNGGAGACTTCTGAGTTTGCGCCGGTTCCACACGGACTAGGCCCATCATCCCGGCGTCTTCATGTTCCAGAAGATGGCAGTGGTAGGGGAACAGGCCCACGGCGTTGGGGTCGCGAAAATCGATGCGCAGTTTGACGCGCGGATAGACGGGATTTTTGCCGTCCCAATAGGGGACGTTCACCGTGTCGCGAAGAATCCCTTCCTTAACCTGTAGACCGAACCATTCCAGCACCTGGAAATGCACCTGGTGAATGTGGAAGGCGTGCACCTCCTGCGTGCGATTCTCGATGATCCAGTCTTCGACGTCGCCTTGATGGGCGACGATGTTTGGGGCGTCGCTGCCCATCTGGAAAGCTTTGGGAGTTTCGCCGTCGACGGTCAGGAAAAACGTCGTCGGACTGTATGGATCGTGGGGGTCCTGTAAGACCTCCGAAAAGTAGAGCTTGCGCGTGCGCGCCGGGGTCACGGAACCGAGCCACACTTTGTTGGCTGGCGGCAAGGCCGAGGGCGACTCCGGCAACCGATTGCGCGGCTCCGGGGCGCCGGCTTTCGCGATAATCTTCGCCAATGGCCGTGTGGGGTCGTTCTCGCCGCCCGAACCGGTGTTTACGCTACGCGTTACGAGGGTGGCATCCGCGCCCTCCGCAGGCCCGGTGACTACGAACTCAATGCGCCCGCCCGGCGGTATCCCCAAGTGACTCTGTCGGATAGCGCGGGTGCTGGCGACTCCAAGGTCCGTAATCGGGACACCATCGATGCCCACTACCCCCACGGCCTGCGGTTGGCCGTGATAGAGCAACTGCAAGTTTATGTAGGTGATGGCTGAGGCGTTCAGAACCCGCCACAGTTGGCGTTCGCCGGGTTTCATCGCGATGACGGCCGGAGGATAATTCGGGTACGGTACGGGGACGAAGTTCAGCGAGAGGTCCAGCGTCGGCTTGCCGGTTCCATTGCCGGTGTTTTTGGCGTCACCGTCAGCGTCCAGAACAACGGGCGGGATGTTCTGCTCCGCTGGGGCGGCATTTGGGTTCAGTAGAGTTTGGTCGCGAATTACGAAAACCCGCTCCGGCAAACCCGCCAAATCGATGCGGGCGCGCTCGATGCCCTCGACGATCAGCGCTCCGGAGGCGCCACCTAGTACCTGTGCCTTCGTGGACCCATGCACGTGCGGGTGATACCAGTACAAGCCGGGAGGCTCGTCCTTCGGAATTTGGAAGCGATACTCGAAGGTTGCGTCTCCCGGTACGACGGCCGTGTGCAGCACATCGTCCTCATGGCAATCTGGGGGAACCGTCATGCCGTGAAAGTGGAGATTCGTGGCGCCGGCCTTCATCGCGCTTCCGGCGCAGGCCGCGGCGGACGTCGCAGCGTTTGCGCCCGCTTGCATCGGCGAAGGGGCGGCGATCGTTTGATGCAGTGCGGTCAAAGCTCGTTCGGTTGTGAGGCTGGACACCACCGTAGCCGTATTTTTTAGCGAAAGGATTACCGTATCTCCCGGGCGAACGCGCAGGGTGGGCTCCTGGCGCCCGCTCTGATCGACGTAGCAAAAGTTGGTTCGCCCAGCGGCGTCGAGTGCGCTGTGGAAGGTGAATTCTTCGCGCAGCACCCCATCCAGGCTGTAGACGTCTTCCGGTTCCGGCACCGCGCTGCCCTCGCGTCCCCGCGCGCACCGAAATGTGGGTCCTGTCGACTTACCTGCGGTAGGCCCTTGCGCGAAAGCCGCGCTGTAGCAAGTCGTGACGATAACCACGGAAAACGCCAAACGTGACAGTTTCATGCTCAGTCGAGAGTACCGTTCCTTCCGGGGTCGTCTGGCCTTGGGGCCCTTTCCCCCAAGCCGTTACCCAAGGTCTTTACCCGAGGGCCACAAACTCGCGATGGGCGCTCCAGCCAGCGGACGCCAATTCTAACCTTAACGCTGATCCGATTAACGGCCGATGAATGCACCTGGCGGTCGCCCAACGCCGGGCTCGCCCGTGGCGTCGTGTATACTTCTCTAGAACAAATTTTTTCATGATTCCATTCCTGAACATTCCCTATTTTCCCTGGCCGATTCCCACCTTCGGCCTGATGGTCGCCACCGCGCTCTTGGTCTCAGGCTACGTTCTTCAGGCCGATTTGAACCGGCGCGCCGCCGCGCTGACCGCCCCTGCAAAGCGGGGGAAATCCGGCGAAGCTCCAGCAAATCGCGACGACGGATTCCTCATCGTAACTATCGCTGGCATCGCCGGTCTTGTAGGCGCGCGGCTTTATCACGTATTGGAAACTCCTGTGCAGTTCTTCGCCGATCCGAAGCCGATGCTGCTGACGCGCTACGGTTTCGCGTGGTTCGGCGGCTTTCTGGGCGGTTTCTTGGCGCTGATTCTTCTCGCGCGTTACTACGAAACTCCGCTGCTGGAGTTTTTCGACATTTGCTCGCCGGCCGCCGCTGTGGGCTACGCGATTGGCCGCATCGGCTGCCTGCTCTCTGGCGATGGCGACTATGGCCGCCCGACGTCGCTGCCGTGGGGGATGAGTTTCCCCAATGGCGTGGTCCCCACGACGGACCGCGTCCATCCTACGCCGATCTACGAATTTCTCATCTGGATGGCCATCGCGGCGTTCCTGTGGCACATGGGAACGAAAGCCGTGCGCGGTCCCAAAGCCAAAGGCGAAATTTTCTGCAATTACTTGATCCTCACCGGCATAGCGCGCTTCCTCATCGAGTTTTTGCGCATCAATCCGCGCTCTTTCTTCGGCCTGACCAACGCCCAGGCCGCCAGCCTGGTTTCTATCCTGCTTGGCGCGGTGCTTCTTTGGCGTATTAAAAGCGAGTACCACGGCCTTAAGAAGGAACACCGCATCGTAGAGCACATTCTGACGCGCGGCGATGTTCTGCAGTCCGAGTATCACAAACCAACTCCCGAATGCCCGCATCCGGAACGGTGGCACATGTACGATTCCATGAGCGCGGAAGTGGAAGTGCTGGATTTTTTGCGGTCGCTGGTGACCACGCTGAAGCCGGAGTTAGTCGTCGAGACCGGCACGTTTTCTGGTTTGAGCACGCTGCGTATCGCGGAAGGTTTGCAGGCGAATGGCGTCGGCAAGGTCATCACCTGCGAATACGACCCCAAAGTGTTTGCCGCCGCCGTCGAACGGTTCAAATCTTCGGGACTTGGACAGTGGATTGACGCGCGTAACGAATCCAGCCTGGAGATGACCGTCGACGGGCGCATCGATTTTCTGTTTTGTGATAGCGACGTGGGCTTGCGCGAACAGGAAGTGCGCCGCTTCCTGCCGCAAATCGGCCCGTTCGGCATCATCGTGATGCACGACGCCAGTTCATCGATGAAAACGGTGCGCGAAGGCGCGCTGAAGATGGAACAGGAAGGTTTGCTGTCGGTGTTGCTGCTGCCGACCCCGCGCGGCCTGGTGCTAGCGCAAAAACGTGCGGGCCGCGTATAGCTATTGTTTGTAAATTTTGCCTTCTTTCATAACGAAGGCAACGTGTTCGAGGACGCGCACATCGGCCAGTACATCGCCGCTCACGGCAATAATGTCGGCGTATTTGCCGGGCGCGATGGAGCCAAACTCCTCGGGCTTGCCAATCAGAGTCGCGGCGTTAATGGTCGCGGACTGAATCGCCTGCATGGGCGTTTGGCCGTATTTCACCTGATATGCAAACTGTTTGGCGTTGGTTCCATGCGGACATACGGAAGCATCCGTGCCGAAGGCGATCTTCACGCCGAGCAAAACGGCCTTCTTGAAGTTCTGGCGCTGCGTTTCCGCGCCTTGCTTGGCCTGAAAATCCGCGGGCATGCCATTTATCCCAGTGGAAATGCATTCATCATCGTAAATATCGGCCACTAGATAGGTGCCGTGCTCCTTCATCATGCGCAAACCTTCGTCGTCGATGAACGTGCCGTGTTCGATGGAGGCCACGCCGGCGCGCACCGCGTTTTTGATGCCGTCCGCGCCATGGGCGTGGGCGGCCACGCGCAAGCCTTTTTTGCCGGCTTCTTCCACCGCCGCGCGAATCTCGTCGTAGGTGAAATCGTCGGTGCTTGGAATGCTGCCGTGGGATAAAAATGCTCCCGTGGCGATCACCTTGATGAGGTCCACGCCGTTGGCTTCCAGAGCGCGCACGCGCTGGCGCACTTCGTCGGGGCCATCGGCCACACCGAATCGCAAATCCCATGGCAAGGTGATATCCGGCGCGACGCCATTCAGGGCGCCGCCGCCTCCGGTGATGGTGATGTACGCTCCAGCTACAAACATGCGTGGACCGATTACATCGCCGCGAGCGATGGCGTCGCGCAGAGCTACATCGACCAGGGCGCGATAGGTGCCCACATCGCGCACGGTGGTAAATCCGGCGAGCAACGTCACTTTGGCGTTGGGAATAGATTCAAAGGCGCGCACAGCGGAAGTTTTTCGCAGTTCGGACACGGGATCAGTATCGGTGGCGTCGCCGACCAGATGCGTGTGGCAATCGATCAGCCCGGGCATGACGGTCATATGTGAGAGATCGATCATCATAGCGCCGTTGGGAATTGCGGTATCTCCCTCGCCCACCGAAACAATCTTTTTATCGCGCACCACGATGACTTGATTCGCGAGGACCTTGCCGGTCTCCACATCGATGAACTTTCCAGCGCGAATCACCGTAGTCACTGGGGCGCTTGGCGGCGCAGCAGTTGTGGATGCAACTTGCGCCTCGGTGTGGGCAGCGAGGTACAACAGCCAGACAAATATTGCGAAGGCGCGATTCGGCACGCGATGCCTTTCCGGGGCCACGGAATTTCAGGAGAAATATACTCTGGGTTAGCGGCAAGTGGGCAACGAATTCGGTAGCGCACCAGCGAGCCCAGGCGCGCAGATCCCGCCGAGATGGGACGTCCTCAAGAAAATAATGGCGCTATAATTAGAGCATTTGGCGCAAGACGTATTGCAAGATGCCGCCGTGCTTGTAGTAGGAAACTTCTTCGGGCGTATCGGCGCGGGCGATCGCGGAAAAAGTTTTTTCCGCGCCATCCGCGGTCTTGGCCTTTACGGTGACGTGTTTCTTTGGCGCCAGGGACACCACGCCGGAAACTTCATACACTTCGTGCCCCGTCAAACCCAGCGACTCGCGGTTCTGCCCCGGCAGAAACTCAAGGGGCAGCACGCCCATGCCGATCAAATTACTGCGGTGGATGCGCTCGTAACTCTCCGCGATTACCGCGCGCACGCCGAGCAGCCGCGTGCCCTTCGCCGCCCAGTCTCGCGACGAACCTGAGCCGTATTCTTTGCCGGCCAGCACCACCAGAGGCACGCCGGCTTCGCGATACTTCAACGACGCGTCATAGATAAACATCTTTTCGCCGTCCGGCAGGTGCAGCGTCCAACTGCCTTCCGCGCCCGGAGCCAACTGATTGCGCAGGCGGATGTTGGCAAACGTGCCACGCATCATCACTTCATGATTGCCGCGACGCGCGCCGTAGGAATTAAACTCGTGCGGCTTGACGCCATGGGCGATGAGATATTTTCCCGCCGGCGAATCCACGGCGATCGAGCCCGCGGGAGAAATATGATCCGTGGTGACGCTGTCGCCCAGAATGGCGAGCACGCGCGCGCCATGAAGGTCCGCGAGGTCCGGCGGCGATGCCGGCATGTTCTCAAAATACGGCGGCATCTTGATGTACGTGGACTTGGGATCCCACTGGTAGACATCGCCCTGCGGAATGGGCATGGACTTCCATTGGGCGTCGCCTTCGTAAACTGCGGCGTACTGCCTGCGGTACTGCTCGCTGCTCACGGCGGCACGTACCGTGCTTTCGATTTCCTGCGGGGTGGGCCACACATCCGACAGAAACACCGGCTTGCCGTCGCTGCCGGTGCCCAACGGTTCGGTGGTCAGGTCGATGTCCATGCGGCCGGCGAGTGCGTAGGCCACCACCAGGGGAGGCGAGGCCAGATAATTTGCGCGCACCAGTGGGTGAATGCGTCCTTCAAAATTGCGATTGCCGCTTAACACAGCGACGGCGACCAGATTGTTGTCTTTAATCGCCGCGCCGATACTCTCCGCGAGCGGTCCGCTGTTGCCGATGCAGGTGGTGCAGCCGTAGCCCACGAGCTGGAATTTTAATTTATCGAGATACTGCGTGAGTCCGGCGGCCTGCAAATAGTCAGTCACCACCTTGGAGCCGGGCGCCAAGCTGGTTTTGACCCAGGGCTTGGTCTGCAAGCCCCGCTCTACGGCTTTTTTCGCCAGCAAGGCCGCGCCCAGCATCAGCGAGGGATTCGAGGTATTGGTGCAACTGGTAATCGCGGCGATCACCACGGCGCCACTGGAAAGCTCGAAGGCGTCGCCATTGTTGCGGACCGCAACATTTTTGGGCGCAGCGCCGTCCAGGACCCTCGTGAAGGACGCCTTGGCCGCGCGCAACGCCACGCGATCTTGCGGACGCTTCGGCCCTGCGAGGGTGGGCTCCACGCTGCCTAAATCGAGCTCCAGAGTATCGCTGAAAACCGGGTCCGGCGTTTCGTCGGTACGGAAGAGCGACTGCTCCTTGCAATAGGATTCCACCAGCGCCACTTGTTCCTGGCTGCGCGCGGTGAATTGCAGATAGGCGAGGGTTTCCTTGTCCACGGGGAAAAAGCCCATGGTGGCGCCATATTCCGGGGCCATGTTGGCGATCGTCGCGCGATCCGGGACGCTCAAGCTGGAAAGACCGGTGCCGTAAAACTCCACGAATTTCCCGACCACGCCCTTTTTCCGGAGCATTTCCGTAACTGTCAAGACCAAGTCCGTGGCGGTCGCGCCCTCGCTGAGGCGCCCGTGCAACCGGAAACCCACCACTTCGGGAATCAACATTGACGAGGGCTGGCCGAGCATGGCGGCCTCTGCTTCAATGCCGCCGACGCCCCAACCGAAAACGCCCAGGGCGTTGATCATGGTGGTGTGCGAATCGGTGCCCACGACGGAATCTGGATAGGCCTCAAAGCGGCTGCCCGAGGGCATGACGCAAACCACGCGCGCCAAATATTCGAGATTCACTTGGTGACAGATGCCGGTGTCCGGCGGCACCACCTTGAAATTCTGGAAGGCCGTTTGGCCCCAACGCAGGAAGGCATAGCGTTCCACGTTGCGCTGGAATTCCAGTTGCGCGTTCAGGCCGAAGGCGTTGGCGCTGCCAAAATTGTCGACCTGCACGGAGTGATCGATGACGAGTTCGGCGGGGAAGAGCGGATTGATGCGCTTGGGATTGCCGCCCATGCGCGTGAAGGCCTCGCGCATGGTGGCCAGATCCACAACCGCGGGGACACCGGTAAAATCCTGCAGCAGCACGCGCGCCGGCATGAAGGCGATTTCTTTTTCCGCGGAGTTCGGTTTCCAGGACGCCAGTGCTTCGATGTCGGCCGGCTGCACGAAGCGCCCGTCTTCGCAGCGCAGCAGATTTTCGAGCAGAATACGCAGGGAAAATGGCAGCTTACCGACGTGGCCGACGCCCTTCTTCTCCAGCAGCTCGAGGCGGCGGATTTCGAAGCTCTGCGCCCCGACGTGCAGCGTGTCGCTGGTGCCAAAGGAATTTCCTGGGCTGATGGCCATTACTCGCCGTCCTTTTCGCAAAATCGTGCTTCCATGATAACCGAATTCCAATCGCGCGGTGGGCGGCTATACTGGTGGTGCCGCGGTGTGAGCCGGCCCTTGCCATGAATATCGTGCTGCTATCGACGTATGAGCTTGGACGCCAGCCGTTTGGGCTGGTGTCTCCGGCGGCATGGCTGCGCAAGCGGGGTCATGTGGTGACGTGCTGCGATCTCTCGCGGCAAGTTTTGGATACCGGTACGGTGGCCGCGGCGCAGTTGATCGCGATGTATCTCCCGATGCACACGGCCACGCGTCTCGCCGCGCGGCTGATTCCGGAGTTGCGCCGCCAGAATCCCGGTGCGCAATTATGTTGTTACGGATTGTATGCGCCGATGAACGCGGAATATTTGCGTGGGCTGGGTGTGCACACGCTGCTCGGCGGAGAGTTTGAGGCTGCGCTCGTCGAGCTTGCCGAAGAACTTTCCGCTACGACAGCGGAGATCGCAACGTCAGGGGTTACGCCCGCGACATCATCCACCGTCTTGCCGCAACGTCAGCCCCTTATTTCCCTTGCGCGCCTGTCGTTCGAAGTGCCCGACCGCGAGGGCTTGCCGCCTATCGAGAAATACGCGCACCTGCTGGTTCCCGTCGCTGGCTACCGCCTCGTCGGCTCCACGGAGGCCAGCCGCGGCTGCAAGCATCTTTGCCGGCACTGCCCCGTCGTTCCCGTGTATAACGGGGTGTTCCGCATCGTGCCACGCGACGTAGTGCTCGAAGACATTCGCCGCCAAGTGGTCGCCGGGGCACAGCATATTTCCTTTGGCGACCCGGACTTTTTTAATGGCATCGGCCACGCGCTGGGGATCTTGAAGGGGTTTCACGAGCAATTTCCCGCGGTGACTTACGATGTCACCATCAAGATCGAGCACCTTAAGAAATACCGGCAACATCTCCCTACGCTGCGAGAAACGGGATGCTTATTCGTCATTAGCGCGGTTGAGTCGGTGGACAACGCATTCCTCGCGATTCTGGAAAAAGGTCACACGCGCGAAGATTTTCTCGCCGTCGTGGCGACGTTTCGCGATCACCGCCTCACCCTGCATCCCACGTTCGTGCCGTTCTCGCCGTGGACGACGATGGAAGGCTATCTTGATCTGCTGCGCGTCGTGCAGGAGGAAGATCTCGTCGAAAATGTCGCGCCCATTCAGCTGGGCATTCGCCTCCTGATTCCCGCAGGCTCGCGCTTGCTGGAGTTGCCGGAAGTTCCGCCGATGCTGGGCAGCTTCGATTCCGAGTCGCTGGTGTTCCCGTGGGTTCACGCGGACCCGCGCCTTGACGCGCTCAGCGCTGAAGTGCAGCGCATCGCCGCCAGCGCCGACCGACAGAAGCTGTCCCGCCGGGAAACATTTGTACAAATCTGGGATGTGGCGCACGCCGCGGCCGGCGTACCGGCTTCCGCATTGAACGCGCGCCGCGAATCGGAGCCCGTACCCTTTCTAAGCGAACCATGGTATTGCTGCGCCGAGCCCACGCCCGCTCAGTTCGTTTCCATCGGCGCAAAGTCGCCGCCGATCCCTTCGTCTGCTCGCGCGAATGTTGCGGAGGATGTAGCACGCCCCGCCGTGCCCGCTCGGCCAAAACATCCCTCCGTCTCAGCGGATCAGTTCGTCTGAAAAGCGCGCATCGTCTCGTCATGCCTGACACACGCAAACGCGTCCTGCTCTTCGCTTCCAAGCTCGGCTACCAGACGCGCAGCTTTGCCGTGGCCGCCGAAAAATTGCACGTGGACCTCGCATACGTCACAGACCGCTGCCACCAACTTGACGACCCCTGGGAAGATCGCGCTATCGCGGTAGATTTTTCCAAGCCCACCGAGGCTGCACACGCTGTCGTCACGCAATCACGCGCCACACACGTCGACGGCATATTGGCTCTCGGAGACCGCCCGGCGCACGCCGCGGCTGGCGTTGCACGCGCCCTCGGTATCCCGTTTCACCATCCGGCCGCCGTTGAAGCCTGCGGCAACAAACTCCGCACACGCGAAGTCTTGCGCGACGCGGATATGCCGGTACCGTGGTTCCGCGCTATGGCTACGCAACCGCTTCCCGAGCCGGCGCTGCTCGGCCTCATCTACCCTTGCGTCTTGAAGCCGCTCTCGCTCTCCGCGAGCCAGGGCGTGGTTCGCGCCAACACGCGCGGAGAATTTCTCGCCGCCGCTTCCCGCATTCACAAACTCCTGCAAACTCCGGAGATTCAAGCCACCCGCGAGTCGCACCTGAACGAAATACTCGTCGAAGGCTATCTGCCTGGCCACGAAGTCGCGGTCGAAGCGCTGATGACCGCCGGCCAAATCCGCATCCTGGCCATTTTCGACAAGCCCGATCCGCTCGAAGGTCCGTTCTTTGAAGAAACCATCTATGTAACGCCGTCGCGCCTTCCGGCGCCACGACTCGCGGCCGTTGAGAAATCTCTGCAACGCTGTGCCGCCGCAATGGGTCTCTCGCATGGCCCGCTGCACGCGGAGTTTCGCGTGCGCGACTCCGGCGAAACGCCCGAAACGGAGACGGTCTGGCCCCTGGAAATCGCGCCGCGTCCGATCGGGGGCCTGTGCGCGCAATCCCTGCATTTCACGCTTTCCCCTAGCGGCGAAAGCATCGGCCTCGAGGAACTACTCCTCCGCCATGCCCTCGAGCTGCCCGGCAGCGACGCCCCGCGCGAAAGCGCCGCTTCCGGAGTCATGATGATTCCCATACCGCAAAGCGGCATCTTCTCTGGAGTGACCGGCGAGGAAGCTGCCGCGCACACTCCTGGTATCACGCAAATTCAAATTACCGCGCGCGTGCATGACTATATCGCCGCATGGCCCGAAGGTTCGAGCTATCTAGGGTTTATTTTTGCAACTGGAGAAAGTCCCGAAGTTGTAGAAGCCGCTCTGCGCGAGGCGCACGGCAAACTGGCTTTTCTTATTAGGCCGCGACTCGCCGTGCATCACCCTTCCGCAAGCGCTTGATCGCTCTAGCCTCGCAGGGAAAACCTAGCCCTTGGCCTTCGGCGCCACATAGCCTTCCGGCAACTTGGCTCCCGCCCCAAAGAAAAACTGCTCCATCTGCTCTTCCATAATTTTCATCGAATTCGGATCCATGGGATTCAGGCGGTACTCGTTCATCACCATCTTGGAATGCTCGATCCACAATTTCCACGCGTCTTTCGAGACATTCTCATACACGCGCTTGCCGATCGCGCCCTTCCATGGCACGCGGTCCAGCCCCGGCAAATCCTTGTCGAATTTCACGCAATGCACGATCCGGTCGCCCGGTTTTGCCGGCGCGCTCGCTGCCGGCGCCGGCCCACAATGCTCGTCAGCCATTCGCAACCTCCCAATCCCACGAAACTTTACCTTACTGCACTACGCCGCAAATTCCTAGCTCCGCCGAACCAGCGAACGTCCAGCCGGCGTCCGCAATTGTTGCGATTCATCGCGCTGCGCATTCCTTTGCTATTATTCTCTGCTTCCGCACAGGAGCCACACATGACCCCCCCCACCGCTATTTTCATCCTCTTCCTTGCCGCGCTACTCGAAGCGGGCGGCGACGCCATCGTGCGCCTGGGCCTCCGTTCCGGCGCACTCTGGCCGCGTGCTGCTTTGTTCCTTCTCGCCGCAATCCTCCTCTTCGCCTACGGTTGGACGGTCAATCGCCCACCCTGGGATTTTGGCAAGCTCCTCGGCCTCTATATCGTCTTCTTTTTCGTGATCGCCCAACTCATCTCTTGGCTGGTCTTCAAGCAGACGCCGTCGTTGGCAGTGCTCGCGGGCGGCGCACTGATCTTAGCCGGCGGCGCAGTCATTGCCCTGGCACACTGAG
>PMOV01000046.1:5985-12390 GCA_003161195.1 Acidobacteriota bacterium | reverse complement strand
TCGGTTTAAAGCTCTAAAGGATACGAACATCGATACGCTTGAAGCGGCAATACGATATGGGCTTGCAGCTCAGAATGAAATAGGCGACCCGATGAAATAATTCCACTGTTAAAGGCCAGCAGTTATCGATGTAAAGGCGCTCCAGTATACGACCCCCACAGCCCTAACCCGAGCCACAAAGCCATTCTCTATAAAACGGTCTCCCGCAATAGTCGCCTACGCGTCTCCATCCCGCAAACAACGCGGGATGGGGAAGCGTAGGCGTTCCCAGGGAAACCTACGCGCTACCCATGCGCGGGGTGAGGCGGGTGGCTACGTGCCAGGTGTTGCCGAAGGCGTCGAGGATGGCGGCGTTTCTGTCGCCGTAGGGTTGGTCGGCGGGGGCCTGGATGGAGGTGGCGCCGGCGGTTAGGGCGCGGCGATAGGAGGCGTCGGCGCTGGGGACGTAGAGATAGAACATGGAGCGCATGGGCTGATACTGGTCGCGGGCTTCACCCATTTCGATTACGGAATTGCCGAGGCGAACTTGGGCGTGGTGGATGACGCCATCGGGGGAGGCGTAGCGGGCGATTTCCTGCGCGTCGAAGGCGCGCTTTAGAAAGGCGATGACCGGTTCGGCACGGAGCGGATGCATGTAGGGGTTCACGGTGCGCAGGCCTGCGGGAGTGAAGGTCTCACCCTTATGCGTGGCGATGTACCAGAAGTTGCCGGCTTGGTCTTTTACACTTGCGCCGCGTTCGCCGTAGTCGTGGTCCACGGGTGCGCCGAGAGAGGTGGCGCCGGCGGCGAGGGCTTTCTCGTAGGCCGCATCGGTGTCGGCGACGTAGATGTGCAACGCCGCGGTGGTGGGCTGGCCCTGGAAGGCGTGGCCGGGAGAGCCGCCGCCGATCATCAGCTTGGAGTCGCCAATGCGAACCTCGCCGTGGAGTCCGCCGGTGGGGCTGATAGAGCGCATGGTTTGCTCGGCGGCGAAGGCTTGCTGGGCGAAGCGCAGAAGAGCGTCGGCATCGGCGGCGACCAGGTAGGGGGTGAGGAGTTGTAACCCTTCTTGTGGAGAGGCTTCCGCGCCGCGAGCTTCCGCGTCCGCTTGCGTAGGAAGGCTTCCGCCTTCCGGCCCCGTGGTGAGCCCTTGCATGCGGCGGTGCATTTCTTCGACAGACATTTCTTCTTTCACGGCGAAGACGCTCCAGATGTAGCCGAAGGGATCGGCAAGCAAGACGTCGCGATGGCCGTAAAACTGATCCTGGATGGGGCGCTTTACGTTTATGCCGGCGGCGATGGCGTGCGCGGCGAAGGCATCGACGTCATCGACGCGGATGGTTAGCCAGATGGGGCTGTTGCCGAGCGTTTCGGCGCTGAAACGTCCACCTTCGGGCCATTCTTCGGCGAGCATCAGGATGGAGTCGCCGATGGCGATTTGGGCATGCGCTATCTGGCCGCCGACCTCGAAGCGGAAGGTTTCGCGTGCTCCGAAAGCGCGCTCGTAGAAGGCGATAGCTTTGGCCGCGTCTTTGAAGGTCAGGCGCGGTGCGGCGGAGGCATGAACATCTGGAACGAGTTTGGCGACGCTGGAAGTGGCAGCACTGGACATGGAGCTTCTCCCTTCGAGTTCAGACTTGAGACGTTGTTTGAAGGCTTGGCGAGGCAAGCCGCGCAGATTAGCGGTGATGGGCGCGAGAGACGCGAGGTCCGCGGCGCCGTCGAGGTGCAGAGGCTGGCGCGGATCGGCAAGGATGGCGTCGATGATGCGGTTGAGTTGCTCGGCGTAATCGTGCTCAGGCATTTGCTTCACCCGGCTTCTTTAGCTGCGATTCCTGGAGCATATCGCGCAGACTCTGAATGGCGCGGAACTGGAGTTGCTTTATTGCGCCTTCACTGCGATGCAATTCGCGGGCGATATCTTTGATGGGCTGCTCCTGGGCGAAACGCATTTCGAGAACGCGGCGCTGGTCTGGAGGCAAGGTGCGCACAAGGCTAAACAGCAAAGCGCGACGTTCGGTGTCGTCCGGGTCTTCAGGGTTCGCGGGAGTTGTTGCGGGATCGTGCGATTCGAGGATGGGTTGCTCACGGTGGGTGCGGCGCCAGTGATCGGTGATGGTGTTGGCGGCGATGCGCAGAAGCCAGGCGACAAAAGGGGTGCCGCGCCACTCGAAACGGTGAAGATTGGTTAGCGCGTGGCGGAAAACGTCGGCGGTGACGTCTTCGGCGGCGAAGCGTTCTGGCACGCGGCGGGAGACGTAGGCATAGACGCGATCGAAATGGCGTTCGTATAGCTCCGCGAAACGCGCGGGGTCGCGCTGCGCGGCGGCGACGAGGATTGGCTCCTCGGGATCATGAGTCAGGGGCGGCAACCGGGGCTCCAGGCACGAAGACTCCATAGGATAAACGGAGTTACGGGGTAAAGGTTACGGTGGGAGTTCGCCTAGCCTTGACAAAGACGGACACGCGGTGCCGTGGGGCGGGGCGGAGGGCTATGCGTCACTTCCCGGGGAGTTTTTTTTCCAGTTCGTTGGCGAGCTTGCTGACGTCGGTGGTGCTCTTGAAGTCTTCGACCTGGCGATTGGAGAAACGTACATCGACGCCGGTGTGGGCGCACAGAGCTTGCAGCATCTGGAGCATGGTGGTGAGCTCTTGCTCGGCGAGCATGCCGACCTGGAGGTCCAGATGGGAACGGCGCTCGGCGGCGCGGGCCATGCGATTTTGACTGATGAGAACGAAGATGGTGAGAAAGACACTCTCGGAGGAGACCACCAGGGCCAAAACGCCGAAGGGAAAGGGGTCGAATCTTTGGAAGGCTACCAGGGGTCCGGCGTTGGCCAGCATCCAACCGAAAACGAAGACTAGATTGAATAAGAGAAACGAGGTGCTGCCGACAGCTTTGACGAGCGCGTCGCTGAATTTTTCGGTGAGCGTGCGCCGCGCCAAGGCTGCCACTTCCAGCTTGGCGATGGCCTGGATGTTGAATTGGGACGGGTGGTCCATGGGAAGATTTTGCGAGTGCAGCATTCGGGTGGTTCCTCGAGTGTGGCTGCAGACCACTATGGCGGCGGGAGGCAAAATGGGCAATCGACGAAAGACGGTAGGTTATTCCCGTTGTGGGACGGTGGGTCGGGGTTGGGATGGGAAATGAGGCCGGATGACGCGCTTGCCTGAGCGTCAGATGAGGCCCTAAAGGGCGTCGCTACAAAGTCAAAACCGCGGCGTGCTACGTGGAGGTCGCTGTGTGGGACGAGGCGGTGCGCGCCGTGGTGGAGAGGTGGCGAGGGGCCAGGAGCTTGATGGTTAGGATGGCGGCGGGGACCAGGTAGAGGATGGTGATGGCGGTCCACATTAGGGCGCCGGCTAGTTGTTGGTCGGAGTAGGGGGAGATGGGGAAGGGGCGCGGGGTGGAGTTGGCTAGATAGATGGGGTAGACGAGGCGTTCGGAAAAGACGAGGAAGCCGGAGAGGATGTCGCAAGGAAGTGTGGCTAGCGCGAGGTAAAGGATTAGGGACCAGCGGGGCCAGGGGATGGTGCTGGGCCAAGGGTTGATGACGGGCCACCAGAAGAGCAGGCCGGCGATGAAGAAGGTGGCGTGTTCGAGGATGTGGAGGGGCTCGGAGCGGAGGGCTACGGTGAAGATGGCGGGGATGTGCCAGACAATGAGGGTGGCGGAGGCGGCCAGAAGGGCGAAGGCGGGTTGGGTGACGGCGTGTCCGGCGCGTTGGAGCGGGGGCCAGCGGAGGATGGGGCGTACTACGTTGCGCATGACGGTGCCGGGCATGCCGTGGAGGAGGGGCATCATGGGCGCGGCTAGTAACAGGAGCGCGGGGGCGATGGTCATTAGGAGGAGATGCTGGAGCATGTGGAGGGTGAGGAGGGAGTCGTCGTAGGCGGATAGTGGAGAGACCAGGGCTAGCCAGAGGCAGGCGAGGCCGGCGAGGAAACTGGCGGCGCGGAGGGGGGGGATGGCGTCCGGGTGAACGGAGTGGAGATGGCGCCAGCCGCGGAGATAGAGGACGGCGGCGACGGCGAGAGTGAAGATGAGGGCTGTGGGCATCGGAGGATAGGGCTACGGTTGCTTGGTTGACGGCGAGAGAGCGGGCTGCGCGGGATCTGGCGAAGTTGGGGGAGGCGAAGATTCGCGCAGGACTTGGTCGCGGGAGGCGTCGCGTGCGGCGGGTTGGCCTTGGGGGTGGAGCGTTTCGAGGAACGCGACGAGCGCGGTGGTTTCGGCGGGGCTGAGATTTTTGCCGTAGGCGGGCATGTTGCCGCCGCCCTGGATGACCTGGCGGATGAGCTGATCTTGCGTCAGGCGAACGGCGACGCTATCGAGGGCGGGGCCGCGCTGGCCGCCGAGTTCGCCGAGAGAGTGGCAGTTGCGGCACTGTTTGGATTGGAAGATGAGCGCACCCTGGCGCTGGAGGGCGGTGGTCCCATGCAGGAAGCGCGCCGGCACGGGGTCGCCACTCCAGGCATTCATTTGCGGGCTCCACGGAGCGAGACCCGCGAGATGGGTGAAGGTGCCGAGGATAACGGCGACCAGGAGGATGGTGAGAACGGCGATGGGACGGCGGAGCCAACTTTTTTCGCCCTCGCCGGAGAGGAACGGGAGGAGCAGCAGGCCGGCGATGACGACGACCGGGCCGATGAGGAGCGCGGGAGTTTCCATGGCGGGCGGGAGAAGCGAGAGCAAGGCGTAGAGCCAGAGAAAGAAATAATCGGGGCGGGGAGCGGTTTGGATGATGGTGGGATCGGGCGTGCCGCTGGGGCCGAAGGGGCCAAAGTAAATGGCGCAGGCCGCGATGGCGAGGAGGATGAAGGCGGCGAAGAACATGTCTTTCCAGATGCCGTTGGGGACGAAGGGCACGCCGTCGGTTTTTTCGAGCTCGCGATATTCCTTTTCGTAGGTGGCGCGATGGACGAGGCGGCCGGGCATGGGCCACTCGTTGATGCCGAGTTTCAAAACCATTAATAGGTGTACGGCGACGAACAAGATGAGCATGCCAGGGATGACGAAGACGTGCAGGGCGAAGAAGCGGGAGAGGGTGGCGCCGGCGATGATCGGACCGCCGAGCATAATTTTAACGATGGCGGGGCCCATGATGGGGACGCGACTGGCGATGGAAGCGCCGATGCCGAGGCCCCAGTAGGCGTCCTGGTCGAAGCGCAGGACCTGGCCGCTGAAGGCCATGCCCAGGGTCATGAGGAGAAGGAAGACGCCGACGATCCAAGTGAGCTCGCGGGGGAATTTGTAAGCGCCGAAGAGGAAGACCTGCACCATGTGGATGAGGACGACGGCGACCATGAAGTTGGAGCCCCAACCGTGGAGGGCGCGGATGAACCAGCCGAGAGCGACATCGTGATTGAGATTCTGCAGGCTGGACCAGGCTTCGGCGCCGGAGGGGACGTAGATGAGAGCGAGCAGAATGCCGGTGACGAGCTGGAGCATGAAGATGGTGAGGGCGGCGCTGCCGAAGACATAGAACCAACTGGCGGTGTTGCGCGGGATTCGATGGCCGACGGTGATTTCGCGGATGGGGGCGGCGAGTTGCAGGCGATGCTCGAACCATTCGCCGATTTGGTTGATCAGGCGCATGGGGGACGCTTTCCGAGGAGTTCGGCGCAACCGTTGGCGGTGGCGGCGGAACAGCCATCATTGGAATGCGAGGTAGCAGATAAATTTGCGAAATGATTGGTTGGGCCGATGGCGACTAGCTGGTCGGGCGGCGTTGCGCCTTGCAGGCGCGCGGTGCTGTCGCCAGGCGTCGGAAGTTCGCCGGCTTGGATGGTGAGGGCGCCGTTGGAGATTTTGTAGGGATACTCGAAGAGGCCGCGTTCGGGCGGACCGGAGGCGCGCGAACCATCGCGATAGTAGGCGCCACCGTGGCAGGGGCACATGAACAGGCCGGACTGCGGGAACCAGCGGACGGGGCAGCCGAGATGAGCGCAGTTGATGGCGAAGACCTGGAAGTGATCGGAGTCGACGCGACGGACCCAGCAGGCGGTGTCGACGGTTTTGCCGTCGGTGGGGGTGACGAAGGGATTGCGGAAGGTGGCGAGGCGGGTTTCGCCCTGGGGGAAATCGGCGACGGGGCCGAGGGCAACCCAGGAGAGATAGGCATTGTTGCGGCCGCGGGTGAGCGACGCGAGAACATAGCGGAGGATGGGAACGGCGAGGGCGAGGGCGACGAGGCCGTTGAGAAGGATGCCCGCTCGCATTAGGAAACCGCGGCGGGTGATGTTGGCGTCCTGCGACATTTTGCGAAGCTCCTGATGCTTGCTACTGCTGGTGCTATTGCTCCGGCGTGCGATGCGTTGCAAAGAAATCTAGTGATGCGGCGCGTTATCGGCTACCGGGTACGGCTGGCCGGGATTTTTTACGCGCTGCGCGGTTAGCCAGGCGACGACGTCGGTAATTTCCTG
>PMOV01000046.1:0-5926 GCA_003161195.1 Acidobacteriota bacterium | reverse complement strand
GCGCCGGGCTTGGCCCAATTTGCGCGAATGGTGGCGGCGAGGACGTCGACTTGTTTTTCCGTGAGCATGCCGCCGGAGGATTTTGCGAAGGCGGGCATGGCGGTGTTCGGTACGCCGGCGGCGATGACTTTGCGGAGGGTGGGGTCGTCGACGATGGAGAGATAGAGGGGGTCGGCGAGGGCGATGGCGGGACCGCCTTGGCCCTGGGGACCGTGGCAGGCGGCGCAATTATTGGAATACAGCGTGGGGAAGTCGGTGATGTCGTTGGGGGCGACGGTGGCGGAGTCGGCGGCGGGCTTGCCGGGCGAAGTATTGCAGCCTCCGACAAACAAAGGGGCGAGGAGGGCAGCGGCGAGAACAACGCCGCATGACCAACGGAATTGTGGCGCGAATCGCACTAGCGTTTTTCTCCGTCGGATTTCGGCAGGATCATGCCGGGGGCTTCGATGCCGGCACGGAGAGCGAAGGGCATATTTTCGTGGGTGCGGACGCGCGTCTGGCGAACGACGACGAGACCGGCGACGAGACCGAAGGCGACTTGCGAGGCCATGAACCAGCCCCAGCGAATGTGGGTGCCGAGGACAGGGTTGAGAAGGTCGATGGTGGAGTAAAGAAGACCGGACCACATGACGGGGCCGATGAGTCCACCGAGAACGATGGGATGGCGAGAGAACATGGGAAGCATGGCGCCGTAGAGGAGGCCGACGAGAATGCAGCCGGTGAGATGCAAGAGGCAGGCGAAGAAAAACATGCCGGGGTGAAAAGCGTTGAGCCATGCGGGAGTGAGGGCGCTGGCTTCCTGGCTGGAATAGACGACGGCGGAGAGCAGATTGATGGGATACCAGATGCTGTGGGCGCTGAGGACGCCGTACGTGCAGGCGAGGATGGCCATGGCGATGCCGCCGGCGAGGCCGCCTTTTACGCCCGCGGAGATGGGATAGGTTTCGACGGGGAGCCAGGCGCGGGCTTGCTCTTCGGCGAGCGGGACGCGTTCGACCAAATGGCGTGAAGTGGTAGGGACGAAATCGTCGTGGATGATGGGGACGAGTTCTTCGTGTTCGTGCGGGAAGACTTCGCGGAACCAGCCGACGGCGGCGCAGATGAAAAGGATGGCGCCGAGAACGGTGACGGAGACGCTGGTGAGGAGGCCAGCGAAGACGAGGGTTGCGCCGAAGGCCAGGGTGATGGGCCAGGCGGTGGGCGCGGGCATTACAATATCGCGCGGTGTGGCGTGAGGAGTTGCGCCGGATTGTTCTGTGGAGGACATTTTCGCTGCGCGATTCCCTTCTCTTCTCTTCTCTTCTCTTCTTTGTTTTCGTAATCCTACTTTTCTTGCGGGCCTAACTTCCGTGATGCGAGCTTGACGCTTCAGCGGCCAAGAACATAAACGACGGTGAAAACGACGATCCAGACGGAATCGACGAAATGCCAGTACAGCGAGAGCACGCCGATGCGGGCAGATTGCTCGGGGCCGACGCGTCCGGCGATGCCGAGCAAGAACACGATGGAGAGCATGAGCAGACCGACGATGACGTGGGTGGCGTGCAGGCCGACGAGGGAATAATACGTGGTGCCGAAAAGATTGGTGGAGATGGTGAGGCCGTGATCGTAGATGAGGCGATGCCATTCCTGGGCGGTGCCAAAGAGGAAGAGCGCGCCGAGGATGATGGTGAGAAGCCAGAGGATGAGGAACGCTGTGCGTTTGCCGTGCGCGAGAGATTTGGAGGCGAAATGGACGGTGAGGCTGCTGGAAAGCAGGCAGATGGTGAAGAAGTAGGGGACCGCGAGAACCTCGCGCGGGGTGGGACCGTAGAGGCTTTTGCCGAGGTAGAAGAGATAGGCCACGACGAAGATAGTGAAGATGGCGGATTCGGCGATGATGAGGCAGGCCATGGCGACGGTGCCGCGATAGGGGAGAGACCAAGGCGCGGTTGGCGGTAGCGGATGGGTGGCGGTGGTCATGGGCGAGATTCCTTGAGGCGCGCGTTATTCATAGAGGCTGTCCGGATCTTCGGGATGCTTTAGATCCCAAAGTGGGCGGCGACTGGCAACCGTGGGGATGGCGGCGAAATTGTAGGCCGGCGGGGGCGAGGTGATGGACCACTCGAGGGTCCAGGCGTCCCAGGGATCGTTGCCGGCTTTTGGTCCTTTGAAATAGGAAATGAGGAGATTGGCGACGAAGAGCAGGATGGCGACGGCTTGGACCAAGGTGCCGATGGAGACGATGAGATTCCAAAGGTCCCAGCCGCGACCGGGTTCGTAGGTGTAAATGCGGCGGGGCATGCCGAGGAGGCCGGGGATGTGCATGAAGTCGAAGGTGAGATGGAAGCCGATGACGAAGAGCCAGAAATGCCATTTACCGAGAGTCTCGTTGAGCAGGCGGCCGGTGATTTTGGGGAACCAGTAATAGAAAGCGCCGAAGAGGGCGAAGAGAATGCCGCCGACGATTACATAGTGGAAGTGGGCGACGACGAAATAGGAATTGCCAAGTTGCCAATCGAAGGGCGCGGCGCCGAGCATGATGCCGGTAAGGCCGGCGAGGAGAAATTGAAACAGGAAGGCGACGCAAAAGAGCATGGGAACTTTGAAGATGAGTTTGCCGCCCCACATGGTGCCAATCCAGTTGAAGATCTTAATGCCGGTGGGTACGGCGATGATCATGGTGGTGAAGGTAAAGAAAGCGTTGGAGGCGGAGTTCATGCCGATGGTGAATATGTGGTGGGCCCAGACGCTCATGCTGATAAAGGCGATGCATATCGTGGCGCCAACCATGACGGGATAGCCGAAAATCGGTTTACGAGAAAAGACGGGAAGGATTTCAGAGATGAAGGCAAAGCACGGAATGATGAGGATGTAGACCTCCGGGTGGCCGAAGATCCAGAAGAAATGCATCCAGATGGAGGCGGAGCCGCCGGCCTGGGTGTCAAAGAAATGGCCGCCGAGGAAACGGTCAATGAGCAGCATGATTTGCGCGGCGGAGAGCGGGCTGATGGTGATGAGCACCATGTAGCTCATGATGAAGTTGAGCCAGACGAGCAAAGGCATGCGGCCGAGGGTCATGCCGGGGCAGCGCATGGACAAGACGGTGGCAATGATGTTGATGGCGGTGCCGATGCTGCCAAAGCCGGAGACCAGCACGGAGATGGTCCAATAGACGGAGCTATTGCCGGGAGAAAAGGCGCGCGCGGTGAGGGGGGCATAGGCCCACCAGCCGACATCGGGAGCGTCGCCCGCGCCGTAGAGGCCGCTGCCGCCGACGAAGCTGAAGTACAAGAGGAATCCGCCGAAGGCCATGAGCCAGAAGCTGAAGGCGTTGAGGCGCGGAAAGGCCATATCGCGCGCGCCAATCATCAGCGGGACGAGATAGTTGGCGAAGCCGAAGAGCACGGGCATGGCGACGAAGAAAATCATGGTGGTGCCGTGCATGGTCATCATGCGGTTGAAGACTTGCGGAGAGACGAAATCGTTGTGCGGGCGAAGCAGCTGGATGCGCATGATGGTGGCTTCGAGGCCAGCGATGACGAGGAAGACGAGGGCGAAGCCGATGTAGAGGAGGCCGAGGCGTTTGTGGTCGACGGTGGTGACCCAGCCGTGGAGGACGCCGAGCCAGGTCTGGTCGGCGGCGGGTACGCTTGAGATGGGCAGTGCTTCCGATGCCATAAAACTGGTCTCCGGGCTTCTTTGTCGCTTACAAATGCTTCGTATGGCTCATGCTTAAATTTTCGATTTCACTGCAGCGTTTCGAGATATTTCACCAACGCGTCCAGGTCGCTGTCGCCGAGTTGCATGGCGGGCATCAGGGAACCGGGCTTGATGGCGTCCGGATTCTGAATCCACAGGCGAAGCTTTTCGTGGGTGTTGGGGGCGGCGCCGGCGGCGATGGTGGCGCGGCTCATCAGGTGCGTGAGGTCCGGGCCGAAGCGGCCGTTGGCGGCGGTGCCAGCGATGGCGTGGCAATTGATGCACGCGGTGGTTTCAAAAATGCGGCGGCCGTCGGCGACTTTTTCGTCGTTGACGGCAGTTTTCTGCTGGGCGCGGACCCAAGCGGCGAAGTCTTCCGGCGTGTCGACATAGACGGCGAGGAGCATTTTGGCGTGCTGCGTGCCGCAGTATTGCGCGCACTGGCCGAGGAAGAGGCCGGTGCGATCCGGCTGGACCCAGGTTTGATTGGGGTGATTGGGAATCAAGTCGGTCTTTCCAGCAAGCTGGGGGAGCCAGAAGCTGTGATCGGTATCGGCGGAAAGCAATTGGAAAAAGGTGGGCGTGGGATGCGCGCGATCGCTGTTGACGGGAATGTGCAATTCGTTGGCGGTGACGATGCCGAGAGAGGGGTAGCGATATTCCCACCAGAACTGATGGCCGATGACGGTGACCTGGAGCGCGCCCGCGGGTTTGACGGAATCCTGGATGGCGTGAATGACGCGAGCGGAGGCGAGGAAGAGCACGACGACGATGACGATGGGGATGACCGTCCAGGCAAGCTCGATTTGCGTGCTGCCGTAAACCTGGGCGGGTTCGCGATTGCTATCGGAGGCGCGGTCGCGGAACTTCACGATGACGTAGATCAACAGGGTAAAGACGGTGACGAATATGAAGGCGGCGATCCACAGGACGAATTTCGAGAGATGGTCGATGGTGTGCGCGGGCGTGGATTGCGGGTCGAAAATATTGGGGACGGGATTGGGGATGGANNGCGGAGGACTGCGCGGCGCACAGGCGCGCGGCGAAGAAGATGCCGGCGAGGAGCAGGAGTATGCCCGCAGCGCGGCTGGCGATAAGTCCCCAAGGCGTCTTGGGATTCGTTTTTAGCATGCGCAGGCGCTCGAGCCGGCGGGTCCGGCGGGTGTGCGAGGGCGGAAACCCCACGAGTGTACTGGAAAATTTATAAAAGTCACGTGCTATGACACCCTTGCGCCGCGGCGGAAGGCGACCGGCAGAAGCACAGATGCAAGAGGCCCGGCGAGGGATACTGTTTTTTTATTGGGCGATGAGTTGCGCGCGCAGGACGACTTGTTTATTTTGTATCCCGGTTCTCGGGTGGGGCGTCGAATTCGTTGGTGTGGATGTTGTAGAGGACAGGCGGGCGTCGGGCGCGGGAATTTGCGCGATTTGCGATAGTGCGCTAGATTGCGCCGCAAGCAACCGCGGCGCCTGGGGCGTGAGCAGGATGGCAACAGCGGCAGCAAGCAGTAAGACCAGAAGACTTTTCTTCGTTACGAGCATACCCACCCAGCGTAGCAAAAAAATGGATGGTGCTTCTTCGCGCGGCGGGGATCAGCCGGAGTCCCAGGGCAGATGAGAGAGAGCGATAATTTTTGTGGTCTCGGGTTATGCCGTGAGCATCGAAGTGTGTTATTTAGTGCGAGTTATCCGTAGAGGAAGAAAACGTTTCTGGAGGAGATGAATCCATGGCTGCCGCCACACCGAGTCCTGCTCCGCCGACTGGCGCCGCCAGTGGCGTGCCATCCGCCGCGGCGGGGGACGCGCATCAGGTTGCAGCGTCGCAACCGCGCTGGCCGTGGCTGAAGTACGTCACGCCCCTGGTGGTGTTGCTGCTGGCCGCGGCGGTGATCATTAGCGTGACGCGGGACTGGAACGCGTGGGAAGGCGGACGCGTGGAGCAGGTGACCGATGACGCCATCGTGCGGGGCGACCTGACGCCGCTGAGCACCAAGGTGGCGGGGATCGTGCGCGCGGTACACGTTTCGGACTATCAGCAGGTGCATACGGGCGATTTGCTGGTGGAGCTGGAGGACGACGACTATCAGGCGCAACTGGCGCAAGCGACCGCGGCGGTGGAAGCGGCCAAAGCGGCCATCTACAACAACAGCAAGCAGCGCGAACTGCAGGACGCGAAAATCGACAAAGCGCTGGCGGGAATCGACCAAGCGAAAGCGCAGATCGCGGCGGCGGAAGCCGGGATCAA
>PMOV01000266.1 GCA_003161195.1 Acidobacteriota bacterium | reverse complement strand
GATTTTAGAGTTGCGGAAATATTTGGGCGAAAGGGAAACAGACATGATCATCTCCATGAAATTGCATTCCACGCGCGAAGCCATCGACGAGGTGCGCAAGCACGTCGAGCACTTTGGGTACAAGGTTCATTCCATCGAAGGGGAAGAGCGCGTGGTGATCGGCGTGGTGGGCGTGGGGGATGTGACGGCGTGCCTGGAATCCGTGGAGGCCATGCCACAGGTCGAGAAAGTGGTGCGCATCTCCGCGCCGTACAAATTCGTGAGCAAGGAGTTTCGCACGGGGAAAACGCGGATTCGTATCGCAGGGACGCCGGGCGCGGAATTTGGCGGCGACGAATTTGTGGTGATCGCCGGACCGTGTTCGGTGGAGAGTGAAAAGCAGATCATGGCCAGCGCGGAAGGCGTGGCGAAAGCGGGAGCGCGTTTGCTGCGCGGCGGGGCGTTCAAGCCGCGCACCTCGCCGTACGATTTTCAGGGGTTGGAGGAAGAGGGGCTGAAGCTGCTGCAGAAAGCGAGGCAGGCGACGGGGCTGGGTATCGTTACGGAAGTGATGAGCGACCGCGACGTGGAGTTGATTGCGGAATATGCGGACGTGATGCAGGTGGGCGCGCGCAACATGCAGAACTTCGTGTTGCTCAAGGCGCTGGGGAAATGCGGGCGGCCGGTGTTGCTGAAGCGCGGCCTGAGCAGCACGGTGAAAGAACTGCTGATGTCCGCGGAATATATTACCGCACACGGAAATTCCGACGTAATTCTATGCGAGCGGGGCATTCGCACGTTCGAGACGGTGACGCGCAACACTTGCGACATCGCGGCGATTCCCGCGCTGCAGGAGTTGACGCACCTGCCGGTGATTCTGGATCCCAGCCACGCTACCGGGAAGCGGAGTTTGGTGCCGGCGCTTTCGCGCGCGGGCGTGGCGATTGGCGCGGATGGATTGATCGTCGAGGTGCATCCGGCCCCGGAGAAGGCGGTTAGCGATGGGGCGCAATCGCTGGACTTGGCGCAATTTGGGAAGATGATGCGGGAGCTGCGGCCGTATATCGCGCTGTGGCAAGAATCGCGCAGGCTGGAAAGCGCTGCGGTGGCGCAGTAGCGTTTACGGAGTTGCGCGCGGGTCGAGTTGCTTGGCCCAGGCTTCGTAACTTAGGGGGAAGCGCGGGATGCGCGAGCGGGTTAGCTTGAAGCGCATTTTCTTCCAGCCGTGGAGTTCGACGCCGTCTTCGACGCGGGCTGCGAGCTTCGCGGCACGTTGCGCCAGGCGCGCGCGTTGCGCGCGGAATTTGGCGCCGTCGGCGGGGCGGGATTGCGCCCAGGCGATGGAATGGACGAAGCCTGCGGGGCCGAAATTGTCGGAGCGGAGCATGTCTTCGACGAAGATGCGGATGGGGCCGGCGAAATTGCTCAGCGCGTCGTGCAGGGCGATTACGCCATAGGGCGCGACGTGCGGGAGAAAGCCGTCGAGGTCGGCTTTTGCGCCGGCGTAGGAATGGTCGCCGTCGATCCACAGGAGGCGGACGGGACGGTTCCACGTGGCGCTGACGTCGGTGGAGTAGGCGAGGTGCGGCTCGACGTGGTCTGCGATATTGGCGATGCGCAAAGATTCGAGAAAATCGTCGTAGGAAGTGGTTTTTGGCGCGCCGGGTTTGATCAAGATGGGTGAGTTGTGCGGGTCAACGGCCACGACGGGTCGGAGCCCGTAGTGAGAAGCGACTTTGGCGAGCATCACGGTGGAACGCCCCCGGTAGCTGCCGATTTCCACAATGACGCCGTCGGCGGGAGTGAGCGCGGCCAAAACGCCGAGGAATTTTGCTTCGTTCTCGAGCAAATAGCCGGGAATGGTTTTGGTGACTTCCCAAGCGTCGTCGATGACCTGTTGCAGATCGGATGGAACTGCGATCAAGCGGCTAACCCCAAGATGGCGCGAGATGATATGTGGTAGAGGATGAATGAAAACTAACATTGCTCTTGCGGCGCGTCAAACGCCTTGCCTTTGAATGCCTCGCGTTTGAACGGCGCGGTTCCAAATTCGCCCGTGCCCGACGCACTGCTTGTTTATTTTGTTTTGCTCATGGGGAACAGCGTTGGAGTTGCGGGCGGGTTCGCGGCGATTTTGTTCAGTAGGGGGTAGGGCTCACGGAGCTGTTCGGGGATGGCGATTTTTGCGCCTTTGAGGATGCTGATGAGCTGGAGGGCGTTGACGACGCCTTTGCCGAGGTAATGATTGTTGGTGACCACGTAGGTGCTTTTGGCTTGCGCGCGGACGTCCTGAATGCGGGCGACCCATGGACGCAACTCTTCTTCGGAATACAGATAGTTGTAGCGTTCGAAGGCGGGGATGGCCAGGCCCTCATTCTGCGGAAAAAAATCGCGCTCGCTGCGCGGCCGAGCATCCGCGTTCCGCGGATCCCGAAGCTCACCACGAGCGGAAGCCTTTGGTGGGGCGGGATTTTTCACGCTGGCGAACCACGTATCGTAGCGGCGGCCGTGCAGGCGGACGTAGCCGATATCCGAGGTGACGCGGGCGGAGGGCGCGAGGGAGCGGCCGATGACGGGCTGATCGATATTGCAGAAACCGGCGCGCCACTCGCGCAGTAGCGCGAAAGTGTCTGGCGCGTTCCAGGAAGCGTGGCGAAACTCGACGACCAGAGGATAGGCGGAGAAGCGGCGCAGCAAGGCGGCGAGATGCGCGACGTTGGGGCTGGTGCGGTGAAAGGCGAAAGGGAATTGCACGAGCACGGCGCCGAGTTTGCCGGCGCTCATCAGCGCGTCGAAACCGGCGCGGGCTTCGCGCTCGTCCGCGACGGTGGCGCCGGGATCGTGCGTGAAACGCTGCCACAGTTTCGCGGTGAACAGGAAATGCGAATTGGCGGCGACGCGCGCGACAAAGTTTTGGGCTTGCCGCGCGGTAAAGGGGTGGTAGAAGGAAGAGTTGATCTCGATGGTGTCGAAAAATTGCGCGAGGTACGCGGGGGGATCGAATCCGCGGGGCCGCGGCGCGGGATAGACGATGCCGGCCCAGTCCTGGTAAGCCCAGCCGGCGGGGCCGATGCGCAGAGGGTTGGAGGAATCCGCGGCAGAGCCGGTTACGTTAGCGTCGCGTGGAGGCACGGTGCTTACCAGAATCGCCAGTCGCGCAGCGGGTGTCAATGAATGCAAGGGCCAGACGCGCACGGAAGCGACACACCCATCGCAAAAATCGCGGCATTGCATCGCAATAATTACGATGCCCTAAACGTCGGTACCATTGCCGCGCGCAATGCGCGGTGCTACGCTGCCCTCATGACCGGTGCGAGAGAATTCTCTGCGTCGCGTCCCACCGTAAATTCCCCCAAAGGTGTGATTGAACATGAAAACGTCGATCAGCTACAGGTACGTCCATGCGCACCAGCCGGTCGCGGCGGAAGTCGCCCACCACGTTGCAAAACTAAATCGATTGCTGAAAAGCTACGAACCAGACCTGGTGCAATTGCATGGGGCATTCACGCAAAATTCGCACTCGCATCGCGAAGAACATTTTTTCTCCATCAATCTGGCGCTGCCAACCGGGTCGCTGCATGCCACGGGCAGCGGCGAAAATCCCCTGGGTAGCTGCAAACAGGCGTTCAGCGAACTCGAGGGGCAGCTAAAAAAACACCAGTCGCTGCTGCGCAAAGACTACGAATGGAAACGTAAACGCGAGATGGATAAGCCTTCGCTGGAATAAAAAAGAACGCTG
The DNA here is from genome assembly GCA_003161195.1 of Acidobacteriota bacterium. Classification (GTDB taxonomy): domain Bacteria; phylum Acidobacteriota; class Terriglobia; order Acidiferrales; family UBA7541; genus Acidiferrum. The sequence continues at coordinate 19,342 of PMOV01000266.1, read as the reverse complement.
GAGCAATCGCGGAGGCAGAACAGCGGAAGAGCAAAAAGCGCGAGTTCGCCGCCAGGTGCTCGCGCCGCTTTTGGCGAGTCGCGAGGCGGGCGAGGTTTCCGGTTAGCATGCGTATGCCGGCTCTCGGCGACGGCAGGTGTGGATGACACTGGCGCGGGGTACCTCGGTGGTCCCGCAAGGTTGTTTTCGCGGCACTTCTCCGGCCCAACCGCTTCAGACCCGCTCGGCGGGTTGGCTCGCCGGCTTGAGAGCCTTGGTTGAGCCGCGAACCACGAGTTCAGGCTCGACGGTGATCTGTTTTCGGAAGCGTTCCGAGCCATTGAGCTGGTTCAGAACGCACTGTGCGGCGATGCGACCCATGTTAGACATTGGCTGGCGAATGGTCGTGAGCCGTGGATGGCTGAAGGCTGCCAGTTTGATATCGTCGAATCCGATCACCGAGATGTCGTCAGGCACGCGCAGGCCAAAATCCTCCAGCGCCCGGATGGCGCCGATGGCGGCCAGATCGTTGAAGGAAACCAGAGCGGTGAAGCGGTGGCGGCTGGAAAGCAGACGCTGCATGACCGGGTAGCCCAGTTCTGGCGAAGAAATATCCTGATCCAGCTGCACGATGAGTTCAGGACGAATGGGCACACCGATTTCGCCGGCCGCGTGCACGAGGCTCTGCCAGCGTTCGTCGGAATCCGAACTGAAAGGCTGGCCGCGCATGAACGCGATGTTGCGGTGTCCCAGGGAATGCAGGTGCGTCAACACAAGTTCCGCAGCAAAGCGGTGATCGAGGACCACGTTAGTTATTCCGTTGAGAGTGCGGTGTCCGGCTACCGCCACGGTGGGCACGGGGAAGGAATGCTCGAAGGCGGTGTCGATACCGATGAGCGCTTCGGCGCCGCGACCCAGCAGCATCTGGCTGTATTCCTCGACAAGATTTTTTCGGTGGCGGTGATGGGCGGTGAAATAAAAATAACCGGCTTCCATCAGATGGTCGCCGATACCGCTCATCACCTGCGTGTGGTAGCCGTCGCCCAGCTCCGGCACCAAAATTCCGATGGTCAGGGTACGCCGGTTACGCAGCGAACGCGCCAACAGGCTGGGCTGATAGTTGAATTGCTTGGCGGCCGCTTTAATGCGGTCGCGGGTGGCCTGCGGGATGGACCGGCCAGGAACTTCATTGAGGACGACAGAAATTGTGGCGGGATTCAATCCCAGGTACTCCGCCAATTGTTTCAGGCCAATGGGTTCGTTCTTGGATGGCGTTTTTTTTTTCATCAGCTAAATTTCCCAAGCGGGACATTGCACCGCTTCTGACCAACGGGCAATTCTATCCTTGATTTCCGTGGAAAATCAGGAGATTCATGCGCGCACAACTTCAGCCTGCCCGCGAACCCGTCGCGCAGGCGACGCTGCAAAGGAGACGTAGAGACAAAACAGCTGTGGAGCGGCCACCGCCACGGAGCTACAACCACCGCGGAGCTACTGGCGCCGTGCGGCTACCACGTCAGAGTGGTGATGGATCCTGGTTCCAGCGGCATATCGAGTGTTTGGCCGGCGAACTGGCACTGGGCCTGCTGCTTTTCTCCACGATTTGTGAGCACTAAAACAAAGCTGCCATCGGGGTTCTGAAAAGCAACATGGTCGATGTTGCTGAAATCCCCTTGCGAGGCAATCACGCGGGCTCCGCGGCGGATCAGCCTAGAATAGTGCGCCATGGCCCAGTATTGCCCACTGCGAGTCAAGGTTTGGGTCTTGGAATCGAGCGTGACGAGGCCACCGCATGGAAAAGGACCAATATTGGGCCGGCCCTTCTCGTCCAATAGAAAATTCCACCCCACGATACAGCGCGCCCAGTTGCGCAGGATTTGCGTAAACTGATGCGACCACTTCACCCAATCGGTTGAATAGTCCGGGCTGCTTATATCCGGCCCTCCTTCCGTCCAATAGGCGCTCTTGGTGGGGAACAGGTCATGGACACGAGTCATTACGTCTGGCGTTCCCACATAGCCATGCCAGGCGATGCCGTCGGCGTACTTGTTCACGGCGGGGTCGCTCAATTCGTCGATCACTCTGCCTACCAGGCTGTAATTGTGGTCGAGGAGCCAAATTTTAGTGTCGAGGGCGCTTCGTTCGAGTGCCGGCCCAAGGTGCTTGGCGACGAATTCCATTTCGTACTCCTGCCCCCACAAAGCCGCCGGCATTCTTCCGTCCTGGTCGGTGTCCACCTCGTTTTGTATGGTGACGGCGTTAATGTTCACGCCCTCCGCGGCATAGGCACGCAAAAAACGCACGAAGTAATCCGCGTAGTTGGCGAGATATTTTTTTCGCATGGAGCCGCCGAGCATGGAATTGTTGGCTTTCATCCATCCTGGAGGACTCCACGGTGTGGAGAACAGGAACATCTCCGGGTTCATTTCTTTTGCAGAGCGCAGAGCTGGGAGGATATAGCTGCGATCGTGCTCGATGGTAAATTTGGTCAAGTCCGGGTCCGGATCCAAACTTTCGTCGAAGTTGTAAGTGTTCAACGAATAATCGCTGGCGCCGATGCAGGTGCGGCAGACAGAAAGCCGCAAGCCGGACTCGGCGAACAACTCGGAATACAAAGCCTGACGGGCATCGCGAGCCATTTGACTGAACAGAAAGCAGGAAGAGTCCGTGAAGGCGGCGCCGAAACCGAGAATTTCCTGGTATTGCTGGGAGGCGTCAATGCGCATGCCGGCGGAAGACGCGCCATTCGACGAGCGCCACTGCAACGGCTCGAGTGCCTGATATTTGCGGTCGGCGGTAGTGGACCAGGCACGAACCTTGCCAGCATTCTCCTTTGACCAAAGCAGCGACGGACTGGTGACGGCAATCGAAGCTGCAGTGGCGAACCGTAGAAACTGCCTGCGTGTGCTTGCGGTCATGGCCTGCTCCTTGAAAGGACGCCGGATCGACTGTGTAGCGTTAAAACGATTCAAGCGTTTTGTAGACAAACGGTTGTTGTAAGGCTAATCGTCATTTCCTTAATTTGGCAAGGACTAAAAGAAGGTGGGCGCGCAAAAATGCAATTTTCCGGAGAATCTTTCAGACAAACGTTTATCTAGATGCAAAGCATTGAATTTTTCCCTTGACAAGCAGCCCGCAGAACGTCTAGTAATGCAGCAGCGATAATACGTAAGCACTAGGAACGGACTAAGACAACCGTTTGCCTAAGTGCCAGGACCTGGAGCAGGCGGCGGCTGGTGCGGCCCCCGTGAGACGGCTATGGCCGGTCGTCTGTTCCTGGGGAGTGGTGTGTCGGGGTGAGACGTTTATCTTGTGGTGGGAAGGATAAAAATCGAAATGAGAAGCGCAATGCGGTGGGGTTTCGTCCTTTTTGTATTGCTGTGCGTTGCCAGGGGTGGCTTTGCGCAGAGCACCAATTCCGGCGATATTCGCGGAACGGTATCAGACTCGTCCGGCGCCGCCGTGGTGGGCGCCACGGTCACGCTCAGGAACGTCGATACGGGCGAGACGAAGGATTTCACCACCAACGCGAGCGGCATCTACGATACGGTGTCGACGCGGCCCGGGAACTACACGCTTACGTTTAAGAAGGACGGTTTCAAGGAAGTCACGATTGGGCCCATTGTGCTGCAAGTCTCGATCATCACGGAGGACGCCACGCTGCAGGTCGGGCAGGTGTCGGAAGTCGTGCACATTGAAGGCAGCGGCGCGCCGTTGCTGGAGACGGAAACCGCGCAACAGGGTACGATTTTTGAAGCCAAAACGATTAGCGAATTGCCGCAGATTGGCGCCGGCATCACCGGCAACGACTGGGCTAACTTCAACATCTTGCTTCCAGGAGCGGCGGGTTCTCCGACAGCACCTGCCTCGGAAGGCAGCGGAGCGTACAACGCCGGCGACGCCGTCTCGATTAATGGCAACCTCCCGAACTACGCTAACTACTTGCAGGACGGCGGAGTGGTGCAATTGCCGGTCAGCAACAACGTAGACAACACGCTGTTCTCTGCGGTACAAGAGGTGCAGGTCACGACCTCCTCGTTCTCCGCGGAGTATGGTATTGGCGGCGCGGTTTTCAACCAGATCACCAAAAGCGGAACAAACAGTTTCCACGGCTCCGCATACGAATATTTCCAGAACTCCGTTCTGAATGCGAAGCCGTTTTTCTGGATCAACAATGCTCCGCAGGCGGTAGGCTATCTTCGTTACGACGAGTATGGCGGTACGATAGGCGGGCCGATCCTAAAGAATAAGTTCTTCGTCTTTTTCGCTGTAGACAAGTTGTATAACAACGGCGCGTCCTCCGCTACGCTCGGCACCGTTCCCACGCTAGCGGAAAGAGGAATGGGGACCGCGCATCCGGGTGCTTTTGACTTTACCGGGCTTCCAACTCTATACGACCCCACGAGTTGCAGCACGCCTGGGTGTACGAGAACGTCCTACGCAGCGGAAAACACGGGATCACTTGCGGGGGTAAATGCCATTCCTGCCGGCGACATTGACCCCGTGGCAGCCAAGATTCTGGCTCTTTATCCTTTGCCCAACACCGGCGCAGCGGGAGCACTGACCAACAATTTCAGCACTATCTTGCCCACCCCGAACCCCAATCTGCGTTATTTCGGTCGGCTCGACTACACCTTGTCGCAGTCAAATACCATGAACTTCTCGATTAGCGCCAAGAATAATCCCGGCGTCAACAAGTACGGGCCGCTGGCGTGCCCGAACAACTGCTTTTCCGGGGACATTGACGGCTACAACGTGCAATACACGGATACCTGGACGATCAGCCCGACGTTCGTAAACGAATTCCGTATGGCGTACACCAAACAAGGCAACTGGTTTAATCCTGACTCCGTCGGCTTCAATGCCGCAACGCAACTGGGCCTGCAATACGCTGAGGCCAACATCCTGCCGTCGATCAATATTAACGGGACGTGCTGTGCGGGGATCGCTCCGGGCACCAACGCTGTTTATATCGAAAATCTCTACGACCCATCCGATGTGATTACCCTCATCAAAGGCAAGCACATCCTGCATTTCGGGGTTGAGGTGCTGATGGGCCAGGGCAACACCACGCCGTGGGGCAACCTGCAATCCGGCAACTTTACGTTCACCGGAAACTATACGGCCCAGAATGGAGCGGCTGCGGGTAGCACTGGCTCGGGACTTGCGGACTTTCTTCTTGGTGATGTACAGCAATGGAGTGCCACTAACCAAGGAGTGTCCTATGCACGGCTCAAGAGTCCGCAACTCTTTGTGCAGGACGATTGGAAAGTGAAATCAAATCTGACCATTAATCTGGGCCTAAGGTACACGGCCACGACCGGTTTTACGGAGAAAAACAACTCCATCGGCGGCTTCGATCCCAATGTCCCACTCGTCTACCCGTGCCCCTCTGCAACGTTTACCAATTGCTCTTACGAGGGCCAAGAAGGGTCCTTCTGGTTCGCCGGCCAAGACAATAGAAATTCCTCGCAGAAGCCCATTTACGATATCTTCCTTCCCCGCGTTGGATTTGCCTGGACCTTTATGCCCAATACCGTATTGCGCGCCGGTTTCGGCATGTATTCCTACAACTTTAGTCAGGACGACTACGGGAACGGCATCGGCGCCGGCGCATTAAACACCAACACGGGTAACGCCTCGGATCCGAATCAAGGGACGGGGCCGAACCCGCTCATCTCCTTGAGCTCGAGCGCGGCTCAGGCGGCCTCTGTGCTCAACTACGTCATCGGCTCGCCGAGTTCACGGATACCGTATACTTACCTGAATCTCACATCTCCAGCCAATGTGACATACGTTCCCTACAATGTTCCTGTGGCCCGCATCAACGAATGGACCGTGAGCCTGGAACACTCTTTCGCGGGTAACTTCGCGGCTTCTCTTGCGTACGTCGGGAGCCACGCTGCGAACCTGCAATATGGAACGGACATTAATCAACTCACCTCACCGACTGGACTGGCGGCGAGCGATGCGCTTGGGCACGTGGATCAGGCGCTACGGCCGTATCCGGCTTGGGGAAGCATCACGGGGTACAACTACAATGCTATCTCCAACTACAACGCTCTGCAGGCTCAGGTCACCAAGCGCTACTCGAGTGGCCTAGTCTTTAGCGCAAACTTTGTCTGGTCGCACTTCCTGGACGACCAGGATTCTGGAGGATGGGGCAGCCGCGGAGGTGCCCAGTACTGGCAGATCGGCAACGATCCATCTGCCAACTACGGTAACTCTAACTTCGATATACCAATCGCGTTCAAGGGTTACGCCTCGTACGAACTCCCATTTGGCCATGGCAAGACGTACTTGAATAATGGCCGGGTGTTGGACGAACTCGTAGGCGGATGGCGCGTCGCGGGAACGTTCATCGCACAGAGCGGCAATCCCTTCACCGTAGTCGTGAACCCCAACGAAAACCAGACTTATACGGGTTGCGGCAGTGGGGTTGGCGGGACGGCGTCTGGCGGAGATGTCAGTAACGGCTGCAATTTGTTCGCCGACATCGTGGGCCCCATTTCGGGTCCGAAGACTACTGCCGAATGGTTCAACACGGCGGCGGTGGCTGTACCGGGCACTCCCGCCACTGCCACAACGCCGGGAGTATTTGCCTTCGGTAACGAAGGCCGAAATATCTTCCGGGGCCCAAGGCTGAGTGTCGTCAACCTGTCCCTAGCCAAGAGTTTGGCTTTGACGGAACGAATGCACTTGGCTCTGCGTGCAGACTTCGTCAACGCTTTAAACCACCCGAGCCTGGGCCTCCCAGGGCAGACATTGGGTGCCGCAAACTTTGGCGAGATCAACGCCGCTACGCAAAACGGCGGAGTCGCGGTGGCTCCCCGTAGCGGCCAATTGAGCGCTGTGTTCACCTTTTAACTGTTCACCTTAACCCCGGGCCAGCACGTCGAGGAAAGGGACGGCGGTTCGCTGCCGTCCCTTTTTTATTTCGCGCACGCGGGCCTGAGGGGCACGCAGCACCGACGACGTATACTAGCGTGATGATTACTAAAAACTTCGCTGCGGGAACAGCGGCCCTTCTGCTGTTTGCCGTCCCTGCATTCTCCCAATCGACTACGACCCAACAACAAATCGCGTTGCATAGTCGACAAGCGCAAGAATATCTGAAAGAGAACAAGCCGGAGCTGGCGGTGCAGGAATTTAAAGCGCTGGTGGCGCTCGAACCGAAGAATGTCGATGCTCAGGGCAACCTCGGCGTGCTGCTGTTCTTTCAAGGCGCCTATGCGGACGCGATTCCGCCTTTGCGTACGGCACTGAAGCTGCAGCCGGCACTTTGGAAAATCGAAGCGCTGCTCGGCATGGCGGAAAAGCGCACGGGTGACATCAACGGTGCGCTCGGGGACCTGGAAAAAGCGTTTCCCAAATTAAAGGACCAGAAAATTCGCGTCGATACCGGCATGGAGCTAATCGAACTCTACTCCCAGGCCGGCGACCTGCCCAAGGCCGTGCCCGTCGTCAGCGCCCTGCGGGAACTGGATCCCACGAACGTCGAGATCATCTACGCCGCGTATCGCATTTATTCCGACCTGCTGGACGAAGCGAGGCTCAGCTTGATTGTCGTCGGCCCGGGCTCGGCTCGCACACATCAGATGACGGCGCATGAACTGGCCAGACAGAGCCATGCCGATGAAGCCATCGAGAACTATCGTGAGGCTCTCAAAATCAATCCTAACGAGTCCGGCCTGCACTTCGAACTGGCAGAGATGTTGAATAGCGCTTCCCAACCTGAGGAGGCGGAGAAGGAGTATCAAGCGGCATTGCAAGCTAATCCTTTCGATGAGAAGTCTGAATGCCGGCTGGGCGATATCGCCGCCCGTCAGCGAAATGACCAAGACGAGGCACTGAAGCACTACGCTCGCGCCTTACAACTCCAGCCAGACGATCCGGAGGCGAATCTTGGTATGGCCAAAGTTTTAATGTCCATGCAACAGCCGGAAAAAGCCGAACGGTTGCTCAAACGCGCCATCCAGGCGGATCCTACGAGCGCCTTGGCCCATTTCCGTCTAGCTACCGTCTATCGGGAAACCGGACGCATCGATGACGCGAAGAGCGAGCTCGCGGCGTACCAGAAATACAAAGATATGAAAGAAAAATTGCGCGCGACGTATCGCGCCATGCGTCTCGAGCCCGGGACACAAGAGTCCGAAGACGCCGACAGCAATAACAAATAGTTCGCTGAAAATTCAGACTCTGGGAGACGCCTCGTGCTGAAGACTCTGCTAACGGTCGTCCCGCTTTTGATGACCGCGCTTCCAATATTGGCATCCAAGGCCTCTTCTTTCTATCCCGCGCGCCTGGAGGACGCGAAGGCCATCTACCTCACTGCGAGCAATTTTCCCGTTCATGGCGATGGCGTCGCCGACGATTCAGAAGCGGTACAGCAAGCAATCAACAAAGTTCAGGGCACCACCAACCAGGGAATTCTTTTCATCCCTCCGGGCCGCTACCGGCTCACCAAAACGATTTATGTCTGGCCGGGAATCCGCCTAATTGGCTTTGGCTCGACGCGTCCGGTCTTCGTCTTGGCGGAAAACACTGCGGGGTTTCAGGGCGCACCTTCGTACATGATTTTTTTCGCGGGTAGCCGGCCCGGGCATGGCCGGACGCCGCGAAATGACAGCACCAGCACAGACGAAACTCCACCGGACGCGAATCCCGGCACTTTTTATTCTGCCATCAGCAACATTGACATCGAGATCAAGGAAGGTAACCCCGGCGCCGTGGGTGTGCGCGCTCGCTACGCGCAACACTGCTTCCTGGCCCACATGGATTTCCACATTGGCTCCGGCATCGCGGGGATTCATGATGGCGGCAATGTGGTGCAGGACGTCCATTTTTATGGCGGGCGGTACGGCATCTGGACGCGCAAACCGTCGCCGGGATGGCAGTTCACGGTTATCGACGCCACGTTCGAAGGACAACGTGAAGCGGCGATTCGCGAACATGAGGCTGGGCTGACGCTGATTCGTCCGGCGTTTCGGAATGTTCCGACGGCGATTTCCATCGATGCGCGCTATTCCGATGAACTCTGGGTGAAGGACGCGCGCATGGAGAATATCAGCGGCCCCGCCGTCATCGTGAGCAACGAGGACAATCCGCGCACGCAAATCAATATGGAAAATGTTGTCTGCCATTCCGTCGGAGTTTTTGTTTCTTATCGCGAGAGCGGAAAGCAACTTGTAGCACCGGGGCCAAAGTACGAGGTAAAGACGTTTTCCCATGGCTTGCACTTCGAGGACATGGGCTCGGTCCCGGCAATTCGGGATGTTTATGATGCCGGAAGTTTGTCCTCGCTGCCGGACCCGGTGAAGTCGGACATGCGCGATCTGCCGCCAATGGACACCTGGGTCAATCTCCGCGCCCTGGGCGCCCGCGGCGACGGCGTCGCCGATGACACTGCAGTCATCAAAAAAGCCATTGCTGAGCAGCGCACCATTTACCTGCCCTCGGGCCAATACCGCGTCACGGACACCATCGCCCTAGGTCCCGACACTGTACTCATCGGCTTGCACCCGAGCGTCACTCGCATACTTCTTGCTGACGGAACTCCGGCCTTTCAGGGAGTTGGAAGCCCCAAACCGCTGCTGGAAACGCCGCAAGGGGGCACCAACATCGTCACCGGCATCGGCCTGTACACCAACGGCATCAATCCCCGCGCCGTGGCTGCCAAATGGATGGCCGGGAAAGATTCTCTCATGAACGATGTGCGCTTCCTGGGAGGTCACGGCACCGTCGAACCCGGCGCCACGGCCGAGGAGAGCGAACGAGTCTGGCAGCAAATTTACAACAACACCCACACCGCCGATTCCAATATCAATCGCCGTTGGGACGCGCAGTATCCAAGTCTCTGGATCACCAATGGTGGTGGCGGAACCTTCGTCGACATCTGGACCCCCAGCACTTTCGCCCAAGCCGGCCTGTACATTTCCGATACCGCAACGGAAGGGCGCGTGTACCAGCTATCCAGCGAACATCACGTTCGCAACGAAGTAATGCTGCGTAACGCCTCCAACTGGCAAATCTACGCTCTGCAAACTGAAGAAGAACGCGGCGAAGGTGGCTTTGCGCTGCCGCTGGATATCCAGGATTCGAGCAACATCACCGTCGCAAACTTTCACCTCTATCGTGTCGTCAGCGCCTATCAACCCTTCCCCTACGCGGTAAGTATCGAAAATTCAAAGAACATCCGCTTCCGCAATTTTCATTGCTACAGCGACAGCAAAGCCTCTTTTGACAACGCGGTCTTCGATCAGACGAACAATGTCGAAATACGCCAGCGCGAATTCGCCTGGTTGAATGTCTCCGGTGATGCGCCAAATCCTTTGCGCCGAGAGAATCCGCCTCTGCTCGCCGAGGCTGCGCAGGTGGGGAAAGCCGTCGGCGGATTCTTCAATATCTCCGGCGGCGCTGTGGACGCGTCGGGAAATATTTATTTCGTCGATGCCAGGTGGCAGACCATCTATCGCTGGTCGCCAGGCTCTCGCCAACTCTCCAAAATTCGCAATAACCCGCTGGAACCTGTGCAACTCGCTTTCGATAAGTCCGGCAATTTGCTAGTCATTTCCTACACGGGCAATGGTACGGTCTACAGTTTCAAGCCAGACGCTCGCGACGACGAAATAACTTTGCTGAAACCCCTCCCCGCGGGCTCACGCCCGGGAATGACTGCCGTGCTTCCGGTCGACTACTGGCGCAACGAAAACGATTTCACTGATTTCGCTGTACAAAAGAAACCTTTCCAGTACATTTCGTTGGATGGCAGCACCTTCATTCCGGCCGGCGAAGACTTCGTCACTGGCGAACTGTACTACGGATCCAAAATGCACGACGTTCTTCGCGCATTTGGCATGGCGCCGGCTACTGCCGACCACCCCTTCTACGTCACCGATGAAGAGGAACAAAAGACTTACCGCGCCTCCGTCGGCGAAGACGGGGCCCTCACAAACCTTCAGTTATTTGTCGAGCGCGGTGGAGAAGGTGTAGCGCAAGATGAGGCGGGAAATGTTTACATCGCCGCCGGTCAAATTTATGTCTACGATCCTTCCGCCAAGCTTCTCGGAACCATCGACGTTCCCGAGCGTCCGTCTCAGTTGCTCTTCGGTGGAGCTAACCGGGACGAATTGTTCATCCTGGCCCGCACGTCCCTATACGTCATCAGGACTCGTTTCAGAGGGCGCTGAACCAACGCCAAACGGGCCGTACGTATCCCGGAGTTCGATTTGGCGCTGAACACCGAGCTGCGCAAGGGCAGCCAGGACGGACTGACTTGGGACATGGTAGACTGGTAGAGTCGGATGCTGAAGATTCCGGGACCAAGAACGAAGAGCCCCTGAATGTTTCTGTCAATGATGTTGCGATGGCAGCTCTGGGGCATTCAAGCGTCGGGGAATTGGCAAAGGCCGAGTGTTCCAAGTCGGCGAGGACGGGTGAGCCGCTCGAAAATGGGCGGCATTAGTTGAGCCAAAATCGCGCTTCTGTGAAAGATGTCGTCGGAAAGTGCCGGGGATTTTGGGCGCGCGGGATTTCATGAACTACCAATTTCTGCTATCGAGCGCACGCCTTCTTCCGCCATTGTGCCGGCCAGATCAGATCGAGCCGGCGTGCGCCGGAATGTTGATGCCGAAGCTCCAGACCCATGTGTCTCCGTGCCTGACGTAGAAGGATGATGTCCAGACCGGAATCACGGGTTGACCGAAACAGGTCCCGTCCACGCTGGCATACAAGGTAAGAATTCCGAAGTCTGGAGTAAACATCGTCGCCTTGGCGTCGGCGAGCTGGAAATTTTTCACGTCGCAGCCTTGCCCGGACCAGGCGCTGACCGTCTCGGCCCGCGTACCAATGTGCGTGCCGAAGATATCGATGAACTGAATCTGCTGGGGCACGAGCGCGCCGAGCCGTTTCGCATCTCTGTCCTTCCACGCATCCCAGATTGCCTGCTCGCGGCTCAGCATTGCCTGGGCGTTGGGGTCGCGGCTGGCTGGCCGGCCCGCTGCGGTCGCGTCCACAATTCGCTTGGGCAGTTTTGCGGGGTCAACGATCGCCGATGCGGCGCGGAATGCAGCCTTCCACTGCGCGCCTTCGAGCACGTAGGCTGTGGCCGTCCAACTCGCGTTCGGCAGACGATTCCCGCCGCAGGAGCCGTCCACGGTCGTCTTATGCGTGATGACGGTCACATCGGGTGTTAATTGGCTCACCTGCGGATTGGAGATTTGGTAGCTGACAATGTTGCAATTCGTTCCGCTCCATTCACGGGCGGCGTCCGCTTTTTCGATTCGACCCGACGAGCCCCAGCTGATGAACCTTTCGGACAGGAAGGTAGACCAGAACTTCGTGTCCTTCGACTGCCATGCGCGATAGGACTCTTCCTCAAGCCCGTTGAGCAATCGGGTCAAATCCTTTGTACCGCCGCGTTCTACCTCGGCTTTAGTGGCCTGTGCGTTGAGCTGAGAAGATGATGTCGAGGCGAAGCCGAGTACGAATATCACCAGAGCTGTCATTCCGCCCGTCTTAAGCATCTTCCAAGCCTTCCAACTAGCTGTGATTAATCCGCAAGATTACATCGACACCAGATCCTCGCGCAACAGACACCAGGGCGTCACGAAGAAACGAAAGCCTTCAGGGTCGTGTAAGCAACTACCCTTGCCCCCGTAAAGCAATTCACTTGGCTGACATCGTCCTCCGTCACCATGCCTCAAGATTATTTCTGCAGCGCAACTGCGGTACAGGAGGAGACGTAAGGCCAATATGGGGGCACGCGATCCTGCGGAAATTTATTCGTCCGGTGGCGCAGAAGATCGGAATTGAGAAAGGGCACAAAAAGGGAGCGGAATGCGCCCTTTTTTGCGCCCGCAATGGTTTCAAAGAAATTCGCCTAACTCTTTTGAGATGAATGGCGGGGACGACGAGACTCGAACTCGCGACCTCTGCCGTGACAGAGCACCTTGATCTGGAATTTCAAGGACTTACGGGCGCTCCCAGGAACAGAAAATCACAATAAAGCACAGAAGGGAACTCTTATTGTTCCCGGATTGTTCCCGCAAAACCGAAGCGTCGGAAATTCCGAACCGAATCGCGGACGGATTGGCCCGACGTTTGACAGAACTGTACCGGAATCTGAAGGCGTTAGCGAAAATGGAGAGAAACAGCGGGACATTGAAGTAAGTCGCACCAACGCTTTGTCGGTGATCGGGCATGATCTCAAAGTTAGGAAGCTCTTTCTGACAGGTAAGTACTGCCGCTGCCACTAGCAAATGGGCAGCGACCGATTTAGCAAGGCGCCGGGCCTCGTCTTCCGAGTCGCTCGGGCCCGCCCAATTGCGTGCTTATTCCGGCAAGAGTGCCTGCTGGAGAGTGTTGTAACGCCACTGATCGCCGGGGCTCTGTCCAGTTCGCAGAGGCCGTAAACCGGAGAATTGCTTTTGGGCTGACTCCACTTCTCCGATAAGCATCTACCAGGCGCTTGCTCGTCCGCCGCCCACGTATTGCTGGAATGGTCTTCCAACCGCCGATTGGAACCGAAATTACGAGTAGCCACATACGGAATATCCGAGCGAGGGTTCGCGTTAGCAATTCTAATCGCATCCTCGCCGCAGTCTACCATATCACTGCACCAACCGCATCTCGCGCAGCAATTCCCGAAATTGCGCCTCGCCACGCAACGGATCATAAACAGGATCCACATTCACCGACGTAAGCGACACAGAATGCTCCGCGTGCGCTTTAGTTAACCAATTCAAACTCTGGTTCTTATCATTCGTTCCCAGATACGCCAGCGCTAAAATAATCGGGTCCACGTGCTGTTCGCGGTTTAGCGTTTGTAATTTTGCCAGCGCTTGTCGTGCGTCCGCTTCCCGTCCCAAGCGTCCTGAAATGTACGCTTGGTTACCCCAAAACCACGGGTTTGCGCTCTCTGCGGGCCCCTCGGTGAGCGGTCGTAGTATTTCCAGGTGCGCCAGCACCTCCGCTCTCATGCCTCTTTCCAGACGGGCCACGTCCATCGTCTTGCCTGCCCGCCCAGACGCTGGATCCATCTCCAGTACCGCGCGCAGTTGTTCGATAGCGCGATCGTATTGCCTGGCGTAATAAAGGATCACTCCATGGTCCGTAGCAATGACTAGCGATAAAGGATCAAGCACCCGCGCTTGCTCGATTTCCACCCCGGCCTCATCGAACCGCCCCATCAGCGCCAGATACTCCGCATACCAGTGGTACGCCGTGGCGTAGTTGGGATTCAGCGCGATCGCCCGCCGGTATTCCGCTTCCGCGGTTTTCCAGTCCCAATCAAAGTCCTGCGCCACCAGCGCGCGCGCCGTGTGCGCTTCCGCCAGCGTATCGTCCAGCTCCACGGCTTTTTGCGCCGCCGCCCGGCCCTTCTCCATCAAGTCTTTTGGTGGAAACCCACCATACCCGCTCATTAATACGTAGGTATCCGCCAGCCCCGCATACGCCAGCGCATATTTCGGATCCTTCTTCACTGACTGCTGAAAATAATCCACCGCGCGTTCGAATCCTTCCGGCGTCCGCTTATTCCAGAAGTACAGCGCTCGCAAATACAAATCGTACGCTTCCAACGACCCTTGCGAGCCGCCCGCTCCGAGTATCGGCTTCTGGGGCTCCGGATCCCCCAACGTAACGCGAATTTCTGCCCCAATGTCGCGCGCAATTTCCGATTGCAGCGTCAACAGATTGCTCAACTTCCGGTCGTATTCCCGCGACCACAGCCACGTCTGATCCTTAATCTGAATTAACTGCGCCGAAATTCTCACCTGGTCGGCGTCCCGTCGCACGCTGCCTTCCAGCGCGTACTGCACTCCCAGTTCCCGCCCAATTCGATCCAGCGTTTCGTCGCTGTGTTTGTAGTGCATCACCGAGGTGCGCGCAATCACACCCAAATGCGCCGGATCAAGTCTGCCAAACTGTGCGATCAGCTCTTCCGTCAATCCATCGCTGAAATAATCTTCGTCCGCCCCTCCGCTCAAATTCTGAAAAGGCAACACCGCCAAAATCAATCGCCCAGCCGCCGGCGTCGCCCGGTGTCGCGCGTTCGTCCATCTCCAATGGATACCGAATCCCGCAGCCACCGCGATCAACGCGCTTGCCGCCAAAATCGCAGTCCATCCTTTGCGCCCCGCGCCAGTCCTCGCCCCTTTCGTAGTGCCCGCCGTAGCTTCTGAAAACTCCCGCTCCCGGACCGCTGTCGCCCCAACGACTTCCCCTTGCTCGCCAACTGCTCCCCCCGCCGCCTCGCTCACCACTTCCACCGGAGCGATAAACCGATACCCCACCTTAGGAATCGTCTCGATATACCGCGGCTCCGTCACCGAATCATTTAGCGCCGAGCGCACCGCCTTCACCGCGCTGTTCAGCCCATGCTCAAAATCCACGAACGTCTCGGACGACCACAACTCCTGCCGCAACTCCTCTCGCGTCAGCACCTTGCCGGCCTGGCTCAGCATCAGGTTCAGCAACCGCAGCGGCTGCGGACGCACCTTCAGCTTCGTGCCATGCTTATATAGCTCCAGCGATTTGGCGTGCGATTCGTAGGGCCCGAACCGGAACACCACGTTTTGTGGAGTGCTCACCAACACAAAACTCCCAAGAGGACGGGTGGAAAACGTAAGGCATTCTGTCCTGTCACCGTCGTTTGTGCAAGCTAGTACCATTAAAATCAGCCCCTTGCACGTTTACCTTCCCTGCACCAAACGATTACCCGCCATCCATTGACGCGTTCGCGCGTTTCTGTGATTACCCTTCCTGCGCAAGTATGAAAAACAGGGCGCACCTCTCCCCGCTGCGCGCCGCTGAGTTTTTCGAACCCAAGTTACGAGGAAACCTATGCCCATTCCGTCCCAGCCAGGCGCCTTGCAGTTGCGTCTCGTTAATGTGCTTGCTGTCCTCACCATCCTTAGCGTTTCGCTGCTTACCGCCCTTTCCAGCCGCGCCAACGTTATTTATGTCACTACTACTGATGATAAGGTCTCCGCTTCCGGCGGCTGTTCTCTCAAAGAGGCTATCTCCGCTTCCATCTTCCAGCAGAACATTGCTTACCCTATCGACGTCGAACCGCATCAGTATATCGGTCTGGGCACGGTAACGACGCAATGCGCTCCTGGAAGCGGCAACGACATTATCGTCCTTCCACCAAATAGCCTGTTTCTCATGTTTTGGCCCGCGACTGGCGCAAGCTACCTCGGTCCGACGGCTACTCCTATCGTTACCTCGTCGATTACCATCGAGGCCTTCGGCTCCATAATACAATATGACCCACTTGCCATTCAGGGTAACGACGAGCCTCTTCCTCCGTGCGATAGTTTCCATAACACCGACGCTGATGATGCTTGCAATTCGCTTTTTCGCGCCTTTGCCGTAGGACCCGGCGGCAATCTCACCATTCATAACGCCAACATCGTCGGTTTCAATGTTCTGGGCGGCCTCGGAGGAGATCAGACACCTGATGGAGGAGCTGCTGGTGGCGGCGGGGGTGGCATGGGTGCGGGCGGCGCCATTTACGTTTACTCCGGCACCCTGAACGTAGATTCCACCACCTTCCAGAACAACGGCGCTGTAGGAGGCGCTGGTGGCTCTGGCACGACTTACCCAGGCGGTGCTGGCGGCGGCGGAATAGGGGGATTCGGAGGTAGCGGCTTCCTGTGCCACATCCATGGCCCAGGAGACGGCGGCGGGGGCGGAGGCTCCGGTACGGACGGTATCTCTTTTGGGTGCATCCAGGGGCAGTCAAACTACGGCGGGGGCAATCTTTCAGGATCCGGCTGCGCAGGCGCGGGCGGTACGGACAGCAACCTCAACGGTCAAGACGGCCAGTGCCTCGGCGGTGGAGGCGGCGGAGGCCATCAGCGCCTCCTGGTCGGCAGCGGCAATGGCGGCAGTGGCGCTTACGGCGGAGGTGGCGGTGGCGGCGCTCAGGGTGGAGGTGACGGCGGCAGCGGTGGTTTTGGCGGTGGCGGCGGATCCGCGTGGAACGGCCTTATCGGCGGCAGCTTCGGCGGCAACGGTGGCTTCGGCGCGGGCGGCGGCGCATCCGATGGTCCCATCTACAATCCCGGTCACCCGGGCGTCGGAGGCAAGTACGGCGGCAACGCAAACTCGGAGAACGGTGGTGGCGGTGCCGCGCTCGGCGGCGCTATCTTCAGCGACACCGGCTCGGTCACCGTTACCAACAGCACCTTCTTCAATAATTACGTCACTCGCGGTGCGGGCGGCGGCGCCGGCAGCGGCAGTCCCGCCGACAACGGCGCGGACGCCGGCGGTGCCATCTTCAACCTCAACGGTGCCCTGGTCGTGAACGACGTCACCATCGACGGCAATCAGTCCACCGGCGCCAACGGCGGCATCGTGGTTCTGCAAACCGATGCGTCCTATCCAACTTCTTTCATTCTCAACAACACCATCATCGCCAACAACGGCGCTGCGGAATGCTTGGTGCAGGGCCCGAACATCGCCGTCAACGGCATCGCCAATCTGATCGAGAACAATGACAACTGCCAAGGTGTGGAGACAATTGCCGATCCCCAACTCGGCCCTCTGCAATTAAACGGCGGCTACACTCCCACGCAAGCGATCGCGCAGAATACCCCGGCCTTCAACGCCGCCGATCCCGGGACCTCCCTGAAAGTCGATCAGCGTGCAAGTCCGCGCCCGGAAAATGGCGGCTACGATATCGGCGCGTTCGAGCTGTGTGTGGAGACGATGTTTCACTTCTGCACCGGCACAGTCGCCCCGCAGACCACGCAAATCACCATCTTGATCAATCCCGCTGGCACCGGCACCACCACACCCCCCGCGGGCACGGACAACGCGGTTTTGAATTCGCTGCTCTACGTCACAGCTTCTCCCAGCTCCGGTTATGTCTTCAGCAATTGGACGGGTGCCGTAGCCAATCCCGCGAACGCCACCACGTATCTTTACGTCACCGGCCCCCAAACCATCACTGCAAATTTTGCGCCTTGTAGCTGCGCCGGCGACGTCACCACCTCGGTAACCGTCACGCGCGGAGGATTCGTTCTAAATCCCGGCACCGGCCGTTTCGCACAAACTGTCACGGTGACCAACATCTCTGGCGTCACCATCACTGGTCCCATTTCGCTCGTGCTCGATGGTCTCAGCACAGATGCCGCGCTATTCAATGCCAGCGGGATCACCGATTCACTCGACCCTCCCGCCGGCAGCCCGTACCTAAATTCCAACGCATCGCTAGCCCCGGGGCAGAGCGCTATGTTTGCTCTGCAGTTCACCGATCCATCGAGGGCCGCCATCACCTACACAACCCGAGTCCTCGCAGGACCAGGTGCCCGATAGAAAAGCAGTCCATCAAAATTTTCAACTTTAAGAAGATACAAGAGGAGATAAAATGCGTATCAACCGAATACTTCAGATCATCGCTTTCGCGTTCTGCCTCACCACGCTTCTGGTTACCAAGGCGAGCGCCGATTCCTTCGACGTTTCCCTCAACACTTCTTCCTTAACCGGCACGCAGGTCCTCGTCTTTGGCTACACCGATGGCGACGGCGTGGCCAATAACTCCGCCACCATCGGCAACTTCAACTTCGGTGGCGGAGCTCCCCAAGGCTCGCCCACCCTGATCGGTTCTGGCGCCAGCGGCTCGCTCTCCAGTTCCGTTGTCGTCAACGACCAGGATTTCTCCTCGCTCTTCTACCAGAGCTTCAACGTCGGCTCTTCGCTCTCTTTCTTGTTGAACGTCACCGATAATTTCGCCGGTGGCACTCCCGACGCTTTCGCCATGTCCATCTGCAACACCACCTTCACAACGTGCTATTCCGACGACACCAGCACTGGCTCGCTCCTCGTTCTCAACGTGACCGGCACTCCGCTCACACCATCCAGCTTCATCCTCAACGGCGCCAGCGACCAAAATCTTCCCGCACCCGTCGTCACCGTCGCCACCACCACCAACGTCCCCGAACCCTCCGAATCCCTCTTGCTAGGCGCCAGCCTGGCGTTCCTCGCCCTCCTCTTCGGCTTCCGCTAGCCTCACACCCATCGTCGTGCCCTCCGTACACCCACGATAGAAGCCCAGGTGGCAGGTCCTCGATCTTGAGGGCGTGTGTTTATTTGCGTGCTGCAAGATCATGACTCAATAGGCCCGAATTAGCAGCCTCATACGCCAGTCGCGGCACAGCAGCCAATCCAATCAACCTGGGCTTGTTTGGAGGAGTTCGGTTGTTGATCGTGCAGGAACTGCTAAGGTGTTGCTGAAAATCCGCAGCTACAGCGGTACATCAAGCTCTGAGCAGGTTTTCCAATCGGATCGGCAACTCGCGCACGCGCACTCCGGTGGCGTGGTATACCGCGCTGGCGATGGCCGACGCACAACCGG
>PMOV01000355.1:1848-2560 GCA_003161195.1 Acidobacteriota bacterium | reverse complement strand
CGCTCGCACGCGCAGCTCGTGGACGTGCGCTCCCCGGACGAATTCAGCGGCAAGATCATCGCGCCTCCGGGCATGACGGAGACGGCGCAGCGCGGCGGACACATTCCCGGCGCGGCCAGCATTCCGTGGGCGCAAGCCGTCAACGAAGACGGCACGTTCAAATCCGTAGAGGCGCTGAAGCAACTTTACGGCGGCAAGGGCATCAACGGCGATCACGAAGTCATCGCCTACTGCCGCATCGGGGAACGCAGCTCGCACACGTGGTTCGTGCTGAAGTATCTGCTGGGCATCAAGGATGTGCGCAACTACGACGGTTCGTGGACCGAGTGGGGCAATTTGATTGGCGCGCCGATCGAAAAAGAAGTCTCCGTGGCCGCCGCAAAGTAATTTCCGCGGCGCGAAATAAATTTGCAGGCGGTGTATAGTTGCGGTCGGCGATGAACACCAAATTCACCTCCGACCGCGATTGTTTATATTCCCGCAGACAATTTATCGCCGGCTCCGCTACGGCATTGGCCGCAGCCGCCTGTTTCCCCTATTCCGGCAAAGCCGCTGGAGACGTTGCTCCCGCCCCGAATATTGCGTTTCCCTCCGCGGCGCGCGATCGCATCGCCATCGCTTCCTATCCCTTTCGTCAATTCATCACGCCCGGCGAGCCCGACGAAGCCGCTGCGTCTTCCGCCGGGCAAGCTCCGAAAATGGAGCTGAAGGA
>PMOV01000355.1:0-1769 GCA_003161195.1 Acidobacteriota bacterium | reverse complement strand
CGCACGCATCTGGCGGCCGCCAAAGACTCGCCGCCGGAGGGGAAACGCGCCGCGGAAAGTTTGCACCAGGTGGCGGAGTACGGCGCCAAGAAAAATGTTGTGGTGAACCTGGAGAATGACAATCCCGTCACCGAGGATGCCTTTTTTGTCGCCAAACTCGTCGCCACCGTGCATACGCCGTGGTTGCATGCGTTGCCGGATTTCGCCAACAGCCTGGTGGTGATGCAGACCGCGCAGGCCTATAACGCGCTGGATGCCATGTTCTCCGAGGCTTATAACATCTGCCACGTCAAAGCGCTGGAAGTGAATGAGATTGGCGTGAAGTACAGCGTGAATATGGGCAAAGCGTTCGGCATTCTGAAGCTGCGCAACTTTAAGGGCTATTGTTCGATGGAGTTTGATAGTCCGGGCGATCCCTACAGCGGCACGGCGGACTTAATCAAGCAAACGCTGCATCATCTTTCGTAGCGCGAAAGACGCGAAAGATCTGTGCGCGGGATTGCCTCGCCCCAGCCGCCTTTCAGGAATTCTTCGTAATCAGAAAATCGCCTAGCACCAGCGCGTCCATCTGCGTGCGCAGAAAACAGTCCAGCGCTTCTTCCGGCTTGCAGACAATCGGCTCGTTGTCGTTAAACGAAGTATTCAGCACCACCGGTACGCCGGTTAAATCCTCAAATGCTTTGATGAGTTGCCAGTAGCGCGGATTGGCTTCGCGGGTGACGGTTTGCAGACGGCCGGTGCCGTCCACGTGCGTGGGCGCGGGAATTTTGTCGCGCTTATCCGGCAGCACGGAGTACGCCAGCGTCATAAACGGGGATGGGTACGATTTCTCGAACCATTCCCCCGTCCGTTCCGCCAGAATACTGGGTGCGAACGGGCGAAAAATTTCTCGATGCTTGATGCGCCGGTTCAAAATATCTTTCATCTCCGGGCGCCGCGGGTCCGCCACGATGCTGCGGTTGCCCAGAGCGCGCGGCCCCCATTCTGCGCGGCCCTGAAACCAGCCCAGGATTTTTCCTTCGGCAATCACGGAGGCGGTGCGCTTCATCAATTCTTCTTCAGAGAGTTCCGCGATGGCGTAGCACCCAGCGCGCAGGGGGCTGGCGTCGATCGCCTTGCGAATTTCTTCGCGCGAATAACCGGGTCCCCAGTACGCGTGATTCATGACAAATGAACGCGGCTGCCCGAGTACTTGGTGCCAGATGTAAAACGCGGCACCGACCGCCAGTCCGGCGTCTCCCGCGGCGGGATGCACGTACACTTCTTCAAAGGGCGTCGCGTCAAAAATCTTTCCGTTGGCCACGCAGTTGAACGCGACGCCGCCCGCCAGGCATACGGATTTGCTGTGCGTGTGTGCCGCAAGTTTGCGCAGCATCCCGAGATAAACTTCTTCCAGCCGCGCCTGCAGCGCACATGCCAGATCGCGGTGACGCTGCTCGAGCTGAGCATCCGGCGAGCGCGCCGGCGCGCCCAGCTTCTTGCCCATTTCTTCCGAAAAGAGTTTGCCCATCGTCGGCGTCTTGTCCGCTTCCGCCCAGGACATTTCCGGCCCGGCGCGGTGATGCGTGAAATATTCGAGCGCCAGGCGAAAACCGTTGGCGTTCGAGCGTTCNNACCGCTCCATCGATGTGCATGCGGTCGCCGGCACCGGTTCCCCACATGGAGCTGGCGAAATCGCCGAGCCCGTCGGCGGACAGCAGCGCCGCATTTTCAAAAGGCGAAACAAAGTAGCTGCTCGCCAGATGCGCCTGGTGATGCTCCACGCGGTG
>PMOV01000307.1 GCA_003161195.1 Acidobacteriota bacterium | reverse complement strand
AAGTCGGCGCAGAATTTGCTGGATGGGATTGCCGCCAGCAAGAAGCAGCCTTTGGCGCGGCTGATTTATGCGCTGGGGATCCGGTTTGTGGGGGAGCGGACGGCGCAACTGCTGGCAGAGCGATTTTCGTCGCTGGAGGAGTTTGCCGCAGCGACGGAGGAGCAGTTGACGGAGGTTGGCGAGGTGGGGCCGAAGGTGGCGGCGGCGATTGCGGAGTTTTTCTCGGAGGCAGCGAACCGCGCGCTGATCAAGAAGTTGGACAAAGTCGGGATCAAGCCCACCGCCGCGAAACGCACTGTTAAGAGCGATAAGTTTGCGGGGAAGACTTTCGTGTTTACTGGGACTTTGGCGAATCGTTCTCGCGAGGCTGCGGGAGAATTGGTGCAGCAGCATGGCGCGAAGGTCTCTGGGTCGGTGAGCAAGAAAACGGATTATGTGGTGGTGGGGGCGGATGCGGGGTCGAAATTGGAGAAGGCGCGGGAATTGAAGGTGGCGGTGCTGACGGAGGAGGAGTTTGAGGAGTTGGTCGGCGCGGGGTGAGTGGGGGGAGTGGCGAAAGGCGTTTGGAGGTTGGCTGGGGAGCTGAGTGGCTGCGCGCGGAAAGGTTGCGGGTTTGTAAGGGGCACAGGCAGGAATATCTGTGCTACTCAAAGCGAAGTTAGTTAGCCCGTGAACAACTGGTTCAGGCATAATCCCACGCGAAGCCGAGGGCCCTGCCGATGGCGCGGTTGACACGGTTCCTACGTTCTGTAATGCCCGCGGATCCGACGCAATTGATTTTTCTTGCGGGCGTGATTTGTCTGATGGTGGCGCGCCGCAGTAGCTGGAATCTGACGAAGCTGTACGACTCGGCGCGCTCTCCGTTTCCTGATGGAACTTTTGCCTATGTGCTGGTTTGGCTCACCACTTTTGCCATCCTGCTGACGTTGGCGAGTTGCGCAGGTTATTTTGCCTGTTTCTTGCGCGTCAAGCCGCGGGTAATCGTAGCAACGGTCGTAGCGCCGGTGGTGGTCAGCTTTGGTGGAATTGGGTACGTCCTATACGCGTGTTTTCGCCCCGTCCGGTCATTCCTACAAGGTCCGCAGACTGGACCAGGGCTCGGTGAATTCGTTCACTGGTTTGGCGCGAATCTAAGAAACTTTCCAACGGGGCTGGACTTGGCGGCGCTGGGACTGGCGCTGTGCGCCATTTTTCTCAGCCGAGTGGCCTTCGGAATTTCCGCATTGCCGCTTACGCTGGCGGGAAATCAGCCGCGTGGCGAAGAGGTGGCAAGCTGGCGCGATGTAAAGCTCGCGATTTTCCTGCTTATTGGCCCGCAATTCCTGGCGGTCAGGATCTGTAGCTCTGCCCTTTACTTGCTGCACCAGCGAGTTACGTTTAGTTATTTTTATTTCGATATCGCGTGGACAGTTATGGCGGAGTTCCTACGAAGCGCGGTGTTTCTTGGTATCCCCATGCTCCTTTTAGGAAGGACGGCTTGGGAGCTGGCGAAGGGATCTTTGAAATTGCCCCGGATGGGATATCTAGCCCTCGGCCTGGTAATTCCTGCAATGATTTCGGCGCTTATTGCGGCGATTGAATATTTGATCCAGTGCGTGACCTGGGCGGCGCAGCGAATCCCCGGCTTGGAAGCACCGCGAATCGATTCGTACGTGGTGCTGAAAAACCTCAACCAGCCGGAACTGTTGTTGATCTGCGTGGGAGCGTTTGGCGAAGAGATCGTGCATCGCGGAATTCTGTTGCCGCTGCTGGTGCAACGGTACAGATTGCATCGCGCGGTATTTTTCACGGGTCTTATTTGGGCCGCGGGGCATCTGCCGCTCGACGCTTATGGAAGCAGTTCCGTGCCGCAGGTATTTTTGGCGGTGCTCCGCCGATTCCTGATGTGCATGGCAATGAACTATGTTCTTGCCTGGATGACGCTACGGGCAAACTCGGTGATTCCAGCCGGACTTGCTCACACGCTCTCCAATGTTTTTCTTGAGGCCAAGGTGGTTCATAGCTGGTGGGGCGCGCGCGATTCCCGCTGGGCGTTGTGGGCCATTCTTGCGTACATGTTGTGGCGCTATTGGCCAATTAGCGAGGGCGTCGCAGCGGTTGCGGAGGAAACGGAGCCGGCGATTGCGGGGCTCGATGCGGAACCTGCGGTGTGAGATTTACCGGAAAATGCGATATGTGCGCGGCTGGGTGGCTGCGGGAGGCATGGTTGCAGAGTTCGTACTCGGCACAGGCAGGAGTGCCTGTGCTACTAAAACCGGTGTGGCGCGATACAATGTAAGTGGCGGGTGAGCCGGGTGATCGCTGGTTGGCTCTGCGAGGCGTAGGGACGAAGGGCACGCCCTTCGGGCCTTCGGCCCAGCAGGGTAAACGGGAGGAAAGTCCGGACACCACCTGCGTAGTGCCAGCCGCAAGGTTGGCGCGGGCAGGAATAAAACCCTTCGGCTCGCTTCGCGGGCCTCAGGGCAAGGGGCAACGCGCCTGGTAACGCCAGGGGAGCGGTAGCGCAGACTTGAGTTTGTGCGAGTTGTGCCACAACATCGCGCCGATGGGGATCGTAAGCGGCGCGGTGTTGTGGCGGCAAAACTCACAGGCTGAAGCCTGTGCTACTTAGCTCACGGATAGTGCCACAGAAACTTAAACCGCCGGGATGGGCCGCACGGTGGCATCGCGCAGGTAAACCTGCGAGACGTCTTCG
>PMOV01000120.1:6662-9040 GCA_003161195.1 Acidobacteriota bacterium | reverse complement strand
CTCCTGCAATTACTAAAGCTGGCAAAAATCTCGCGCTCCGTAATCGACCGCCTGCTCCGCGAAAATATCCTCGAGTCCTGGGAAGAGCCCATCGATCCAGCCGAAGATCCCTTCGACGCCGGCTACGCGCCCCCGGCACACGTGCTCAACGAGCACCAGGAAAGCGCGCTGCAAGCCATCCGCGCTCGCTTCGAGTTAGGCGAATTCGGCGTGCAACTTCTCTTCGGCGTAACCGGCAGCGGCAAAACCGAAGTGTATCTGCGCGCCGTGCAAGATACNNGGCGAAGCTCGCGTGGTCGTCGGCACACGCTCCGCCATCTTCGCGCCCCTCGAAAATATCGGCCTGATCATCGTTGACGAAGAACAGGAAAACAGCTACAAGCAGGCGGAGACGCCGCGCTATCACGGTCGCGACGTCGCCGTCGTCCGCGCCAAAATCGAAAACACCCTGGCGCTGCTCGGCTCCGCCACCCCCGCGCTCGAAACCTTCCACAATGCGCTCGAGGGAAAATACGAACTGCTCACCCTGGCTTCGCGTGTCGCCGCGCGCTCCATGGCCAGCGTGGAAATTGTCGACCTGCGCGAAGAATTTCAGCGCACCAAGCAGACCAGTCCGATCAGCGCCGCGCTGCACGTAGGTATTCAGGAATGCCTGGCCAATTTTACGCAAGCCCTCATCCTGATCAATCGCCGCGGCTATTCCTGGTCCGTGTTGTGCCGCAGTTGCGGCGCGGGTGTGCAGTGTGAAAATTGCAGCATCTCCATGACCTTTCACAAGGCGCGCAACCGCCTCGAATGCCACTATTGTGCCTCGATCCAGTCCGTCCCGCGCGAATGCCCCAAGTGCCACTCCAAATACGTTTATTTTTTTGGCGAAGGCTCCGAGCATCTCGAAGAACGCCTGCGCAAGGAATTTCCCGGCGCGCGCATCGCCCGCCTCGATCGCGATACCGCTCGCACCAAGCGCCAGTTCCAGGAAACGCTGGGCGCTTTCGCCGACGGTGCCTTAGACATCCTCGTCGGCACGCAAATGCTCGCGAAGGGTCACGATTTTCACGCGGTCACCTTAGTCGGCGTGGTAAGCGCAGACTCGGCTCTGACCATGCCGGACTTTCGCGCCGCCGAGCGCACTTTCCAGCTTCTCACGCAAGTCGCCGGCCGCGCCGGACGCGGTGACTTAAAAGGCCGCGTCCTTATCCAAACCTTTTATCCCGATCATTACGCCATTCAAGACGCTGTCAAGCAGGACTATCGCAGCTTCTTCGATCGCGAGATGCTGTTCCGCCAAATGATGGCCTATCCGCCCTTCACCGCGCTGGCCAACATAATCGTCCGCGACACCAACCTCGAGAAAGCCATTCTCTGGAGCCGTCAGCTTTCCGAATATTTCGCGCCCCACGATGGCAAAGGCCTGCGCGTTCTGGGCCCCGCCGCCGCCCCCCTGGCTCGCCTGAAAAAAGAACACCGCTTCCAGTTCCTGCTGAAATCCCGCAAGCGCTCCCTGATGACCAAACTCCTCGGCGGCGCCCTAACCTACTGCGACCAGCGCGAGATTCCCCAGACGGCCATCCTGGTCGACGTCGATCCTCTAAACCTGATGTGAAGCTTCGACTTTGGTAGGCATTTGGACCATGTACACGGACCCCGATTTTGTCCCAATCCACAGTGAACTTAACCCCAACAGAATGAACACTTACAAAAAATCGTGCTGTAACTCCATTAGAATGAACACTTACAAANNCCCCCCCCCCCCCCCCCACCCCATGCCCGATTTCGTTCGCGAGGCGATCAAGGTCAACCCGCTAACGGAAGATAGGAGTTCCCAGGAAGGGCGGCGTGCTAAGCTGCGCATGAGTGGGCGCGAGGAGGCGGAGTATGCGCGGGACATTGGTGGTGGCAGTCCTTTGTGGCGGGATGGTAGTGGTGGGTCTGGGTGCACGGAGTGCGGCGGCGCAGGCGGTGGGGAATGGGACGGCCGAAACGGGCGCGCGGACGGCGTCGGGAACTGGGGCGGCGCAACAGTTATATGCGGAGGATGGGGGGACGCGGGAAAGGTTGCGGAGTATTGTGGTGCCGCCCAAGGCGGATGCGCCGTTTACGTTGACGCTGCAGACGGAATGGGTGAGCACTTCGCCGGATGGCGGGACGACGACGCGGGTGAATGCGCGCAAGATTGCGCGGGACAGCCAAGGGCGGATCTATCAGGAGCGTTGGTGGCTGGTGCCGAAGAATGGCGGCGTGGAGTCGCAAATGTCGGCGATTGAGATTGCCGACCCGCATGAGCATACGTATTACCGGTGTTCGCTAGTAGATGGGAAGCATACGTGCGAGATGACCACGTTCGCGCCGTCAACGGATACGGTTTACAACATGCAGGG
>PMOV01000120.1:714-6593 GCA_003161195.1 Acidobacteriota bacterium | reverse complement strand
GGGACGCAGACGTTTACGGCGACGAATTTGGTCTTGGCGGAGCCGGACGGGAAATTGTTTGAGGTGCCGGAGGGATTCAAGGTGGAGGACCGGCGGCAAGAGGCGGACCCGGCAGCGACGGACAACTAACTGCATCGCATTGGCAAGGCACTGAAAAACTCTGCAGCCGCCGCGAGTGGGTTTTCAGTTTCGGATCTGACCTATCCTGTTTGAAAATATTCCCCTTCCAAAAGGCGCACAGATCCCCCTCCGTCAGGGTAAACAAGAGTGCCCGTGCCGGCTGGTTTTTCCAGCAGCCTCAATGGTTGCTGGAGGTGGAGTCGCGCGAGGAGTAATAGACCGGGCCGGGCGGACTTATTTGCGGCGCGTTTTAGGAGTGAAGCGCGGCGATTTTGCCGGGGCGTTCGCGGATTCTTTTGGCGATTTTTGCGCGGATGGCTTGGCAACCTTGGCGTTTTTGGCGAGGCGGAGCTTCCAGGCGGCTTGCAGGGCGCCGCGGAGGACTTCTTCGTCGGCGTTGGCCAGGCGGATGTGGGTCGCGCCGTTGCGGCCCCAGCCGCCGTGGACAGGAAGGAAGACGTCGGGGAGTTCCTGGACGAAGGCGGCTTGCTGTTCGGGGTCGAGCATAAGGTTGCCGTAGCCGAGCTTGCCGTGAGCCAGGGTGGCGAAGATGCGCTTGCCGACGCGAAAATCCGCGGCGCCCATGTGGGAGCTTTCTTCGGCGCCTTCGAGGGAGAGGGCGATGCGGCGGAAGTCGCCGATGTTCATGGCAAGTTTTTCTCGCGAAGACGGGCTGGTCAGCGGGGACAGTTTAGCTCAGGATGGTGTGCGCTTGCGAGACCACTGCCAGAGAAAATAGGACGGGGTGCCGAGGAGGAATAGAGCGATGGTGAGTTCGAGGAATTTGAAATCGGCGGGATTTTTAATGGCGGCGTAGACGGAGTTAGCGACGATAACGGCGGCGACCAGAACGAAGAGTAGGGGCGTCCAGGGATAGCCGGGAACGCGGTAGGGAAGGGCGGTGTGTTTTGCGGCTTTGCGGATCGGGAAGATCGCGGCGGCAGCCAGGCCGTAGAAAATCCAGCCGATGAAGATGGCGCCGCCGGCGAGTTCGGCGAATTTTCCAGCGGAGGCGAGGATGGCGGACCAAATGCCGAGCGCGACGATGGCGATGGCGGGAGTGCGGAAGCGCGGGTGGACCTCGGCGAACTTTTGGAAGAAGAGATGGTCGTTGGCCATGGCGTAAAAGACACGCGGGGCGGTGAGGATGACGCTGTTGGTGGCGCTGAAGGTGGAGATGAGGATGGTGGCGGCGATGGCTTTGCCGGCCCAGCGGCCGAGGACGAGGCGGGTGGAGTCGGCGGCGATGGCGGTGCTGGCGGAGGCGGCTGCGGGGCCGAGGGCGACGAGATAGGCGACGACGGCGACCAGGTACAGCACGATCAGGATGACGGAGCCCAGCAGGAAGGCGCGGGGAAAACTTTTTTGCGGGTTGACGACCTCGCCGGCGCTGTAGGTGCCGAACTGCCAGCCTTCATAGGCCCAGAGGACGGCGACCATGGCCAGGCCGAAGTTGGTGGCGAGGGAGAAGCCGTGTTGCGCGGCGGGCATGGCTGGAGGGAGATCGCTGGCGTGGTGTCCGAGGGAGAGCAGGACCGCGCTCAGTAGGACCACCAGGCCGGCTTTGACTAGCGTGGTCCAGTTTTGCAGGTCGGAACTTTTGCGGGTGCCCCAGACGTTGACGGCGCTGACGACGGCGATCATCAGGATGGCGACGATAGTGGCTGCGATGTCGCTGATGGGGAGAATTTCGGTGAGATAGCGCGTGAAGGCGCGAGCCAGTGCGGCAATGGTGGCGCTGGCGATGACCAGGAAGAGGCACCAGCCGTAGAGGAAGGCGAAGAAGCGGCCGAAGCCGTCGCGGATGTAGCAATAGAGGCCGCCGGCTTCGGGATTGGCGGCGGCGAGTTCCGCGTAGGTGAGTGCGCCGAGGAGCGAGAGGAGGCCACCGGCTAGCCAGGCCAGCAGGGAGAAGCCTACCGAGCCGCCGAGTTGGTGGAGAACTTGGCCGGGCGTTAAGAAAATGCCGGAGCCGATGACGGAACCTACGAAGAGGTAGAGAAGGTCGCGCTGGCGGAGAGTGCGGAGAAGAGGCGGCATGCGGGCGGAAAAAGGATAGCGCAGTGAAGCGGGCGTGGTGCGGAAAAGCTTGGACGACGGCTCGACATCCCGCGAAGCAGGTAATTGTGAAAGCGAACGGTCTGCGGCGCTCAGTTTGCGACGATAGGCAGGAGCATGAAGGACAGCACGAAGACCAGCAGCGCGAGGAATGCGCCGAACCGGCGCGGGGGATCGAGCGGCGTGGGATCGTAGACCGGGGCGATACGCAGGAAGAGGCTGGCGAGGAGCATGGTCGCCCAGATGTACCAAATCCAGGCTTGCCCGATAAAACCTAGTGCCAGCAATGCGATTGGCAGAAGCCAGGAAACGATTTTGTGCGCGCGCGGATTGATGGAGCGCAGAATGTGGCCGCCGTCGAGCTGGCCGGCCGGAAGAAGATTTAGCGAGGTGGCAAACAGGCCAACCCAGGCGGCGCGGCCGATGGGGTCGAGCAACAAATTTTTTACCGGGGCGCCGGGATACACGATGGCCGCCAGCAAATGCAAGAGCAAAGGGTTGCCAAAACTTAGGGGCACCTCTGCGCCTGACGGACCGGAGACGAGCTTGGCGTGCAAGACGCCGTAGAGCAGCGCGGGCACGGCGAAAACGAAGCCGACCAGCGGGCCGCTGGCGCCGACATCGAAGAGCGAGCGATTCGTGCGGATAGGCGAACGCATCAGGATGATCGCGCCGAAAGTACCGATGAGAGACGGAAAGGGAATGAAGAGCGGGTAGCTGGCGTGGATGTAATGGTGGCGGCAGGCGAAGAAGTGGCCTAGTTCGTGTGCGAGGAGGATGGTGAGCAGCGTGGCGGCAAAAGGCAGCCCTGCCAGCAGGGCGTGGGGATTTTTGTAGAAGAGCGTGTAGGCGTTGAGGAGTTCATCGAAGGACGCGGGGCGATTTTGCGCGAAGGTGACGGCGAATTGCGTGCCGGCGGCGAGGGCGGTACAAAGGGTGAGAAGAAAGAGAGCGATGGCGAGAAGCAGACTGCGTAGCGAGGGATGTGGGAACTCCTCGCGGTGGTACATGCCCGCGGGAGCAGGGATCCAGCGCGGCTGGGCGGGTGGCAGAAGAGTTTCTGTCGGCGGGGTGCTCAAGGACGATGGCCTGGGAATTGGGCGCGCGGCTGCACGATTTAGTACAACACAAAAAACGGCGCGGGTCGATTGGGGGTAAGTTCGTGCGCGCCAGATTGAAGCAGCGACCGCTGCTGAAAAAGATTTTTCAATCACGAAAAAGTGGCGAGTGATGAGTGGCGAGTCAACTTCGCACTAAGCGCGGCATGGTTGTAACGGCAGTGGAAGAGACTGCATGTTGTACGCACCAACGTTTGAAAAGTTTGTCGCTACAACGTGTGGAAGACTTATTCGGCGGCTTTGGCTTCTTCCAGGCCCTGAAGTTCTTTGCCGGGCTTGAAGCGGACGGCTTTGCCTGGGGGGATGCTGACTTCCTCGCCGGTGCGGGGATTGCGGCCGATGCCGGTCTTGCGGGGCTTGACGCTGAAGACGCCGAAGCGGCGGAGTTCGATGCGCTGGCCGCGACCGAGCGCCATTTTGAGAGACTCGAAAACCGTCTCGACGGCCTGTTCGGCCTTGGTGCGGCTGATATTCGTGGTGGTGACAACCGCATTCACGATGTCCAACTTGATCACACAAGCCTCCGCTTGAACCGTGGGCCGATGCTAGAGGGTGCGCCGCAGGTTGTCAAGGACTAGACGCCTGCACTACACTGACCCATCTTTTCGCATGCACGTTCCTGCGCGCAGTTGCCGATCGCATTTGCGGATGGGTTCGCAGTGTGGAACGCGCCTGGAGCACGCTACCTCTTGGAGGAATGGATGTCTGTAAGGCCCGACCGCTGGATCCGCAAGATGTCGTTGGAACATAAAATGATTGAGCCGTTCACCGATCGCCAGGTGCGCGAAGGGGTGATCAGTTACGGCGTATCGTCGTATGGCTACGACATTCGCGTGGCGGATGAGTTTCAGATTTTTACCAACGTGAACTCGACGATCGTGGATCCGAAGAAATTCGATGCGCGGTCGCTGGTGGCGTTTCAAGGCGAGGTGTGCATTATTCCGCCGAACTCGTTTGCGCTGGCGCGCTCGGTGGAATATTTCCGGATACCGCGGAACGTGTTGACGATCTGCGTGGGGAAATCCACCTACGCGCGTTGCGGGATTATCGTGAACGTGACGCCGTTTGAGCCGGAGTGGGAAGGGTTCGTGACGCTAGAGATCAGCAATACCACGCCGTTGCCGGCGAAGATTTACGCCAACGAAGGATTGTGCCAGGTGATTTTCTTCGAGTCGGACGACGATTGCGAAGTGAGTTACAAAGATAAGAAAGGGAAATATCAGTCGCAGGTGGGGATTGTTCCCCCGCGGCTATAGGAGAGGGCGGCGGTAAAGCAATCGGTACCGCCGCCATTGTTTTTTCTAACGGAATAGCTTGCTGGTGATTTCGGCGACGTGCTTGCCTTGGTAGCGTGCGATCTTCAGTTCGTTTTCCGTGGGTTGGCGCGACCCGTCTGCGCCGGCCATGGTGGTGGCGCCGTAGGGCGTGCCGCCGCTAATCGCGTTCATGTCCAGGAGGCCCGCTTCGCTATAGGGCACGCCGACGATGATCATGCCGTGATGGAGCAGCGTGGTGTGAAAGCTGGTGATGGTGGTTTCCTGGCCACCATGCTGCGTGCCGGTGGAGGCGAAGACGCTGCCGACTTTGCCGATCAAGCCGCCCTTGAACCAGATCTGGCCGGTGGAATCGAGGAAATTGCGCATCTGGCCGGCCATGTTGCCGAAGCGTGTGGGTGTGCCGAAGATGATGGCGTGCGCTTCGGTGAGGTTATCCAGCGTGGCTACGGGAACTTTCGCGAAGGCGGCGCGTGCGGCTTTGGCGCCGTATTGCTCGAGGACGGCGTCCGGCAATACTTCCGGCACCTGGAACAAGGAAACTTCCGCGCCGGGAACGGACTTGGCACCCCCGGCGATGGCTTCCGCCATTTTGTAGACGTGGCCGTACATGCTGTAGAAAATGACATTCACTTTGATACTCATCGCGTCCTCCTAAAAAGTGATCGATCTGGGCCGGTTGCGGCGCGATCTGTTGCGCCCGGAAAAAATCGAGCTAGCCGTGCGATCCGCTGGCTACCGGGTAGCCCTGCTGACGCCAAGCGTCCAGGCCGCCCTCGAGCGGGCGAATGTGCTGGATGCCCTGGCGGCGCAGCAGCAGTGCCAAGCGCGCGCTGGTGGCTTCGTTGGGGCACGTGCAATACAAAATGACTTCGCGATCGTGCGGCAGGCGATCGTTGTGCTGCTCCAGTTCCTTGGCATCGATGCGGAAGGCGCCGGGGATGGTTTCGGGGTCGGCGTCGAAGTCCAGCGGGTGGCGCAGGTCCACCACCATTACAGGTTCGCCCTGATCCATTTTTTCTTTTAACTCTTCCACGGTGATACGCGAGATGCGCAATTCATGCAGGAAGCGGCGGCGGCCGATGTATTTGTAGAGAATATAGCCGCCCATAAGGGCGATGATGAGGACGAGCAAGCCGCTGCCGAGAGAGGCGGCACGCTCCGCGATGTGCTCGATCTGGCCGCTGAAAATGTACCCGAGGATGAGGAAACTCCCCGCCCAGATGGCCGAGCCGCCGGTGTCGTACAGCAGAAAACGTCCAAGGCGCATGTGAAAGACGCCAGCCAGGGGCGGCGCCACGGTGCTGAA
>PMOV01000120.1:0-633 GCA_003161195.1 Acidobacteriota bacterium | reverse complement strand
TATGGCTACCCGCGAGGGCGCCCGCCGCCAACAGCAACGGCAGCGAGGGAACCGGCAAGCCAATCTGTTCGGCAAAAACCCAAACAAGTATTACCGCGTAGCCGTGGTGCAGAAGAAATTCGATGGTGCCGTGCATAGGCCGGGAACAACTCCTCTGTCTCTCGCAATCGCCAACTATCTACCGATTGCCTTGGATGCTGGCTACGAGAGGAAAGAAGCAGTATGGCCCCAGTGGCCGGTCATGACAAATTCCGCGAGCGGTTTGCGCGTGCGCGGCGCCTGTTCCCGCTCTTGCAAGGGCTGCGGGAGCGACCCGGGATCGCCAGGGTAGCCGATGGCCAGCACCGCCAGTGCGTCCCAGCCGGCGGGAATGCCGAAGACCTGGCGCGCCTTTTGTGGATCGAAACCCGCCATCTGGTGGACAAAGAGGCCGCGCGAGGTGGCTTCCACGGAGAGTAGCGCGCTGGCGGCGCCGGTGTCGTACTGCGCGTTGCGGTTGGGCGCGCCGGTTTTGGCGAAGGCCAATTGCGATACCGCGAGCGCGAGGACGGGAGCGTTCTTCGCCCATCCCTGGTTGAACTCCACCAGCACGCTGGTCATTTTGGCGAAGTCCTCGGGCTGTTCAGCAGTGGC
>PMOV01000170.1 GCA_003161195.1 Acidobacteriota bacterium | reverse complement strand
CATCCGAATTTTCTTCGCGGCTACGGCTATCAAGGTGGCGGCTATCGTGAAGACTGGACGCGCGGCATCGGCTCCGCCGGCCTGGGCGTCGATTTCAAAAATGGCCTGCGGCGTCCCGGTCGCTGGCATATGGACTTCTACGGCTTCGGCGAATGCCTGCCCAATCCCGCCAATTATCTCGAAATCAATCCTGATCTCAAGGACGCCTGGGGGATTCCCACCGTCAAGATCAACTGCGTCTTCCGCGACAATGAGAAAGCCATTTTGCAAGATATGGCTACTCAGGCCGCGGAAATGCTTGCCGCCGCTGGCGCCACGGAGATTCATCCCTATGTCGAAAATAATCCGCCCGGCCTCACCATCCATGAGATGGGCACCGCGCGCATGGGCCGCGATCCGAAAACCTCGGTGCTGAATGCGTACAACCAGGCCCACGACGTCAAAAATCTGTTCATGCCCGATGGCGCCTGCATGGCCTCTTCTTCGTGCGTGAATCCATCACTCACTTATATGGCGCTCACCGCGCGTGCCGCGGACTATGCCGTTTCTCAGATGAAAAAAGGCGAGTTGTAGTAGCGTATTGCCTATGGCCCAGGTCGCGCGTTCTCCCAAAACCTACGATGTCTGCATCATCGGCTCCGGCGCCGGCGGCGGCATGGCCGCCAAAGTTCTCGCCGAAGGCGGACTCCGCGTGGTCATGCTCGAGGCCGGTCCCCAGGTCTATCCCGAAAAAGATTTCAAGATGCTCATGTGGCCCTANNCCCGGAGCGAATTTCCAGTGGTTCCGTTCGCGCATCGTTGGCGGCCGCACCAATCACTGGGGCCGCATCGCGCTGCGATTTTCGCCCATCGATTTTCAGTCTGGCTCCCGCGATGGCCTTGGCGACGATTGGCCCATCGCTTACGAAGATATTTCGTCGTACTACGACAAAGTCGAGGGCTATATCGGCGTCTTCGGCACCACGGAAAATATTTCCAGCGCTCCCGACGGCGTGTTTCTGCCTCCGCCGAAGCCGCGTTGCAGCGAACTGCTCATCAAAAAAGCCTGCGACAAATTAAATATTCTCTGCATTCCCGCGCGCCTCGCGGTGCTCACCAAATCCATCCACGGTCGTTTGCCTTGCCACTACTGCGGACAGTGCGGCCGCGGCTGCACCACTGCCTCCAATTTCAGCTCCAGCCAGGTCTTGCTTCCGCCGGCGATGGCCACCGGCAATATGACCTTGATCACCGGCGCCATGGCTCGCGAAATCCTCGTTGGCGCGGATGGCAAAGCCACCGGCGTTTCCTACGTCGATAAAGCGACGAAGTCCGACATGACCGTGCACGCACGCGCCGTCGTCGTGGCCGCCAGCGCTTGCGAATCCGCGCGCCTGCTGCTCAATTCCAAGTCCGCGAGTTTTCCGAACGGCCTCGCGAATTCCAGCGGCACGGTCGGCCAATACCTGATGGATTCCGTTGGCAGCGATGGCTGGGGCATCGTTCCCGAACTCGGCCGCGTTCCTCCGCACAATCACGATGGCACTGGCGGAATGCACATGTACATTCCGTGGTGGAAATTCGATCGCACCAATGATTTTCCGCGTGGCTACCACATCGAAATCGGCGGCGGCCGCGACCTTCCCGGCGTTGGAATGTTTTCCTCGCTGTGCCATCGCGAGGAAGGTTACGGTGCTGCGCTGAAGAAGAAAGCGCGCGAATCGTACGGCAGCGCCGTGGGATTCGCCGGGCGCGGCGAGATGATTCCCAATCCCGACACGTACTGCGAAATCGATCCCGACGTCGTCGACCAGTGGGGCATTCCGGTTTTGCGTTTCCATTTCCGTTGGTCCGAATACGAATTGCGCCAGGCGCGCGACATGCAGGAAACGTTCCGCTCCATCGTGGAAACCATGGGCGGCACGTACATGACCAAAACGCGCATCGACGGACAGTATCCCTTCGGCATCCTCGAAGGCGGCAAAATCATCCACGAGGTAGGCACCGCGCGCATGGGCGCTGATGCGAAGACCTCCGTGCTTAACGGATATTGCCAGGCGCACGACGTGAAAAATCTGTTCGTCACCGATGGGGCTTCACTGGTGACCAACCCCGACAAAAATCCCACGCTCACAATTCTGGCGCTGTCCTGGCGCGCTTCCGATTACTTGCTCGACGAAGCCAAGAAAGGAAACCTCTGATGGCTGCGACATTGCCAGGGGATGAACCGAATAAAATCGCGCCGGTCGTCTCTGTGCCCGCTGGCGCCGCGCCGCGCGAAGCGAATAGTGGAATTTCGCGGCGCGATATTTTGCGGACGCTGGCGATTGGCGCGGCCGCCGGTGGCGTGTTGCAGGTGATTCCGGCGGAAGCCGCGGAATACATTCACGAACTGGTGCGCGCGGAGAAGATTGGCGCCGCGGAGGAAAGCGGCAGCGTGAACGCGCCCGCGAAATATGTGCCGAAATATTTTACTGGCCACCAGTACGCGACCTTGATTTTTTTGTGCGACGCGATCATTCCTCCCGACGAACATTCGGGCGGCGCCGTGGAAGGCGGAGCGCCGGAGTTTATCGACCTGCTGACCAGCGAGAACGAAAAATTCCAGGTGCGGCTGGGCGGCGGTTTGCTGTGGCTGGACGGCTATTGC
>PMOV01000370.1 GCA_003161195.1 Acidobacteriota bacterium | reverse complement strand
GTGCTGGCGGGCGTGTTCCTGGCAAATCGCCGCCAGCATCCAGAAGAGGAAGCCAACGCCATCGTGGTCTCACACGACGCCAGCGAAGCGTGAAGCAGTTCAGGCGGGCTCGTCAGCCAGCGCCAGTATTTCGACGTTGTTGCCGTTGGGATCCTGGATGTACACCGAAGACGTGCCGTCGCGATGCTTTTTCGGCTGGCCGTAAGCGCGCGGATCGCCGAGCATCGCGAAGTGGTCGGGATGCTGCGAAGGCAGCACGAAGGCCAGGCGGATGTTGGCAAACTCCACGAGCGCCCAGGTTTCGTCCTGATATTTCACGCGACATTGGAAATGCTGCCGGTACCACTCCACGGTCTGCGCCACGTTGGCCACGGAGACGGCCACATGGTCCATCGTGTCCAGCGTTTGCGCCCCGGCAAGTCCAGCGCCTGAAGACTTATCTTCGAGCGAAAGCGACATAAACATCCTCCACAGAGGCTGCACAACTGGCTCGGCGGTAAGCCGCACAAACGGCCAGTCAAGCTAAGAGTACGCTCGCAAAGCGAGCTGCGCTACCTGGAGTTTGGCGCTGATTTTCTCTACATCCAAAATACGGTAGTGACACCTCAAGGCTCGGTGCGGTCTCCTGAGGCTTAGTCGAGATTTTGAATCATCCAGATATCCCCGCCCTGCGGTCGGAAGCGGTCAAAGAGCAACCACTTCCCGTCCGGAGACCACACTGGATAGTCAATGCGGGTTTCGCCGTCCGGAAATTCGTAAACTTTTACCGGCTTGCCTGTCGTAACAGGCGACACCCATACAGTTTTGTGACCAACCACATCCATGAGGAGGGAATAGTCAGGCGAAAAGGACATGTGCGACCCACCAACGATCTCACTGTTCAGCGGCACGGGATCGGCCCCATCACGCGGCGCCTGATAGGTCCGAGGTTTTCCACCACAAGGGCAGCGGAAGATCACGTTCTGGCCATCGTGCGTCCAGCGCAGAAAATGTCCCGTGGCTCCAAGCTTGGTGAGTTGGTGCTGTTCGCTTCCGTCTGACTTCATCAACCAGACCTCCATACGCCCGCTGCGGTCCGATTGAAAAGCTATGTAGTCCCCATCCGGAGAAAAGAAAGGATTGATATCGAGGCCGTGATCGGAAGTTAGTTGCTTCAGGGCTCCTGTGGCAATGTCCGACAGCCATATATCCGCGTTGCCTGCGCGGGAAGAAAAGAACACCAAGCGCTTTCCATCGAGTGACCATTGGGGTTGAAAATCGCCTCCCGGGCCATTCGTGATTTGTGTGTACGACTGGTTTTGCAAAGAATATAAGTAAAGGTTCATGTCGCCATTGCGATCGGAATTGAACGCGACCTGCGTGCCATCGGGCGACCACGCGCCGCGGCTGTCCTCGCGGGTGCTGGCGACGAGTTCCTCCGGGTTGCCAGTGGCCAAGCCGGTTTGCGGAGAGACCGGTAATCGCCAAAGGTCTGCGTTTTGCCGCAAAATCGCGAAGGCCAACTGCTCCCCGGAAGAAGACAGCGCGAGCTGAACGTCCTGGCCGGAGCCCATCGTCACCTGTTGTGGGCCCCCGCGGGGCTCGCCTTTCGGGGAGACTTCCGCGCGCCAAATGTTCAGTCCACCACCCCGGTAAGAAGAGAAGTAGATCTGTTTGCCGGAATGAGCCCACACCGGATTGAGATCCTGAAACCTGCCATCAGTGAAAGACGTTACCGTGCGCGTTGCCAGGTTGACAATTTTTATGCTGAACTTCGTGTGTTCGATATTCTGAAACACGATGTTCTTCCCGTCGGGAGACCATCTTGGTTCCACATGGTCCACAGCCTCGGAACTCTCGGAAGTGATTTGCTGGGGATTATGTCCATGCGCATCGACCATCCAGATACGTCGAGGGCCGGCCCACGAAGCATCCACGGCGATCGATTTTCCGTCAGCGGAGTAAGACGGATTGAAGCCTTTCTCGAGGAACTTTTCTTCCTTGCCAGAGACGAGATCTTTCTTCCAGATGTCCCCGCCGTCATATTGGCCGAACACATCACCCGGCTGGAGTTTTCCGCCTGTTTGAGTGGAGCGGACGAACAGGATGCTTTGTGCATCGGGAGTCCAGGCGGGCTGGATGTCGTCCTGATCGCCGGTAGTCAATTGTTGCGGGTCCCCTTGCAATGATTTGACAAAAATCTTTTTGAAACCATTGACCTCCCGGCAGTAGGCGATGCGCTTTCCGTCCGGAGACCATGCGGGGAACTCGTGGAGGCCCTCGGTAGTGGTCAATTGCACAAGTTTTGGCACGAACGGCAAATTGGCGGACTTTCGCCCGAGCGATCCCCAGAACGAGTTGCGAACAAAATACCCCGCGACGAGCACCACGAGAACCGCTACAGCAGCCCAGACCTTCCTGCGGCTGCGAACTCCTCTCGGCACTTCAACTGGGATTCCACTGGTCGTGCCACCACCGAGTTCCCTCTTCAGGCGCTTGAGATCCGCGTTGATCTCCGCGGCACTTTGGCTGCGCAGTTCGCGGTTCTTTTCCAGGGCTTTGCCGATGATCTCTTCCAACCTGGGTGGCAGCCCGCGCTTGAACTGTGCGGGAGGCACCGGGGCTTGATTGAGGATGCTGTTGAAGATCGCAGCTGTGGTGGCGCCTTGGAAGGGCAAGGCTCCGGTGGCCATTTCGTAGAGCACCACGCCAAGAGAAAACAGATCGGAGCGGCCGTCGAGTTCTTCGCCGAGCGCCTGTTCTGGAGACATGTAGGCGACGGTGCCCAGAGTCGTGCCCGGGACGGTGCGCTCAGCGGCAGCATCGGTCAAGGTGGAGGCTTTCCCAATGTTCTTGGCGGCCTCCGGGGACGTCAACTTGGCAATCCCGAAATCAAGAATTTTCGCGTGACCGCGGTCGGTAATAAAAATATTGGAAGACTTGATGTCCCGGTGGATGATGCCCTTGGCGTGAGCGGCATCGAGGGCATCGGTCATTTCGATAGCCAGCGTGAGCAGAACATCCGTCTCGAGGGGCTTTTCGTGGATGCGTTGCTTCAAGGTCGTGCCTTCGAGATGTTCCATGGCAATGAAGGCCTGGCCGTCCTGCTCGCCGACGTCGTAGATGGTGCAAATGTCAGGGTGATTCAGCGCCGATGCGGCTTGCGCCTCGCGTTGGAAACGAGCCAGTGCTTGCGGACTGGACACAACGTCCTGCGGCAAAAATTTCAGCGCTACAAAGCGATGAAGGCGAGTGTCTTCAGCCTTGTAAACGACACCCATACCACCGCTGCCGAGTTTTTCGAGAATGCGGTAGTGGGAAAATGTCTGGCCGATAAGCGAGCCGGTGCCTTGCATGTGTGGCTCATCTTAAGATTGCATCCCGACGCAAGTCAACGAAGGGTGGACGGCCGTAGGATGTGGGCTTTTATTCATACGCCCGTAACATTCCGTACGCTATAAACTCACCGTCCCGCTACATCATTTGCAACGGATTCAGCCACCAAAGAAATTTAATTGGGACGGGAGTGTCATGGCATCAACCATAGCAGCACCAACACCATTGCCGGGGCATCACGAGCCGGACGCGCACGCGCGCGCGGTACGCGAAAAATTATCGAAGGGTCCAGGCGCCATTGGCATGCTGATTTTCGCCGTNNGGCTTCCACGACACCGCCAACGCGGTAGCCACGGTGATTTACACGCATTCGCTGGACCCGCAGATAGCCGTAACCTGGTCGGGCTTCTGCAACTTCATTGGCGTAGTGCTTTCATCCGGCGCGGTGGCCTTCGGTATCGTTTCGTTGCTGCCGGTGGAACTGATTTTGCAAGTGGGCAGCAGCGCGGGATTTGCCATGGTGTTCGCATTGCTGGTCGCGGCGATTATCTGGAATCTGGGCACGTGGTGGTTCGGGCTGCCGGCTTCCAGTTCGCACACGCTAATTGGCTCGATTATCGGCGTGGGCATCGCAAATCAATTGATGCAGGCGCGCACGGGAACGAGCGGTGTGGACTGGGCGCAGGCGGCCAACATCGGCAAGTCCCTGGTGCTTTCGCCGATCGTGGGGTTCTTCGTGGCCGGGCTGCTGCTGCTCGGGTTGAAGGCCGTCATCAAGGACAAGCGCCTGTACGAAGCGCCGAAGGGCAACGAGCCGCCGCCGTGGTGGATTCGCGGCCTGCTGATCCTGACGTGCACCGGCGTGAGCTTTTTCCACGGCTCGAACGACGGGCAAAAGGGCATGGGATTGATCATGCTGATTCTGATCGGCACGGTGCCCACCACCTACGCGTTGAATCACGCGGTAACGTCATCGCAATCGCAGGATTTTATTGCCGTTTCCGCGCAAACCGCGCAAGCTCTCGACAAATATGTCCTGCCAAGCGCCTCGGTGGGCGACCCGCGCGCGGAAGTAACGGATTTCATCCGCACCAAGGAATTCAAGCCCAGCACCACGCTGGCGCTGCGCGAAATGATCAACGACATTGGCACGGAGCTGGCGCAATTCCACGAATTATCCAGGGTTCCCAACGATCAGGTGCGCAATTTCCGCAACGATATGTACCTGGTGGGCGAAGCGATTCGCATCATGCTGAAGACCAAGGTGCCGGCGCTGAGCGCCGCGGACGCCGCGACGTTGAAAAATTACAAAGCCAATCACATCGATCGCGCCACGCGGTTTATCCCGCTGTGGGTAAAAGTGGCGGTGGCGCTGGCGCTGGGACTCGGCACCATGGTCGGCTGGAAGCGCATCGTCGTGACCGTGGGCGAGAAAATCGGCAAGGACCATTTGACATACGCGCAGGGCGCCGCGGCGGAAATTACCGCCATGGCCACGATTGGCGCGGCGGACTTTTACGGTCTGCCCGTCAGTACAACCCACGTTTTATCTTCGGGCGTCGCGGGCACCATGGCCGCGAACCATTCGGGGATTCAACTTTCCACGGTGCGCAACCTGGCGCTGGCCTGGGTACTGACCTTGCCGGT
Organism: Acidobacteriota bacterium; assembly: GCA_003161195.1. Lineage (GTDB taxonomy): Bacteria > Acidobacteriota > Terriglobia > Acidiferrales > UBA7541 > Acidiferrum. The sequence goes on along the minus strand of PMOV01000370.1, from coordinate 7,305 downwards.
AGCCATGATGCTCTCGGGGTTCTTGTTTTACGTTTTCACGAAGATCTTCTAGAACGATCTTCACAGGCAATCTTCCAAGACCCGGGCATGCCGGGTCCGTTGTAAAAAGGAAACGGGGCGCGATTCTCGCGTCCCGTTTTCCTTTTTGATGGTTCGGATATACAGGCCCGAGCAGAGCTGGGTATTGGCGGCTGGAAAAGCTAGTGGCCGGCGCGCCAGCGCCAGCAGCAAACGTGGTTTTACGAACGGAAAAGAATGAGCACGGCCGCGCCGATGGCCACAATGTCCTCGGCCACGGCGACAAAGTAATCCTTAACACCGAGGGCTTTTACGGTGAGCGTGCGCGCTTCGTAACCCGCGAACGCGCCCACGACCCCGCCCACCGCGCCGAGCAGAGCGCCGAGCGGCAGCGAACGGCCCGCCCCGGCGGCCACGCAAGCGCCGCTCAGCGCGCCAGTGACGATGCGCGCGCCCAGACCAACCGGCGCCGTGCGCGATGGCGTCGCGGGCAATTTATCGGCGATTAGCTCGCCGATAGCCAGCAGCACAAAAATGATCAGCGCGGGCAAAGAGCCCATGAACGCCAGCGGCGTTCCGGCGAGCGTCAACCACTGCCGGTGTGCAGCCCAAGCGACGGCCGCCGGGGCGGTCAACGAGCGCAGCCCGGCGATTACGCCGATGGCAAAGGCCCAGAACAAAATCGCATTTCCAGTCATGCGCTTCTCCGTATTCAAGTAGTTCCGAGTGAACTGCTACAGGTTAGCCGGGTTGTTCCGCGAGCGCGGTGTTTTCGGTCACTTCCGGTAAATCGCGCCAATGACCACACCAACCAGAAGCCACTGAATGAAATACACGATGGACTGCTGGATGGTGAGGCCGGCGTCGACGTTCAGGTTCACGTAATTGTGCACCACAAATGAGCCGATGGCGAACAGGCCGATCAGCGCCCCGAACCGCGCGCCCTCGGCCAGTCCGGAGCCGCCCTGGTACAACATGGCGTACAGCACCGCGAGGACGAGAATGGCCATGAGCATGGCAGCCATGCCAACCGGCATAACACTCTTGATGCCCTCTTGCGAGCGATGACAGAAGGAAATTTCATATAGGAATCTTTGAGGGAAGGAACGAGCTTGAGCACAGCCCGCCAAAGAGGAAATAGGAGACAAAACCGGCGAAGCCGGCCATGGCCACCCGCGCCCAGTTCATGCGCAACGCCTCAGCGGCAAGGGAGATTGGACACGGGAGGTTTTATCACAATCACGGCGCGAAGAACGAAATTTTTGTTTGGCGGCGAGCGTAGTATCGGCAACGCCGCGGTTTCATCCCGCGCTGCTGGCAGGCTGGGCAGCAGGCGCTGCCCCTATCGAGAGAGCTGCGGATGCAAAAACCCGCCAATCGGGAGATTGGCGTTCCCAGGAAATGCGCTGGTGGTATAGTTTTTCGCGCCCCGGCGCTGAGGACTGTGATGAATCACACGTACCGCCGCAAGGGCTCTGTGATTTTGCTTAGTGTGGCGATTGCCGGGGTGGCACTCGTGGCGCTACTGCCCGCGCTGCGGCTGGCGGAGGCGCGGCGGCCTCAGAAGCCAGCGGCGCACGAGCAACATGACGCGCAATATATCAGCCAGAAGGCGGATCCCGTGACCCTGCACGCCACCGGCGAATTTTCCGTACAAGTGACACCGGACGGCGAAAACGATAAAGCGCCGGGCTCGACGCTCGGGCGCATGCTTTTGAGCAAGCAACTGCACGGCGACTTCGAAGGCACGTCCAAGGGTCAGATGTTGACGGTGGGCACGGATGTAAAAGGGTCTGGAGCGTACGTGGCCGTGGAACGCATAACCGGAACTCTGCATGGCCGCAGCGGCAGTTTCGCGCTGCAGCACAGCGGCACGATGTCTGCGGCGGGCCTATTCCTGAACATCACCATCGTGCCAGACTCGGGGTCCGGGCAACTCACCGGCATTGCCGGGAAAATGAACATCACCATCGCCAACGGCAAACACTCCTACGACCTCGAATACACGCTTCCTGACGCCCACTGACGTGCGCGCATTCCAAAGCGGCGGCACACAATAACGCAAAAACCGGGGAGCAAGCCCACCAATCGGCGGTGAAAGGGATAGGAGTGTCTTCCCTTTCGCCGCCGCTGTTGCGAACGTGTATTCCGTGCAGAATCGATCAGTCTTTAGGCACAGTGATGCGCGTGCCGGCCGTGTTGCCCTTGATCTCCTGCAGCACCGTTCCCGTGCCGTAGACGTCGGCGGCGTCGAAGATTTTGAAATCGAAGGTGCCACAGTAGGTTTTGCCGTCCGGGGCTACGCGATTCACTTCGTCGACGGTAAATACGTTGGCAACTTTTCCGGTCGCCGGGTCAAACATGAGACCAATGTGATGCAGCTTGATGCTGCCGTCTTTCTTCTCTTTCCAGACGCCGAAGCAAACATTGCCCACGACGGGCGGCAAGAACGCGTTTTCAAATTCAGTGCCGTCGGCATGCCAGGTCTTGTAAGACTCGAGAAACGGGAAACTTCCGGGAGGAACGATGGGGACGGGCAATGGGCCGGAGGTGGTCGAGGTGGCGGTGTAGATTAAATGCCACAGGCCGACGATGGTGGCTGGTTCGCGCCAGTCGTCATCGTCATCGGCCGGGTGGCTGATGAAAGGGATTTTGGGCGCGGGTTCGGATTTGGCAGGGACAGGCCCTGTGTAAGGAACCGCGCAACCGGCTTTGACCGCAGACGCGCTAAGCAACACGGCGAGGCACGCGGCTAAAGCGAGGCCAGCAAAGCGGCGGTGGACTGGGGATTTTACGGCAACGGCAAGGTGCGAATTCATGTTCATCTCCTTGTGGAACGATTTGGGAAAGCACTTTTTCCGGCGCCGGGAGGAGCGCAGGAACAAACTGGTGGCACTTTCCACGAGAACAAGGGGGGCGGCAATGCTCAGCGGGTCAATTCCGCCTTAACTTTTGTTTATCCAGTAAGTGCTTGAGATTATTTATAGTTAGCGGCAAGCTGCAGACTTGGCCAGTGCTTGACCATAGCTTGATGGGGGTGCTAGCATCCCCCCGGATGAACACCGGCATGACGCGATGAAAGGGATTTTACGTCGACAGACACGAGAACGGAACTCCGGCGCCTGACCGGCGGGCCCGAAACCGCAACCACCGCGACATGCCCTTCACCAACCCGCAAAAATCCAGTTCCCTTTCGCCCAGACCGCCGAAGATTGCTTTCGACGATTTCGAGGTAGACCTTCGTTCCGGTGAGTTGCGTAAGAACGGCACGCGCGTCCGGCTGCAGGCACAGCCGTTCCAACTGCTGTTGCTGTTGCTGGAAAATGCCGGGGAGGTGGTGAGCCGCGAAGAGATTTGCGCGGAGCTATGGCCTGGGGACACGTTTGTCGATTTCGAGCACAGCCTGCCCGCGGCAGTGAACAAGATTCGCGAGGCGCTGGGAGATTCCGCCAGCGAGCCACGGTACATCGAGACGCTGCCGAAGCGCGGGTACCGATTCATTGGAAAGATCAAAGCCGAGGCGCCGCTGGTGATGACTCCGGCGGAATCGCCGCCGGCACTGGGGCTAGTGGCCACTCCGGGTGTGGCAGCGAAGCGAGCAGGCGACTGGAGGTTGGGGCTCGCGGCGTTGGCGGCGGTGGTGGCTGTGGCGCTGGTGTGGGCGTGGGTCTATCGCAAGTCGGCGACTTCTGGCGCCAGCGTGCATGTTCCGCTGGCGGCGGTGCCGTTTACCGCCTACCCCGGGCTCCAAACGGCGCCGTCGTTGTCGCCAGATGGTTCGCGCATTGTCTTTGCCTGGGATCCTGAAGCGAATAATGCGCAGGCTGGTGCATCGGGCGAGCTGTCGGCCAATCCGCCATCCTTCGCATCGGGGAAGCGTCAGTACGACTTGTACGTGAAGGCCATTGGCAGTGAAACGCTCCTGCGATTGACGAATCATCCCTCCGACTGGATCAGTTCGACATGGTCGCCGGATGGGACGCAGATCGCGTTTCATCGCCTGGCGCCGGACGACAATGGGATTTATGTGGTACCGGCGCTGGGTGGTCCAGAACGAAAACTGGTTACGACGCACACGCCATACGAGGTCGCCGCACCGATCAATTGGTCGCCGGACGGAAAATGGCTTGCGTACGCTGACACCGAAAACGGGCAGCCGGGAGACCGCGCGTTTCTCTTAAATATGGCCACGCTCGAGACCCACGAATTTCCGCACGATCCGGCTTGCCGCCATGAAGGACTGCTGACGTTCTCCCACAGCGGGAACGAGTTGCTGATACTGTGCGTCATCAGCACCGTCAACTTTGACTACCTGGTGACGGATGTGGAGGGCAAGAGCAGACGATTGCTGGCGCGCATACACGAGTTTCCCTCGTTGGCATTGTGGTCAGGCGATGATCAGTCCGTCATCGTCGCGGTAAACACCCCGATGGGCAGCCAGTTCGTTCAAATACGCGTTGCCGATGGCCAGGTACATAGGCTTACCGATATCGGAGGGGATTGGCCGACGCTTTCGCACGACGGGCGCAAGTTGGCATATAGCGTCTCGGACTATCACTTTAAAATCTGCCGGAAGGACCTGCAGAACCTGAAAGCTCCGGCGGTAGAGATGTATCCTTCCTCGCGCCCGCAAGACGCCGCGCAATTCTCGCCGGACGGCCGGCACGTGGCTTTCGACTCCGCACGGTCCGGCAAGTGGAGCGTGTGGCTGGGCGACAGCGATGGTCAGAATATCGTCCAGATTTCGCAATCGGCGTCGGCGGGCTTTCCGCAGTGGTCGCCGGATTCGCGCAAAATCGTATTCGAGTCCGACGAACCGGACGGCAGCCTCGCGCTGTACACCGCGGATATCTCGAATCGCGTGGTGCATAAGCTGAAGATCAACAACGTCCGGAACGCCAACCTGCCGTACTGGTCACATGACGGCAAGTGGATCTATTTTCTCGGTTATGAAAAAAATGGGCACCAGTTGTACCGTTGCCCAGCGGAGGGCGGGGACGCGACGCTGCTTTTGGCGTCATTGGAGATCACCGAACCTATCGAGTCTTCCGATGGCAGGACGCTGTACTATCCGTCGCGATACTCGGATGCCAGCTTGATGATGCTCGCACTGGACCGCCCAGGCGCGGCCCCGCAAGCGGTGCCGGGAATGCCCAAACTCTCAGAGCAATCGCAATGGGTGGTCGCCAAGGAAGGAATTTACTTTACCTCCCAGGATCGTCCACGGGCCGTGTGCTTTTACGATTTCGCCACGCGGCAGGCGCACGAGGCTTTTACCGCGGAGAACGATCTGCATGAGGGTATGTCTCTTTCGCCCGATGGGCGCTACCTGTTGTATTCGCAGATTAACGAGAGCGGCGCCAGCATCATGCTGGTGAATGACTTTCACTAGAGCTTTTCGGAAAAAAATAAAATGGCTGAACCGCCGAGACCGGAGCTGAGGGCCGGGCGCGTCGCGAGCCCGGGTGCCACGGTGTTGGCGGCGACGATGATCGGCCTCGGGGTCATGGGCCTGAGGAGCGGGGACTTCACCGCAATATGGACGCCGGTATCCCAGGCTGTGCCGGGACGCGAGGCGCTGGTGTATCTTTGTGCCGTCGTTTGTCTGGCGTGTGGGATAGGACTGCTGTGGCAACGGACGGCAGCCTTCGCTGCGCGCGTACTGTTTGCGTATCTTCTGGTTTGGTGGCTGGTTTTCAAAGTTCCCGAGCTCTTCCGCGCGCCCAAATCGCAGGACTCCTGGTCGAATTGGGGGGAGACGGCCGTGATGGTGGCGGGCGCCTGGGTGCTGTATGCGTGGTTCGCTCCGGAATGGGATAGGCGGCGGCTTGGTTTCGTCGCCGGCGAAAAAGGCGTGCGTTTTGCGAGGGTGCTGTATGGCCTGGCGATGATTCCCTTTGGTGTGGCCCATTTTACCTACGCGAAAGAGACCGCCGCGTTGGTGCCGCGCTGGTTGCCATGGCATATGGGCTGGGCGTATTTTTTCGGCGCCGCATTTCTCGCGGCTGGCGTGGGGGTACTCTTCGGAATTTTGGCACGGCTCGCGGCCGCGCTCTCCGCGGCGCAGATCGGCATCTTCACGGTGCTGGTGTGGGTGCCCATCGTGGCGGCGGGTAGCAAGAACGCCTTCGTGTGGAGCGAGACGGTGATCTCCTGGGCGCTGACGGCGGCGGCTTGGGTGGTGGCGGATTCTTATCGCGATGTGCCTTGGTTCGCCGTAAACCGGCGCTAGCAACAGCGCCGTCGTCGATCCAGCGTTGAACTGCCATGCGGCCAGTTAATGGAGTTGGACGCGCGGTGCTAACGCGCGGTGGCTTAACCGCGACGGCTTGACCCCGCGTTGACTTCACCTCGCGGCTCCCCTAAAATTGATGGTTTGAGCGATACCGATAAGGAGCACTAGATGGCGCAGGGTCAGGCAACGAAGATCAAGAAGAAGAAAAAGTCCGTATTAAAGCGCGCCGCGCAATCCCACCAGCGCGCCGGCGTGAATCGCGCGAACCGCACGCAAGTCCGCACCTTCATGAAGCGCATGCGCACGGCCATCGGCGCCGGGGATCCCACGGCCGTCGGCAACCTGCTGCACCCCACGATGGCGGCCATCGACCGCGCCATCACCAAGGGCGTGCTGCACGAAAATACTGGGAATCGTTACAAGTCGCGCCTCACGCTGGCGTACAACGGGCTCAAAGCCAAGGCCGCGAAGTAACCTTCCGTTGTGGAATTTTCCCGGCAGAAAATTTGCCGACGAAGGATTAAAAAGGGAGGCAACTAGGGTTGCCTCCCTTTTTTTGTCACGAGTCTTGCCCGCGCGGCGATTCTCGCATTTACGAATTTGTCACCATTCCGTAACTATTCCGGAGTACCCTACCTTCCCGGCTGGTACATCAAGAAGTTCACCCGACGCTGTGCTACAGAAAATAGCGACACCCAAAGCTCTGCATGTTCTCTCGTTTCATTAATTTGCACTCGTCCAGCGCGCGCCTGAGGATACGACTCGCGCTTCCTGCGCTGCTCGCCGCCGTGCTCACTCTGGGGCTCAGCCCAGGACGTACCTTTGCGGGTGTGCCAGATGCGGCGCGAGCGACGGCCCAGACTACTCAGGAACAATCGCCCGATCCATGCCCGCGCCCCATTCCCGGCAGTACGCTCGAGGAACCCGCGGACCTGCGCAGCGTCAACGGCGTGCTGCTGGTGAACCTCACCGTGCGCAACTACACCGAGGCGGACGGCACCACGCGCTTTTGCTACCTGCTCGCCGACGGCCACCAGTCTCCCACGTTGCGC
>PMOV01000079.1:3492-6776 GCA_003161195.1 Acidobacteriota bacterium | reverse complement strand
GCGTTCCTGGCGGCGCTGGCCGCGGCCCTGTGGGCTTACGACGGCTGGGAAGATTTAAATCTGGTCGGCTCGGAGGTGGAAAATCCGCAGCGCAATTTCCCACGTGCGCTGGTCGGCGGAGTCAGCTTCGTGGCGATCATCTATTTGCTGTTCAGCGCGGCTTGTTTGCACGTACTGCCGTTCTCGAGCGTGGCTGCGTCGAAGCACATCGCTTCCGACGTGGTCGCGCAAGTGATTGGCCGCGGCGCAGCCTTGTGGATCACCGTGGCCATGGCGATTTCCGCGCTGGGCTCGATGAACTCCTCGGTATTGAGCGGAGCACGCGTTCCTTACGCCATGGCCCGGGACGGCATCTTCTTCAAAATCGCCGGCGGCATTCACGCGAAATATCGCACGCCGGCGCGGGCACTGCTCTTTCAGGGTGTGCTGGCGAGCATCATGGCGCTGACGGGATCCTTCGAGGAACTGACCAACCTCTTCATTTTCGCGACGTGGATTTTCTACGGGGCAGCGGTGGTGGCGCTGTTGCGAATGCGGCGGAGCGAACCGAATCTTGCGCGTCCATTTCGCTGCCCAGGCTATCCGTGGTTGCCCGCGTTCTTTGTGCTGGGAGCGCTGGCTTTGACGGTCAGCGAATGGCTGCAGCGCCCCGGCCGCTCAACGATGGGGTTGCTGATCATCGCGGCGGGACTTCCCTTCTACAACCAGTGGCGAAAATCGCCGCGCGCTGAATCGGCAGCCAGCGATGTGCGGGTGCCGTGATTTGCAGTGCCGGTAATGTGCGTAGCTGTCACGAGAAACAATCAGACGGACGCCGTGAGCGAAATGGAACTACCACCGGCAACGGAGAGCGCGGCGTTTTCAGTGTCGAGATGGATGGTGATTTGCGGATGGAACAGCTTGATCATGGCGGCGATGCCGGTGACCAAGCGCGGTCCGGGCCGGCTGACCAGACTGTTGGAGTCGAGGGCGTAGACGCGCTTGTTGCGCACCGCGGGAATGGAATTCCATTCTTCCGTAACGTTGAGGTTGCGGTATTCCTCGCGCGCACGCTCGGCGTTGTAGCCGCACGGAGCGATCAAAATAATATCCGGCGCGGCGGCGATCACATCGTCCATGTAAATGCGGAAGGACGGCGTGCCGGCGCTGCCGAAGACGTCTTCGCCGCCGGCGCGGTGAATCATTTCCGGCACCCAGTGGCCGCCGACGTACAGCGGTTGCAGCCATTCGAGCAAGGCCACGCGCGGGCGCGCGGAGATTCCGTGCACCGCCTGGGAAAGTTCGCCGAGGTCTTCGCCGATGCTTTTCACCAGCGCTTCGGCCTGGCGGCCGCGGCAGGTTTCTTCGCCAATCCACAGGATGTCGCGCCAGACGTCGCCGAGGTCTTGCGGGTTGAGGCACAAAACTTCAGGACGACGAGCAAAGCGCGAAAGGGCCGTGGCCAAATCGTCGGGCGAACCGGCGCAGACGTGACACAAATCCTGCGTAACGATTAAGTCCGGGGCTAGTTCTTCGAGGGCATCGGCATCGACGACGTACAGGCTTTGGCCGGTTTTGACCTGATGGCGAACGAAGGAATCGATGTCGAAGGGCGAGGCGTCACCCGGGACGCGCGAGCGAATGACCACGGGTTTGGTGCGGGCCTGCGCGGGGTAATCGCACTCGTGGCTGACGCCGACGACCTCGTGGTCGAGGCCCAGGGCGAAGAGCACTTCGGTGGCGGACGGCAGTAGAGAGACGATGCGCATCCCCGGAACTTTAGCATAAACATTGGCGTTTTTGGCATCGCCAGGTTCGCCCGGACAAGCGAGAGGATGGCCGCTGCGAGTCATTATCTTTTTTCTGGCGGCACCATTTAATTGCGTGTGGTCATTTGTAGAGGAAATATTTGCGGCGCTTAGATTCAAAGTCCGCCACGGCCGGGGACCACGCCGCGATTATGCGCTCGGGCGGCGTGCCGTTCTGCAAAGCGGTGACGGCTTCCGCATTTCCGAGGAGCAATAGAAGCTTGCTGGGATCAAAGTCCGCGGGATATTGCTGCCGCAGCACGGAGGCAATTTCGAGGCCCACGCGCATGGAACGCACGGCTTGTGGATCGACAATTTTGATGGCCACTCCGCCGGAGCGTTGGCCGGCGTAGAGGCCGGAGACGGTTACGAAAGCTTGCGCGGTAAAACGCACGCCGGGCACGTTGCGGGCGTTCAGGGCTGCGGCGACCTCGTCGCCCTTGACCCACGGCGCGCCAAAGTGCTCGAACGGGGTCTCCGTGCCGCGGCCTACCGACACGCCGGCGTTTTGCAAAATTTCCAATCCGGGATAGAGGATGGCGCCCTTGGTGGTGCGCAGGTTGGGGGAAGGCGGCACCCAGCGCAATCCGGTGCTGTCGAAGAAATAGTTGCGGCGCCAATTTTTCATGGCGACCACGTGCAGATCCACGCCGATTTGATTCTCGGCGTTGAGGAATTGCGCGAGTTCGCCGATGGTCAGTCCGTAACGCACGGGCAGCGGGTAATAGCCGACGAAGCTGGTCTTGTCAGCATCGAGCATCGGGCCTTCGACGATTTCACCACCGAGGGGATTGGGGCGGTCGAGGACGTAGAAAGCGATGTGCCGCCTGGCGGCTGCCTCCATACAGTAGGCCATGGTGGTGATGTAGGTGTAGAAACGCACGCCGGCGTCCTGCACGTCGAAGACGAGCGCGTCGACGCCTTGCAGCATGTCATCCGTGGGGCGGAGAGTTTCGCCGTAGAGGCTATAGATGGTGAGGCCGGTGGCGGCGTCGGTGGAGGAATTGATTTTTTCGTCGTTGCGGCCGGCGAGCCCGTGCTCCGGGCTGAAGAGCGCGACCAGTTGTACGCCGGGCGCGTGGAACAGGACGTCGACGGTGCTGCGGCCCTGCGCGTCGAGTCCGGTGTGGTTGGTGATGAGGCCGACGTGTTTGCCGCGCAACGGGGCAAATTTTTGTGTCTCGAGTTCGTCGAGGCCAGTGCGGACAACCGGGCCATGCGAGGTCTTGCGCGTTGCGTGCTTGGTGGTGGCCGCGCGTGCGCCGACGGCGTGGCTTAGCAGCGCGGCCAGGCCCCACAGAAGCACTCGCGTGCTTATTCCCGCCGCGCGTTTCCACTGTTGGTTTCGATCAGACTGTGCGACCATTCGGCTTCCCCCGCGCCGCTCAATGATATTCTGGAACGCCGCAAGTGAAGCGGCGTTGTGAGACGAAAGTGCCCGTGCTATATACAGGTCAGAGACATTCTTTGGACGATCGAGGCGCGATAAAAGCGTTT
>PMOV01000079.1:0-3439 GCA_003161195.1 Acidobacteriota bacterium | reverse complement strand
TGGGCGGACGCTACGCTGCGCGGCATGTCCACGAACGAAAAAATCGGGCAACTTCTATTTACCACGTACCACGGCAGCTTTACGCCGCGCGATGCCGCCGCTTATGCGCAGATGATGCACGACGTGGAAGATTTGCACGTCGGCGGATTTATCAATATTACGCACGGTTCGCCGCTGGGGATTCAGAAGAGCCAGGTGTATCCGACCGCGGTGCTGACCAACCAATTGCAGGCAAAATCGAAGCTGCCGTTGCTGATTGGGGCGGACTTTGAGCGCGGCACGGGGATGCGCCTGGATGAGGGCACGTCCTTCCCTACGGCCATGGCGCTGGCGGCAGCGGGCGATCCGCAAGACGCTTACACCATGGGGAAAGTGACGGCGCAGGAAGCGCGAGCCGCGGGCATTCAGTGGATTTACGCGCCGGACGCCGATGTGAACAACAATCCCGGCAATCCGATCATCAATACGCGTTCGTTTGGAGAGAATCCCGAGCGCGTGGCGGAGTTTGTCAGCGCTTTTGTGCGCGGCGTGGAAGAAAACGGCGGGTTGGCTACGGCGAAACATTTTCCGGGTCACGGCGATACGGCCGCGGACTCGCATATCGATCTGCCGGTGATTCGCGCGGACCGTGAGCGGCTGGAGCATCTGGAACTGGTGCCATTTCGCGCGGCGATTGCGGCCGGGGCGGGCAGCGTGATGACCGGACATCTTTCCGTACCGGCGCTGGAGCCGGACAGCAACACACCGGCGACGCTTTCCGCGAACATTTTAACTGGCGTGCTGCGCGACGAACTGCACTTCGATGGCTTGGTGGTGACCGACGCGATGGATATGGGCGGCATCACCACGCGATTCGCGCCGGGAGAAGCCGCGGTGCGCGCCGTGTTGGCGGGCGCCGATGCGCTGCTTATGCCCCCGGTGCCGGATGCGGCGTTTGAGGCGCTGCAGCAAGCGGTCAAGTCCGGGCGCATTTCACGGGAACGGCTCGATGCCTCGGTGCGGCGCATTCTGTGGGCCAAGGCTTCGCTCGGCTTGCCGCACGAGCGCCTGGTGGATCTCAATGCCATCAATCAGCATTTCGGCAGCGTGGCGCAGCAAAACGTGGCGCAGGAAATCTCCGATCGCGGCGTGACGCTGTTGCGCGACGCGAATCGCGTGTTGCCCTTGGATGGCGCGAAGCCGCAGCGCGCGCTGCTGTTGGCGTTTTATGCGGACCCGGAGCCGTATCCTGGCGAGGATTTGGAACGCGAGCTGCGCACGCGTTTCGATTCCGTGACGACTCTGCGCGCCGATACGCGCTTTGTGAAAGCCGAGACCCTCAAGCTGCCGGCCCCCGATTCCTATGATGTCGTGATCCTGGCGCTGTTTGTGCGCGTCAGCGACCGCAAGGGCAACGTGGACATTCCCGCGGAGCAGCAGGCCGTGGCGGAGCAGATATTTAGAACTGGCAAGCCAGTCGTGACAGTGGGATTCGGTAGCCCGTATCTGATCGAGCGTTTTCCGCAAGCGCCGACGTGGCTCGCGGCGTTCGGGATCAGTGATGTGGCGCAGATTTCCATCGCGCGGGCGCTGTTCGGGCAAATTCCGATTCGCGGACACGTGCCGGTGAGCATTCCCGGAGTGGACTTGCCGGCCGGGTCCGGCATGGAAGTGGCGGCGAATCCGATGACCGTGCAGCCGATGGACGTGCGCGCGGAGGCGCAGTTGCAGCCTGCGTACGAGGTGATTGAGAAAGCCATCGCGGATAAAGCATTCCCGGGAGCAACCCTGGCAATTGGTTACCGCGGCAAAGTGGCGATGCATGCGTTCGGTCACCTCTCGTACGAAGCCAAGTCTCCTGCGGTTTTCGTTAACACCATGTACGACATCGCGTCGCTGACGAAAGTGGTGGCCACGACGACGATTGTGGCCAAACTTGACGAGGGCGATTTTCCAGTGCCGATTGATCTCGATGCGAAAGTGGAACGGTATTTGCCGGAATGGGCCCGGGCTACTGCGCCGGAAAGAGGATTGACCGGATTAGTTCGCGAGAATCCCGCGGAGATGGAATGGCGGCATCGGGTGACGGTGCGCCATCTACTTACGCACACGTCCGGCCTGCCGGCGTTCAAAGAATATTGGCGCACCTCGCACAGCCGGGAGGAATCGCTGGCGCGCATTATGGCGGAGCCGCTGGAGTATGAGCCGGGGACGAAGGAAGTTTATTCCGACCTGGGCATCATTCTGCTGGCGGAAATTATTGAGCGACTGACTGGGAAGCCGCTGGACACGCTGGCGAACACGTATATTTTTTCTCCGCTGGAGATGAAGAACACGATGTATCGGCCGCCGCAGAAACTGTGGCCGTCCATTGCACCGACGGAATTCGACAACAACTTGCGGCACAGACTGGTGCAGGGCGAGGTGCACGACGAAAACGCGTTTGTGCTCGGCGGCGTATCCGGCCATGCAGGGCTTTTCAGCACCGCGCCGGACCTGGCGGCGTTTTGCCAGATGCTGCTGAACGGCGGCGTGTACGCGCAACACCGAATCTTGCGGCGCGCCACCATCGCGCAATTCACCAAGCCACAGGAGCTATCGAGCGGGACGCGCACGCTGGGCTGGGCCGTGCCCACCGAGGGCGGCAGCAGCGGGCACTATTTTTCGGCGCACAGCTTTGGCCATACCGGGTTCACCGGCACGAGTATCTGGATTGACCCGGACCGGCAGCTTTTTGTGGTGCTGCTCACCAACCGCGTAAATCCCATGCGCGAGAACACGCAAATCCAGCAGGTGCGGCCGGCATTGCACGATGCGGTCATGCAAGCGCTGGGCCTGGCCGCGAGCGCGGCTAGTTCCAACAGATAAAACGGACCCGCTGCGTTGAACTTGGACGGTTTACAGTTCGGCGTCGACGTAGTCCAGCGCGGCCTGCTGCAGGTCGGCGGGTTTGCCGAGGTCGCGCCAGTAGCAGTCATCGGCGCGGAAGGCGGCGATGTGTTCTCCCGCGGCGGCCAAGCGCAGATAGCAATCGATGATAGAGAAGATGCCGTCCTCGCGCATCAGCCGGAGCAAGCGGGGAGAAATGATATGAATGCCGCAGAAGGCCAGCTGCTCGGGTGGCGCGCCGGAGCAAACAGTTTCGGGTTGCTGGTCTTTTCCCCCGCGACGACCGCATAGACGCATTTGCTCATTAAATAGAAGCTGACGGCCGCTTTCGCGTTTCTGTACGGCGAGCGTGGCGAGGGCCTGAGTCTCACGGTGCGCTTGCAGCATTCTTGCGAAATCGATGGTGCTGACGACGTCTACATTGTGCAGCAGGAACGGCTCGTCCGCATGGTCCACTTTTTGGCCGCCCGATGGTTCCAGGAAGAACCAGGCGGCTTGTTTCAAGCCGCCTCCGGTGTCGAGTAGCAGGTCTTCGCGCGAGACCTCGACGCGCATGCCGAAATTGTTGTGC
>PMOV01000189.1 GCA_003161195.1 Acidobacteriota bacterium | reverse complement strand
GGCCTGGACCGCACGCTGTGGCCGCAACATCCCGCATTTGTGCTGCGCGTGGCATTTGACCATCTGCTGGTGGTGTCGCTGGGCATCGCGATGATCGTAGTGGTGCTGGAACGCGCGCGTTACCGCACCGAAGAGTTGAACGACAAGATGCGGCGGCTGACGTTGTTGACGGCGGCCAGTACACAAACGCTTTCCGTAGGCGACGCGCTGGAAGGGGTGCTGAAGCACCTGGTGGACAGCGTGGGCGGGACGCACGGCATGGTCCGGCTGCTGGAATTGGACGGGGGGGCGCAATATCTTGTAACGCGGGCATCGGTCGGATTCACCGCGGACTACGTAGCCAAATACGGGAAATTGTCGTGCAACGAAGCGTGGGCCAAGCAGGTGCTGCAGGAAGACTGTCAGTGCCTCCGTTTCGAGGACACGCAGGAGCCTGCCGTGCGAGCGCGCATGGCGGAGAGCGGCATTCGGGAGATGGTCACCCTGGCGTTGCGCGGCAAGGATGGGCCGCTGGGTGTTATCGCCGTTGGTTCGAGCCGACCGGTGGAGTTTCTGCCGGACGAGGTCGCTTATCTCGTTAATCTTTCCAACCTGCTGGGGCTCACGCTGCAAAACGTGAAGCTCTTTGAACAAGTCGCCACCGCGCAGCAGCAATGGGCGGACACGTTCGATTCCATCGGCGATCCGGTGCTGGTGCACGACCGCGACGGGCGGCTGTTGCGCGTGAATCAACGCTTTGCGCAGTTGCTGGCGCGCGACTATCGCGCGGTGGTCGGCCGTAGTGTGCAGGAAATCCTGCCACGCAAGGAAGTCTCCTACGACGTATGTCCCTATTGCGAAGGCAAAGCCGGAGAGGGGGACGAGCGCGATCCCTGGCTGCCGGGCTATTTTCTGGCGTCGAATTCCAGCTTTAAGGAGGCGTCGCCGGCGAATCACTTGCGCGTGGTGCACGTGCTGAAAGACATTACCGAACGTAAACGGGCGGAAGAAAAATACCGCACGCTGGTGGCCAGCGTACAGGAGGGCGTGTTCATCTCCACGCCCGGCGGACGCTTCCTGGACTTTAACGACGCGTTGCTGCGCATGACGGGTTATGACTCGCGCGAAGAGTTGTTGGCGCTGGACATTCAGGACCGGCTGTTCGTGAATCCTTCGGAACGCGAGCGCCTGCGCCGCCTGCTGCAGGAGCACGGATCGGTGGCGGATTTCGAGTTTGAAATGCGGCGCAAGGACGGCGAGGTCCGCGTGGTGGTGGAGTCTTCGACCGCCGTGCGTGACAGCGCCGGACAGGTGACCGCATACCAGGGATTCGTGCTGGATGTTACGGAGCGCAAGAGCGCGGAAAGCGAAATTCGGCGGCGCAACCGCGAACTGATGGTGCTGAATTCCATCGCGCAGACGCTCACGGAGTCCATGGACTTAAGCGATTCCCTACACCGTACCTTGCGGCAGATGGTGGAGCTCTTCGGTCTGGACGCGGCATCTATTTATTTGGTGGAGGAAAAGAGCGGGGCATTGCGCCGGCTGGCCGCGGCCGGGCACCGCTCCGAATATGCCCGGTCTTTTCCCTCGGCAAAGTTCCCTCCGGAGATGCTGCAACAGATCGTCGCGGTACACGCCACGTTTCTATCGGTGCAATCGCTAACGCTGCCGGCGTTTCTACGCGATTTGATGCGCAAAGAGGGTGTAGTCTCCGCGTACGTAGTGATTCTGTGGGCCAAAGACCGCGTGCTCGGCGGACTGGTGGTGGCCAGCCGTACGCAGCGCGAATTTTCTCCCGCGGACGTCAACTTGCTTATTGCTGTGGGCAGCCAAATTTCCAGCGCCATGCAACGCACTCTGCTGTATGAGGAAACGCGGCAGGCGTACGACGACCTGCGGCGCACGCAGGAACAGTTGCTGCATAGCGGGAAGATGGCGGCCGTGGGGCAACTCATTTCCGGCGTGGCGCATGAACTAAATAATCCGTTGACGGCCATTCTGGGTTATAGCCAACTGCTGACCTCCAGTGGGCAGACCGGTCCGCAAGGCTTGCTGTATGCCGACAAGCTGTACAAGCAAGCACAGCGCACGCACCGCATTGTGCAGAATCTGTTGAGCTTCTCGCGGCAACACAAGCCGGAGCGCTGCCCCGTGCTGCTCAACCAGATCCTGGAAGACACGCTGGCGTTGCGCGATTACGACCTGCGCATGAGCAATATTCGCGTGCATCTGGAGTTGGACCCGGCACTGCCGCTTACTTCGGCGGATGCGCATCAGCTACAGCAGGTGTTTCTGAACATGGTCAACAACGCAGTGGACGCCATTCTGGATCAGTGCGCCGATGGCGATCTTTGGGTGCGTACCGGCGCCGATGGCCAGTGGATTTTCGTGGAATTTACGGACAGCGGACCGGGTGTAAAGGATGCTTCGCGGGTATTTGATCCCTTCTACACTACAAAGCCAGTTGGGAAAGGCACCGGACTCGGCCTCAGTATCTGCTATGGAATCGTCACCGAGCATGGCGGCACGATCAAGGTGCGCAATGTGCCGTCGCGTGGGGCTTCCTTCCGCATCGAGCTGCCGTTCACGCCGAAAGCGCCCGCCGAGGGCGCGGAACCTGCGTCATCCGAGATTGGAATTGCCCCGGTCCAGCGCTGAGGCCATTTCCGCGGCCAACGCGGCGCGTTCGCCCAGTTCCTTCATGGCCGCATCCATACGCACGCGCACGGCGCTGACCAGGTTACTCGCCTCGCCGAGCTCCGGCAACGCTTGCGCGCCGAGGCGCAGCTTGGCGCGGACCACCTGTAAGCGATAGAGAAACGCCAGGTGCAAGCGGAAGCGCGCGAACTCCTGCGCGGGGGCCACTTCCGGAGACAGGGACGCGATTACCCGGGCCAACTGCGTCAGTCGCCGAAACTCCTCCTGCAACGCGGCCAGAAACGTAAAGAGGATGTTGCGACGTTCGACGCGCAGTGCGCGCGCCAGGTCGGCACGGCCGCGGGACCGCAGATACCGTTCGTCTAGCGAGGAAATCGCCTGGCTCATCTGTGGAAAATACTGGATGTGGCTGACATTGTCCTCCAGATTCCAAGGCTTGCGAGCGTCGCGGGCCGGTCTGCCGAGCAGCCAAACCAGCAGCAACGCGAGAGAGATGGCGCTGCCGGCCATAACATAGAGAAAGGGCGTCATCCGTTAGGTCCTGTTCCGTTTCAAAAATCGGCTTAAACGCTCGTCGAGTAATTTCAAACGCAAATTTACCTCCGAGGAAACGTCGTGATAAATCCCTGCGGGCAGCAGTTCCGGCGGTGTTGGCCATTCTTCGTAGGCGTGGCGCAGCACGGCACACCAGAGCAGCAGGCTGGCGGTGAACGATAACAATCCCAGAAAATTCCACAGGGCGCCGTAGGTGTATAGAAAGACTTCAAGAATCGAATCGTTGAGCACCACAAAACAGGAGTATAGGAAGAATCCGATGGACATCGATTGCAGCGGCTCGCGCGGCTGCACGTGGTAGTAGCGCGCAAAGAGAAAGAGTAGGACGATGGCGGAGGCTAAGGACAGCCCCACGGCGCGGTCCGCATACAGGAGCTTCAAACTCAGCGCGCGCTGCCCGAACGCGAAAGCGAGCGTCGCCACGACCAGGACGCAAATAGCCAATGCCCGGAAGATCATGGTGCGAATCCCCGGATAGCGGATGAATACGTGGTGGCACAACTCCATGATCGCGGCCACACGCATCAGCGTGACCAGACCCTGGACTGACCAAGCCGCTTCGCTCAGGGCCGCCTTGTCCCAGTGAGAGAAGTAGTACAGATACACAAAGTAAGCGCCTTGCAGGATGGCGGCCACGATGTACGCGGTGAATACGGGGAAACGCAGGAAGTTCCGGCGGTAGACCAGGAGCCCGAGGAGGCAAACCTGTAGGACGACGCTCAACGCCCAAGCCGCGGTTCCAAGGCTACCCAAGAAGGCCATCGGAGGGCGAATAGTAGCACAAGGGTAACTGCGATGTATACTGGCGAGCGTACTAACGGTAGGGCTAGCGGAAGTACTGGAAGTGGAGGGGCGCCAGCACGTGCAGGTTCATTAGCAAACTCTTAGAATCAAGTTCGCCTTCGCGCCGCTGGCGCCCCCGGTCCCGCTTCTCCTGTCATTCTTAGGCCACTACCGGGGGTTTGCCTCCTCCGCCGGTCGGCGGCGGCAACGGTGAGCCGTCCGCTGCCAGCACGCCCGCCGCTGGCGGCTTGCCTCCTCCGCCGGTCGGTGGGGGCAGCGGCGAGCCGTCGGCCACCAGCGCGGTGCTGCCCGTCGGAATCTTACTCAATGCTGGATTGACCGGCGTTATAACCGGAAGTAGCATGAGCACTGCGACAACGAATGCCACGCCTCCGAACGAAAGCTTTTTCATGATGTACGACCTCCAGGCCGGGAGTCTGGAGTCGTACAAACGAAGTGGAGATTTCGCGGGAAAGATGTTCTGTAAACGGAACAACCATGACGCAGAAGGCCCTGACGCAACTGCAACAGAACAGCCGCATCGTCGAGGATTTTACCTCGACCACTCTGGAGGGTTTGCCCGGCCCTTTTTCGCGCTTAGTCTATCTGGCGTCGCTGCGCGATCTCACCACTGGGCGCTATGAACACGCCGGTTTATCTGTGCTTTATCCCGATGAGGCCATCCAGCAAACCCTGGAGATGTGTCACGAACAGATCTTCGAGCGGATTCTGGAATCGTCCTTACAGGAGCAAGAACGGGAACTGAAAGTTTGTCTGAAAAATATGGCCGGCGGCTTCCACGCCGCTGTGGACCATTGGGGGCGAATGGAGGCCTACCGTGTTCTGTTGCCGGAAGCGGCCCCGGATTATCTTAAAGAGCTTTTCTGCTCGAATATGCGCGCTCTGCTGGAGCTTCTGCGTCAGGAAAATTCCACGGCTCGTTCAGACGCGTGACGATGCCAACCACGCGCCCAATCACCTCGGCGCCCTGCGGCAGCGGCCAAAACTCCGGAGCGCAATGCGATAGCGGGTGCGGCTGCATGGTTAGGCGTACGCGGTCTTGATGAAACCAGCCGCAACGATAGCCGTCCCGCACATCTACGAAATATAGCGGCCGGTCGTACTCCGTGGCCCACTCCTCTTCCTCCACCGCACGCGTCGTGGCATCCACCAGCACCACGCTGCCGGGTCGCAGAATCGGCGCCATGCGGCGGTCCGCCAGCCCCACATAGCCATAGCGATATTGCGAGTCTTCGTTGTCCAGCGCGCCCTCGAGTCGCCCCCACTGTTGCACCATGCGCGACAGCAGTTCGGTGCGCCGCGGATCGAAAGCCGGGTCGAATCGGATGGGTGTGCGCATGGAAATGGGCGCGGCGGCCAGATGCGTGTTGGGCGGGCGTGACAACGTGCCATCGGCAAATAGCTCGTTCAACGGCACGTCATACCAAGCCAGTAGTTGTATGGGGTTGAGGTGATAAACCGCCGCGAGCGTGTAGATCTTGTGAATGGTGGGTACCACGCCGTGGTTTTCGATATCCGCGAGCCGGCTAATGTGCAAAATGAAATCGGGCCGACCGCGCCGTGCCGCCAGTTCCATGCTGGAACGTTCCACGTCGCGATAGGTCAATCCCAGCCGCTCGCGGATTTGCCGCAAGCGAAATCCGCTCTCCATGCGTACCTCCGGGGCGAGGCTTGCCGGCGTCCGACAAAAAACTTCTCAGCAATATAAAGCAATACCAGTCGCAGCAACCACTGTTGTTGCTTGGACGCTGCACTGGGGACTACGGCTGGATTTTGTGTGAAGCTAAAAGTGCCTAAAAGAGTATTCTACCTCAGGACGCGCTTGGTGCGTTGCACCGAAACTGAGGAAGAATCAGGGACAAGAAAATTTCGCACCGCCAGTGCCAAAACGGAATCTGCTATTCTGCTTGGGTCATGACTCGGACTCCTCTCCGTGCCGCAGCGCGTATCTTGTTTGTCGGCTTGGCCTTGGCGTCACTATTTGGTGTGGTTGCCCCGGCGTCCGCCGCCCAGCAACGCCCCGCGACCGCGCCGCCGAGCTCTCCGGCCCCAGTCAAACCCCCAGACACGAGTCCTGTCGCTCTTCCTTCTAAAGCTTCCAACGCCGGTTTCTCGGCTGCCGCCGACGAAGTGCTGTCGCAAATGAGCCAGATCACCGGTCTCTCCCAACGCTCCCCGGTGAAGAAAACCCTTCGTTCCCGCGACGAAATTCGCGCCTACGTCATCCGCGAAATGAATGAAGACAAAGAACCTGCGGAGCGTTACAAGTCCGCGCGCGCCGCCGAAGCCCTCGGGTTGCTCCCGCTCGGCTTCGACCTGGACAACTTCATGGTGGACCTCCTCACCGAGCAGATCGCCGGCCTATACGACCCCAAGGCCCAGGAGTTCTACATCGCCGACTGGATCCCCATCGACGACCAGCGCATGGTCATGGCGCATGAACTGACCCACGCCCTGCAGGACCAGCACTACAAAATCGAGGCTTGGGTCAAAGCCGCCCGTCCTAACGATGACGCCGAACTCGCCCGCGAATCGGTGCTCGAAGGCAGCGCCATGGCCGCGATGATCGATTACCTGCTGCTGGACAAGGGCCTCTCGCTCAAAAATATCCCGTCTTTCGATCCGGGCACGATGCTCGGTGACCTGGACGACTCGCCGCATATGAAAGCGGCCCCGCCGTTCATTCGCGATTCGCTCATCTTTCCTTATTTGCAGGGACTCACGTTCTCGGCCGCCATCCTCAAGCCCAACGGCTGGCCCTCCATGGACCGCGTCTTCACCCACCCCCCAGTCTCCACGCAACAAATCATGCATCCCTCGTTGTATAAAACGAATAACGTCCCCGCAACCCTTTCGCTACCCCCAGTCGACGCGCTCCTCGGCCCCGACTACATCAAGCTCGAAGACAATGTGCTTGGCGAATTTGGATGGAAGGAAGTTCTGCAGCAATTTCTCGACGAAGCTCGCGCCACCCCTCTAGCCGCCGCCTGGGAAGGCGACCGCTACGAGGTCTACGAACAAAAGCAAACCAAGCACCTCGTCCTGATCACCCGCCTGCGCCTCGCCGGCGAAGAACAAACCGCACGCTTCTTTGGCCAATACTCCGAGGCCCTCGAGAAAAAACACCCCACCCGCTCCAACCTCTTTCGCCGCGCAGACTTCTTCTCCTTCACCACCCCCGAAGGCGACGTCTTCCTCCACTGCGCCGTAGCCGAATGCGTCACCGTAGAAGGCGCCCCCCGCCCTATCTTCGACGCCGTCAACAAATCGGTAGGCCTACCCGCCGCGGAGCCCGTCCCAGTAAATCCCGCCAAGCCGCAA
>PMOV01000190.1 GCA_003161195.1 Acidobacteriota bacterium | reverse complement strand
GCCGGCGTAGCCACCTACGAATTCTGGCTGAAGGTAGGCATTGTCCTGCTGGGCGCGCGCTTTCTCCTCGGCGACGTCCTCAAGCTGGGCGGCCCCAGCCTGGTGATGGTCGCCGTAGAAATCGCCGGCGCCACCGCGTTCATGATCCTGCTCGGCCGCGCCTTCGGTCTTCGCCCCAAACTCACCACGCTTCTCGCCGTCGGCTCCGCCGTCTGCGGCGTTAGCGCCATCATCGCCACGCAAGGCGCCATCGAAGCCGATGAAGAAGATTCCAGCTTCGCCATCGCCGCCATCCTCGCGCTCGGCGCGCTTTCGCTTTTCACGTTTCCCTTAATCGGCCACTTCCTCCATCTCAGCGATCACGCTTACGGCCTCTGGGCCGGCCTCGCCGTGGACAACACCGCGGAAGCCACCGCTGCAGGCGCGCTCTACTCGGATGCCGCCGGAAAGCTCGCCGTCCTGGTAAAAACCACGCGCAACGCCATGATCGGCTTCGTGGTCCTGGGCTACGCACTCTACTGGGCCAGCCGCGGCCAAGCTAAAACCGTCACCAACAAAGCCGCTTTCCTGTGGCAAAAATTTCCCAAGTTTGTGCTCGGCTTTTTACTCATTTCGATCCTGGCCACCTACGGCTTCTTCACCAAGGATCAGGTAGGCGGCTTGGCCAACCTCAGCCGCTGGGCCTTCTTGCTAACCTTCGCCGGCGTAGGCTTGCGCACCAATTTCCGCGAAATGCGCCAACAAGGATTAAAGCCTTTCGCGGTAGGCGCCATCGGCGAAGTGTTGATCGCCGCATTCACGTTGGCGTTGGTAGTCGGCGCGCAAAGCCTCCTGGGCTGGTAATCGCCGCTGCTCCATTTCCGCCGGGGCCCGGAAATATCTCAGGCGCGGACGAGCTGTCCCTCTTCGCGCAACGCGTTCAGCAAAATCTCCTGGTGCCGCAAAATGAACGCATCGCGGTTCTCCACCAACTCCTTCACCCAGCTGCGGCACTGCCGCTCAAGCTCCTGTGCCGACCACGCATTCGCCCGCCCATCGGAATACGTGTAAGACAAATCCTCCACCACGCGCAGCAGCAAATCATTGCTGGCCCGCGTGATGCCCCGCACCGTGTCTTTATACGCCGGCAATTCGCAAAGCTGCGGAAACAGCCGGTCAATCACCGCGATCTCGTGCCAGCACCAATTCAATTGCGGCGACAGGCTGCGATACCCATGCACCCAGCCGGTCACATGAATCAGCTTCGTCAGCGCCTCGTAAAACGTATCCAGTTGCGGATCGAGAAATTTGTAATCCGGATTGCACACGTCGCCGAGCAATCTTCCCGTGCGCGCCAACTCGTCCTTGATCGGCGTTCCGTCGTACGGCAACATCCGGCAAAACACCGCGCCCGCGCTGCCGTCTCCCACAATCGCTCGCAGGAACGCGACATTTTCCCGCACCGTCCCAAAAGTGCTCGAAGGATCGAACAGCATAAAGCCAAATTCAAACATCAACCCAACGTCTTTCAGTGTCTGCACCGCGCGCAAATTCTGCTCCACGCTCACTTGCTTGTGCAGCGTCTTCAATCCTTGCTCGCTGCCGGACTCGAGACCCATATACACGAGGTACAGGCCCGCATCGCGCATAGCGGCAAACATCTGCGGCTCGACCACGTCCGCGCGGCAGTTCATCTTCCAGATAGCCCGCCCGGGCAATCCGCTGCGATGCAATTCGTCGACAAACTCATTGGCCCAGCGATGCCATACCGGACCAAATAACGGGAAGTCGTCGTCCTGAAATAGAAAAATCGTGGTGCCGCGCTCTTCGTGCAGTTGCCGCATCTCCCGCACCACCTGCGCGGGTTTGCGCGTGCGCACCATTTTTCCCGGCGCCGTGCGGTAGAACATGTGAATCGAGCAGAACGAGCAGGTCCGCGCGCACCCGCGGCTGGCCAGCAGCGGCATCACCGCGCGGCCCAGCACCGCCTCCGGTTTGTAATTGCGTTCGGGATACGGTAGCTGATCGAGGTCTTCCATCAGCGCTCGCATGGGATTCGCCACCAACTCTTCGCCGCGCTTGTAGGCGATCCCCTGGATGCCTCGCCACTCGCTGCCGGTGCTCAGCAAATCCACCAGCTCCAGCAGCGTCAGTTCGCCCTCAAAGCGCACCACGCTGTCCAGGTCCGGGAGCATGCGTAGCGTGTCGCTGTAATTCAGGCTGGGGAAATGTCCGCCCATGGTGAAGTGTGAACCCACGCCATTCGCGCGTAAAAACCGCAGCAGCGCGTCAAATTGCCGGATGTAAAACTGGAAGATCAGCGAAAAGCCGATCAGCAGCGGTTCGCGCGCTTTTACGAGTTCCAGAATTTCTCCATGCGCGGTGTCGAAATCCAGCACTTCCACCGCATAGCCATGCCCGCGCAGCGTCGCCGCCAGGTAGCCCAGCCCCAGGTTACCCTGCCGCTGGAATCCGATCAGCACCACGGCTCGCGAGGTATCGCGCCGGCGCTCCCGGGGACTTTCGCTGGTAATAATTTTTAGAGAGGGGGATTCGAGCATGGCGCAACGCTCCTTCCTTGCTGCAGGCGAGTCCTCGAATGCACGAAGGGAGTTGCGGCCGGCACGGACCCGTCGCCGGCCACAACGCGCACAATTCCACGAGCCGCATGTCCCGCGAAAAAGTGCTCCGCGAAAACGTGGTCAGCGACTCTTGGCCACCAGCGCCATGGCGCTCTCCACCGCTTTTGCTTGCGCCGCCAAGGTATCCTTGAGCAGCGTCAGGCGCACCAGCAGCAATTGTTGCTGGCCCGCCTGGTCCAACTCGCGTTCCCAAGGGGGACCGATCGGATCCCAGAGAATGTGGTAGGGGTTGTAGAGTAGCGCGTCGTTGATCTTTTCAGCCATGTGAGCCTCCTCTTCAGGTGGTCGACCGCCGTAGCTGTGCATCTGTGGAACCCACCGGGAGCCGCCATCGCCGCGGTCGTTACACGTCAGGATAGTGGCGTTAACCTAACTTTCGTTTCACGCTTCTTGCGGAATTTTGTCGGTGGATTTTTGTGCCGGTATCCAGCGCGCTGGCAGAGCGCATGCCACAAGATTTGCGGGCGGAGTTGCGCGGGCGGAGTNNGGGCGGAGTCACGTGGGAAGGGAGGTGCGCCGGCCGCTTCAGTTAGCCGCAGGTTGTCCGTCGTCCAGCCATATCACGGAGCAGGAATTCCCGTGTTCGCTGCCTTCTTTGCAGTGTTCCTCCGCCAGCTTCAGAGCTTCTTTGGCCGTGCGCCGCCCGAACACGTATCCGTAGTGCCCGTTTTCCGAAACCGCAAACGCCTTGTGTTCGGGCAGCGTCAGAAAGCTGCGAAATTCCTCGACGTTCCGCGAAGATAATTGTGGCGGCAGCGCAACATCCGGCGCTGCCGGCAGCGCGAGCAGCGTGTCCCGCAGCGTGAGATGGTTGCGCGCCAGAAATTCGTCCACCATGGGCGTCCACAGCGGCGTGCCCCCGAGCGAAAAGAGTCCATGCCCGTCTCGGCGAAATGCGGCTGCGTGAATGAACGTCGCTTGCCCACCCGCCGAGCGAAACGCCTCATAGAACTCCGCGGCGATTTGCGGCCCGAAAAAGTGATCGTTATCTGCATACACCCACAGCATCGGCGTTCGCGATTTCCTGCCGAATTCGCGGAACGCGTTCACCAGCACCGCCGGGCTGCACACTTCGTCGGGCTTGCGCGAGCCACGTCCCCCCGCAAAACTGATCGCCGCCACCAGCCCGGGCGGCGGGTCCGCGGTAAGCGCTACGGTGGCAAATCCGCCGGCCGAAATTCCCACGCTGATGATCTGTGTGGCGTCCACCTCCGGCCGCGTCGCAAGGTACGCGATGGTCGCCCGCAAATCTTTCGCGGACTCGCGCCCCGAATCGTAATAGTCCGGGTTCCCGCACGGCCCGGCGTCTTCATTGCTGCCGCCGCCCGAATCCCCGTAACCCCGCCGCATCACCACCACGGTCGTCCAGCCGCGCCGCGCAAACTCCCGCGCCTGCGGCAGCAAGCTCCACGGCGTCATGCCGGGCCGATCGCTCGATTCGCGCGGCGCTCCATGATTCAGCAGCGCCAGCGGATGCCGCGCTCCATCATTCGGCCGCACCATCACCGCCTCCAACCCTTTCTTGCCCGCTTCCTTCATAGGAATACGCAGCGCCTCTTCCGCAAGGTCCTGCGCCCGCACCACCTGCGCGCAAGCGGCCAGCGTTGTCATCAACAATACTGCAAGCCGTAACCTCACTCGCCATCGCATAGCCAAACCACGCTGCCTTTCACTGGAATCGTCATCTTCAGGAATGCACCGGAAAGGAATCGCGGCGCCGGCCTCTCCCACGCAGAATTCGGCTGCGTGCGGACGATTCTTGTTCGGCCCGACACTACCTCGAACCCCCGCCCGGCGCCACCATATTCCGGCGACGCCCGGCAAATGCCAGCATCCAATGTTCACTGACGCCGCCCGTGGTTTGCAATTGAGGTGGTTGCGGGGTCGTTACCCCGCACTTCGCCGCCGCACGCGCCTCAGCTGCATTCCTCAAATTTCACGGAGGGAATCGGATGGAATCCTCGGCCGCAAAACAGCAAACTGTCGGAGGAGGCACCATGGCCACCACCGAACAAACCTATCTGCGCACCGCACTCGAGCAGCGCCGCACCCGCCTGCACCACCTTCTGCATTCCCAGGCTGCCGACATTGCGCTTTCCAAATTGTTGCAGGACGTCGACGCTGCGCTGGTGCGCCTCGATCTCGGCACCTTCGGTATTTGCGAAACCTGCCATGATTCCATCGAGAAGGACCGCCTGCTCGCCGATCCCCTCGCGCGCTTTTGCCTCGACCATCTGACTACCGCCGAACAGCGCGCCCTCGAACGCGATCTCACCCTGGCCGCCAACATCCAGCGCGCCCTCTTGCCCAAACGCGATTTCGCGCCAGTTGGCTGGGACGTCCACTACCATTACCAACCCGCTGGCATGGTCAGCGGCGATTACTGCGACATTTTTGAAACCAGCGGAGGCCTGCTATTCATGCTCGGCGATGTTTCCGGCAAAGGTGTGGCCGCCTCCATGCTGATGAGCCATCTGCATGCCACGTTTCGCAGTCTCGCGGAAGCTGGTCTCCCGCTCGAGCGCATGGTCGAAGATGCCAGCCGCATTTTTTGTGAAAGCACCCTGGCAGGGCAGTACGCCACGCTGGTCGTGGGCCGCGCCACCCGCGACGGTGCTGTCGAGTTTGTCAGCGCCGGCCACCTCCCGGTTCTGCATCTTCATCCACAGGGAGCCACGCCCAAAGAATCCACCGGCGTTCCTCTGGGCATGTTCAGTGACGCCCGCTTTCCGGTCCATCGGCTCACGCTGGCTGATGGCGACACGCTTTTCCTCTACACCGACGGCTTAACCGAATGCCGCAACAGCGCAGGCGCAGAGTACGGCCTCCACCGCATCCGCGCCCTGGCCGCCCAACACGCCGCCGCTCTGCCCGCAAATCTAATCGCCAAATGCCTAGATGATCTCCGCGTGTTCGGCGAAGGCTCGAAGCCCACCGACGACCTAACTTTACTAGCAGTTCGCCGCGCGTCTCGTCCAGTAGCATAGGCATTCCTGCCTGTGTGCCCTTATTGTCGGTTCCGCGGACGCGGCGGAGACTAAATTCCCAGCACCGTGACCAGTTCGCGTACCGAAGCCGAGGATTTTTGCAGCGCGGCGTTTTCTTCTTCTGTCAGCTTGATCTGGATAATTTCTTCGATTCCAGAAGCGCCAAGCTTCACCGGCACGCCGACAAACAAGCCCTTAACGCCATACTCGCCCTCGAGATACACGGCGCAGGGCAAGATTTTCTTCTTATCCTTCAAAATGGCCTCGACCATTTCCACCGCCGCGGCCGACGGCGCGTAGTATGCCGAACCGGTCTTCAGCAAATTCACAATTTCGGCGCCGCCTTTGCGTGTGCGCTCCACGATGGCGTCGATGCGTTGCTTGGGCAGCAAATCCGGCAACGGGATGCCCGCCACCGTGGAGTAGCGCGGCAACGGCACCATGTCGTCTCCGTGTCCCCCCAGCACAAACGAGTGCACATTTTCCACGCTGACCTTGCACTCCATCGCCACGAACGTGCTCATGCGCGCGGAGTCCAGCACCCCGGCCATGCCCAACACGCGATGTTTCGGGAAGCCGCTCACCTTGAACGCCGCTTGCGCCATGGCGTCCAACGGATTGGTCACCACAATGATGATGCAGTTTGGCGAATGCTTGACGATCTGCTCGACCACCGCCTTCACCACGTCATAGTTGGCCTTCAGCAAATCGTCGCGGCTCATGCCCGGCTTGCGTGGAAAGCCCGCGGTAATTACCACCACGTCGCTGTTCGCGGTAGCGGAGTAATCGCCGCTCGCCGTGGACGCGCCGGTGGCCCGCGCATCGGTCCGCGTGATTGGCCCGGATTCCATCATGTCCAGCGCTTTGCCCGCAGGTGCGCCTTCCAGAATGTCCGTAATCACCACATCCGCCAGTTCCATATCCACAATGCGCTGCGCCGTGGTCGAACCCACAAATCCGCTGCCCACCACCGTTACTTTTTTCCGGCTCATCGTTCTCCAGTTCCTCTTCTCTGCGATTCACTGTGTACTATGCGTCTCAGTGTTATCTGTTGATTTTTCCGTGCGTAGGTTCCTACGACGCCTGCATGTTTTGAATAATGGCATCCGCGAACGCCGCCGTGCCAACCTTCGTCGCGCCAGGCATCAACCGCTCCAAATCGTACGTCACGCGCTTCTGTTGAATGGTCTTGGCAATGCCGTGCTCGAGCAATTTCGCCGCCTCGCCCCAGCCAAGAAACGCGAACATCATCGCTCCCGACAGCATCACCGAGCTCGGGTTAATCACGTCCTTATCCGCATACTTCGGAGCCGTCCCGTGCGTGGCCTCAAACACGCCAAAACCATCGCCGATATTCGAGCCTGGCGCCATGCCCAGTCCGCCCACTTGCGCCGCGCAAGCATCCGACAAATAATCGCCATTCAGGTTGGAAGTCGCCAGCACGCTGTACTCATCCGCGCGCAGCAACACCTGCTGGAACACGGAATCCGCGATGCGATCGTTGATCAGCAACTTCTTCTTCCATTGCCCCTTGCCGTGCGAAGCGCCAATCGCCGCCAGCACGCCACGCACTTCCTCCTGCACAGATTTCCGAAACGCCTCCGGCGCCTGCTCCAGCCCCGGCTCGATCATCGCGGCGTTCTGCTCCGCGGTCAGTGCTGCGTTCTTGTCCAGATTGTCCAGGATCCAGCTTTCGCGCTCCGTCACCGTCTCGGCGCGAAACTCTTCGCGCGCCAAGTCGTATCCCCAATCGCGAAATCCGCCCTCGGTAAATTTCTGAATATTTCCTTTGTGCACCAGGGTCACGCTGGGCCGCTTGTTCGCCAGCGCAAACTTAATCGCCCGCCGCACCAACCGCTTCGTTCCGGTCGGCGAAATGGGCTTGATGCCCACGCCGGAATCCCAGCGGATCTGCTTCTTCCCATCCTTCAGCATGTCGTGGTTCAAAAATTCCAGGAGCTTTTTCGCTTCCGCCGAGCCGGACTTCCACTCGATTCCGATGTACACGTCTTCCGTGTTTTCGCGGAAAATCACGAGATCCATTTTCTCGGGATGCTTCACCGGCGAAGGCACGCCATCGAAATACCGCACCGGCCGTTCACACGAATACAAATCCAGCAGCTGCCGCAGCGCCACGTTCAGCGAACGAATCCCTCCGCCAACAGGCGTGGTCAGCGGACCCTTAATGGCCACGCGAAAATCGCGAATCGCCTCCACGGTCTCGTCCGGCAGCCATTCTTTAAACGTATTGAACGCTTTCTCTCCCGCAAACACCTCAAACCACTGGACGCGCCTCTTGCCGCCATAGGCCTGCGCTACCGCCGCATCAAACACCCGCCGCGAGGCCTTCCAGATATCGCGCCCGGTTCCGTCGCCTTCAATAAACGGAATAATGGGCGCATCCGGCACCTGTAATTCGCCACCGCTGTACCCAATGCCTTTGCCCGCAGCCGGAACCTGCACTCCGTTGTACGCCGTCTTCATGAACCCGAATCCTCCGCGCACACGCCGCGCGATCAGCGCAGCGCGATTAGAAAACATATCACACCGCGCGGCAAGTGCCGAAATTCTCGACCAGCTCATCGCTTTCATCTAGCGCTAAAGACCCTGCAATGTGGTACTTACGGCCAGTTAGAGGCTTTCTTGAAGAGGGGATTTTGGAGGATTGCGGGGTATACGGTAGGGTATTTTGTATCGTTATCAAAACATGGGGGTTGCGCGGGGAGCAATTCATATCGTTATGAAAACAAAGGGGCAAAAATGCGAGACACAGATTCGAGGCTGGATTCGGCTTGCACTGCTCTGTGGAGGCGAATAGCGCGGATGGGGCAAACAAATCCATGTGAGACGGTAGCATGGATTCATTGATGTGTCAAGACCAATTCCGGATATCATTCGAATGGCACGGTTCGCCCGGAGCGACAGGAGGACACCAACTAGCCGCGCTTCAGCCAAAAGCCACATCGGCTCCGGACGAAGTCCACTTACTCCGGCATGATCACAATTTCGTCGCGCGGAATCTTGTTCAGCGTGGCCTTATCGATATGCATGTGCGCCATCACCAGTTGCGGCGGGGTGTGCGTCAGCCATTCCGAGAGTGACAAATCCTGATACACGGGAGCCTTGAACATCTCCAAAAACTTCAGATCCGTGTCGCCGGTGTTTTCGATGTAGTGCGGCAAAGTCTGCTGCACATACCCGACATCGCCCGTCTGAAAGTCCATGGTGCGGGCACGCCCGCCCGTCGCAAACACCGTCATGCGCCCTTGGCCCGCGAAGTAGTATTGCCACTCGTCGGCATTCTGGTGCCAGTGCAATTCGCGAATCCCGCCCGGATGCACGGTCACGATGGCCGCGGCAATATTGGTGGCGACCTTAAAATTCTTCGAGTCCACAATGCGCACCTCGCCGCCCTTGGTGCGCTTGGTCACCGGCATTTGCATCGTGCGAAACGCAAAGTCGTTCGGCGAGAGTCCCCGCGCGCCAGCCGCCACTTTTTGTTCGACTTCAAGCGGCCCCGGAAGCGCGGATTGAAAAATAAACAGCTCTTCCTTTGGCAGCTTCTCCAACGCCGTCACCGGAATGCCGAAGTTCTTCGCCAGCACATCCTTCGGCGTGTGCGCCATCCAGTCGCTCAAGAGCACCGTGGCGTATTCGGAAAAGTTGCCGTCGTCAAATACCAGCAGAAACTCCGCGCCATCGGGCCCCAGCCCCTGAATCGAGTGAGGAACGCCGGTAGGGAAGTACCACAACTCGCTCTCCTTCACGTCCTGCACAAAGCTTTTGCCGTCGTTGTCGATCGCCGTGATGCGCGCGGTGCCGTACAGCATGAACGCCCACTCCGCCGCCGCATGCCAATGCAATTCGCGAATCCCGCCCGCGGTCAAGCGCATATCCACGCCGGCCATCGTTTTGGAAACCGCCAACTCCCGCTGCGTCACTTCCCGCGACCATCCTCCGGAATGCAATCGTTTGTGCCCAAACGAAAATGGATACTTAAACGTTTGTACCGCCCCTGCGTCGGTCGACGGCGGATTAAACCCGCTGGGATTCTGCGCATCCAGCACGGAATTGGTCGGCCCCGGATTGCTCTTGGCGCGGTCGGAGTAATTGGCGTCCGTTTTTGCCGCCCCCTGCTGCGCGGCCGCCACGCTAGCCACGGGACCCACTCCCGCAATCGCCAGCGCCCCGGAGCTAGCTCCGAGAAAGTCGCGCCGCGTAAATTTCATTCCGTTGTCGTCGTTGGCCATGGGAGAGTCACCTCGCGAATAGAAGTACACCTTGCGTGGGATGTGCAAAACGCCCGCAGCGTAACATAAAAGCGCGCACGCAGGTGCGAATGCGGAGGTCGGGGAGCTGGGGTCAGTTTCCGGTAAGGAAGTCAGGGTTTGACTGCAAAACTCTTCACCATTGGGAGAAAGGTGTTGTAGTTGCCAAACTGTTCCAAAGAGAGACCGGGCTGCTCTCCGGTAAAGCAGATGAAAAGGTTTGCGAACCAGAAACCACATAAACTGATTCCATCTCTTCGCCGCCGCTGTTTGGATTGCGGTAGCGCACAATCAGGGCGGGTAGGTCATGCAATACGAAGCTCTGCTCTTTCAACTCGAGAGTGAGATTGGCTGTTTGCTTCACTTCTACAAATCATTTATCCATGGTCATTCCTAACGGTTTGTTCGCAAGGTGCTCGATCATTACCCAACCTGAGTGAGTGCCCGCCGGGGGAAAGAAATGCGGTGTACGAACGGTGTGATGGCGGAGAGTTTTTTGTATGGAAGAAGTGGCGAGTGGCGAGTCAAACGGCGAGTAGCACGGCCGGAAGTCTGTGCCACTCGAAGGCAGATGACGCCCGGAAGGGCGTCGCTGCTAAGTCAAAAACGTCGCAGACTATTGAAGCTAGAACTGGTTCCACAAATACTGGTTGTAAACTTCGTGATGGTGCTGCACTTCGGGCGCCTTCACGAAGGTCCCCAGCGAGCGCGAACAGCGATCCGCCGCCACCTGCTTCAGGTCCGCATAGCGGTGCTTCACGTCTTCGCCCAGCAGTTTGCTGGTCCACGCAGCCTTTTTGAAATCCTCGATCGCCGTATAAATATTGTCCGGCAGATAGCGTTCCGCCTGCCGGAGGTTCTTGATCTTGGCGGTGTCGCCGTCGAGCCCGCTCTTGAAGATCGAGTACATCACCAGGTAAGGATTCGCGTCCGGCGCCACGGAGCGCACTTCCACGCGCGAACTCTTCTCGTTGCCGATGGGGATGCGCACCATGGACCCGCGATCCACCGCCGAAGCCTTGATCTGATTCGGCGCCTCAAAGTGTGGATCGAGGCGCCGGTAAGCGTTCACGCTGGCGTTGAGCAGCAGGCAAATATCGTTCGCGTGCGTCAAAATGCGATCCACGAACGACCAGGCAAATTTGCTGAGCTTCTCTTCGCCCTTGGCATCCCAGAAGAGATTCTTGCCGCCTTTGCTGATGGAAACGTTGGTGTGCATGCCGTTGCCATTCACGCCCACCACCGGCTTGGGCAAGAAGCACGCCGTCAAGCCCATCTTGGTGGCCACCTGCCGGCAAATCAATTTGTACAATTGGATCTGGTCCGCCGCCGCCACCACTTCGCCATATCCGTAATTAATTTCAAACTGCGAGGGCGCAACTTCCGGGTGATCCTTCTCGTTCTGGAATCCCATGGCGCGCTGCACTTCCGCCGTCGTATCGATAAACATGCGCAAAGGATCGCCGGGCAGCGAGTGGTAATACCCGCCGGTATTTACGTAGTCGAACTTCTGCGTCTGGCCGTAATGCTGCTCGGCATCCGCGCCGGCAAAGAGAAACCCTTCGATTTCATT
The DNA here is from genome assembly GCA_003161195.1 of Acidobacteriota bacterium. GTDB lineage: Bacteria > Acidobacteriota > Terriglobia > Acidiferrales > UBA7541 > Acidiferrum. The sequence continues at coordinate 2,838 of PMOV01000190.1, read as the reverse complement.
CGCCGCGTTCAGCGTGTAATCTTCGTCCTTGTGCTGCTGCTCGGCATAGGCCTTCAGCACGCCGCGAATGTCCGCGCTATACGGCGAACCGTCCTTATCGATCACCTCGCCAAACACCAGCACTTTTCCGGAGCCAAACACATCCGAGGGCCCCCAATAAAACGAACTCCAATCCATGGACAGCCGCAAATCGCTTTCCCGCTGCGCCGTAAACCCGCGAATCGAGGATCCGTCAAACGTCAAATTGTCCCAGCTCTTCACCAGAAATTTCTTGTCGTAATCCAGCATGTGCAGCCGGCCTTCCAGGTCGCTGAACAGCACGGTCACGGCCTTGATGCGCTTTTCGTCAGTCAAATACTTGATGCGCTCTTCCTGGATTTTGTGTGCCGCCACGCGCTTCATGCGCTGTTCTTTGGCCTTCAAGTTCAGCTCTTCCAGTTCGTCATACGGCAACGCCAAAAAATTACGCAGTTCGGTCGTCATGTTTCTCCTCAAGAAGTGGGAATCGAAATCGCAGCGGGGAACAACAGCGTGAACGCGGGATGTCCATTCGTGCGTTAGCGTAACGCGGCATTCCGAGCACCGTCAAATCGAAAAACCGTTCCATCAAATCACAAATTTAACTTAATAACGGTTTCCGCCCCTAATCGTAATATTCCTGTCCCAAATGCGTAATCAAGTCCTCCCCCATCATCCAGCGCAACGTATTCTTCAACTTCATCGACTGAATAAACAAATCATGCTCCGGATACAATCCCGGCGCGGTCATCGGCGATTTGAAATAAAAACTCAGCCACTCCTGAATTCCGCGCATGCCGGCCCGCTGCGCCAAATCCAGAAACAACACCAGGTCCAGCACAATCGGCGCCGCCAGAATCGAATCCCGGCACAGGAAATCCACCTTGATCTGCATCGGATACCCGAGCCATCCAAAAATGTCGATGTTGTCCCAGCCTTCTTTGTTGTCTCCGCGCGGCGGGTAATAGTTGATGCGCACCTTGTGATACATCTTGCTGTACAGCTCCGGATACAGCTCCGGCTGCAAAATATATTCCAGCGCGCCCAGCTTGGATTGCTCCTTGGACTTGAACGATCCCGGATCCTCGAGCACTTCGCCGTCGCGGTTTCCCAGAATGTTCGTGGAGAACCAGCCTTCGAGGCCGAGCATGCGCGCCTTAAAGGCCGGCGCCAGCACCGTCTTCATCAGCGTCTGCCCGGTCTTGAAATCCTTGCCCGCGATGGCCACGTTATTGTCGTGGGCCAATTTCTGAATCGCCGGAATGTCCACGCTCAAATTTGGCGCGCCATTTGCGTACGGCACGCCGCTGGTCACCGAGGCCCACGCGTACAGCATCGAGGGTGCAATCGCCGGATGATTCTTCTTCATCGCCGCCACGAATTTTTCCGGCGTCGAATGTACTTCACTTGGCTTCAGAAACGATTCCGTGGACCCGCACCAGCACGTCACCAGGCGCGTAGCGCGCGAAGACTTGCGAAATTTTGCGATGTCGTCTTTAATCTCCAGCGCCCACTCGTATTTATTTTTGCCCTTCTTGATGTTGGGCCCGTCAATCAGCTTCACGAAGTTGTGATCGAACGCCGCCTTCATCGGCTTGATCTGCGAAAGGAAGCCTTTCACCTTCGCCAAATCCTGCAGATTCAGCACCCCCGCGTTCGCCGCGGACTGGTACGCATTATCATTAAAAATATCCCATCCGCCGAACACGATATCCTTCAGTTCCGCCAGCGGCACAAACTCACCGATCTTCGGCGTCCGCCCGTCCGTGCGCTTCCCCAGCCGAATCGTCCCCAGTTGCGTCAGCGACCCCACGGGCCGCGCCTTGCCCTTGCGCACCAGCTCCACGCCGGCCATAAACGTCGTGCTTACCGCGCCCATCCCCGGCAGCAAAATGCCCAACTTCCCCTTGGCTGGCGCAATCCTTGAAGGCTTCTCCATGCAACTCCTTAGAAATGCTATGCGAATTTAACTGCTGCAGCGCAGAGCGCGTGCAATTCCCCCGAACAAACCAGTAATGATGAGGGATGCGCCGCCGATTTGCAAATCAACGCGGCGTGGCGCGCAATATAACTCGGGCGGGGCAGTCGCTTGCTCCTACCTGGAAGCGCGGCGGTGGCTGTTTCAATCGGGCACGGTACCGAATTGAGACTTATAGGCGCCGCGCATCGTACCCTTTTGCACACGTCTCCGCGCGCCTTGCTGCGACAGTTGTTTCCTATCTCTTGTTTTTTTTTAACGCGAAATCATCGCGAGGGAAACGTGTTAACGCCTGATCGCCGATTAACGCCACGCTTCAAGCTACGGACTTCGATGGCTTTCAATCGCCGGACACCTGCGCCTGACAATGAGCAAGTGACCCGAGCTAAAAATGTTTCGTCCACCGGGGTGTGCTTTGTGACTAGCCAGATCATGTCCGTTGGAGAGGTCATTGAGATTTTGATGGAATTGCCACAGCGGGTCACCGGGGCGAAGGCGATTCTCCGCAAATTCACGGGGCGAATCGCGCACATCGATCCCAACCCGGGTCTTCCGGGGTACTCGAGTATCGGCGTGCAATTGCTTTACGGCGAAGCGTTCCAGAAACCCCGAATGCGCGCGGCGGCGGCGAGATAATGCATTCCCGAGTAGTCGGGTGAACTCCTCCAAGGTTGATGCAATACCTGATCGAGGCCCCGGATCAATGCCCTAAGTCAATTCCAAGTCGCAGAGGGATAGGCATGCACCGGCATCCTAACAAAGAGGACGTGGATCTTTACGTTCGAGATGGGGTGGGCGGCTTACGTTTTGCTCAGGCGGATGGAGCCGTCGCCGGTGCTGAT
>PMOV01000286.1:27679-56635 GCA_003161195.1 Acidobacteriota bacterium | reverse complement strand
CGGATGCACTGGAAATTCGCCTACAAGGACAACAAAAGGAAGAAGTTAGGCGTTGTTTCGGCCAGCGACGCGTGGGGGGGAGGGGGTGGGGCTGCAAGTTATTGATTATAATATGTTTAAATAGAAATGCGCCAATTCATTTTGTAAGTGTTCATTCTAATGGGGTTGCGCGGCCGATTTTTGTAAGTGTTCATTCTGTTGGGGTTAAGTTCACTGTGGGTGCGGCTCTTGCGCAGCCTTGTGGCTTTGCTCGCGGTGGCAAACTGAGTAGTATTGGCGTTCTGTAGAGCAGCAAATTCGCTGAAGGCGCACCAGGTAGGGAGTGGTGCAACAGTTGAAGAGGCGGCTGAATCGAACGACCATTGCAGTGACGGAGTCCCTGGGATTTATGCGGCTGTATCTCACTATTGCTATTGGAATTAGTGCGATTTTAGCGGCCGGGTCTGGGGCCAGCGGGCAATCCTTGGCTGCGGACGCGCCGGAGACTGGCGAGCAGAGCGGACTTTTCGATCGCGTGGTGGGAAACCAGAAGAAGAACGACGTGGCCATGGACCTGTATGAGCGGCTAGAGCGGGTGGAGGTGAAAAAGAGCGCGGGAGACCAGCAACCGCCGGAGGTGCGGACCTCGCGGGTGATTCCCGCGGGAACCGGAGTGGACCACATTCCGGTGGGGCCGGATGGGACGCCTACCGACGCGGCGGCGTATCGGGCGGCGCTTGAAAAGTTGGTGAATGCGCTCTCGTTCGCGGTGGGCGACGGGCGCGCGCAGAAGGACGCCTACGACAGGATTGCCAAGAAACATAAAGACCGCGAAGAACTGATCGATGCGACGCGGACGGCGTTTATTTTTACGTTTGTGGATCGAGAACCGCGCGGCGAAGGCCTGCTGGCGAGATATCGCATGACGCCGAATCCCAAGTTCAAGCCGACCAATCGTGCGACGAGCATCTTTGCGAAGGTGAAGGGCTACGTGTGGATCGACGAGGAAGCGGGGCAACTGGCGCGCGTGGAAGGGGAAGTGACCGACGATATTTCGGTGGGACTGTTTCTCGCCAAAGTGAACAAGGGCAGCCACTTCATGCAGGAGCGCTATGAATTCGCGCCGGGACTGTGGTTTCCGTCGTTCTCGCAATATGACTTTGATGGCAGAAAATTTCTCTCGAGCTTTGCACTGCACGAGCGAACGTTTTATTCCAGATACCGGCGCATCGGGCCGCCGAAAGAAGCGTTGGAAGCGGTGAAGCAGGAGTTGGCAGCGTCAGCGAAGGACGGGGCTCATGGCGAGTAGGGCAAAGTGCGTTGCGGCGGCAAAGGCGCAGCGTAAAGGCTCGCTATAATAAGGAGACCAGCTGAAAGTCCTCGTGCATGAGGGACTGGAGGCACAATGTTTCGCCATCGGCCGTCCGTTTTTCAGGTTTTCAGTTTGCAATGCATTTTCGCCGCATTCTTCTGCCTGCATCCGGAAGCGGCAAGAGCCGCGCAATCGCCCGCAACAACTCCTAGCAATTCCGCAAGCCAAAATACCTCGCAGACGCAGGCGGCAACAGCACCGGGTACCACCGATCCGGCAGGCAGCACGGCAAATCCGCCCGCCACGAAAACGAAAAAAGTATGGACCAACGAAGACGTATCGGGGCTGGGCGGGACAATCTCGGTGGTGGGCGACGCACGCAATGGGAAGTCCAAGACTATCGCGCAAGGCGCACCGGATGCGCAATACATCGCCACGGTGCGTAAGCAACTGGAAAAGCTGCGAGGACAGATGGCCGCCGCGGACAAAGAAATAGCATCACTGAAGGATTTCGCGGCTGGCGAGCCAGTTTCCACCAGCGATCGCGAGTTTCACAAAAATTACGGCAACCAACCCATCCAGCAACAGATTGAAGGCTTGCAGACGAAGAAGAAGGATTTGCAGTCGCAGATCGATGCGCTGCTCGATGAGGCACGCAAGAAGGGCGTCGAGCCCGGGCAACTTCGCCAATAGCGAGGAAAGACCGCGATGGCGTAGCGCGATTGGCACTCACTCTTTCGCGCCAGTGCGTCTCACTAACCAAAAGAGTTCTTCAGCCACGCCGTCAAGCCGGTAGCGCGGGGCAATAGTGCCAACGCTCCCAGTTCGCGAAAGCGTTTGGCGCGAGAGCGCGCCCCGTGTTCGCCCGGTGCGAGGATGGCGATGAAGGGCACGCCCGCAGCCTGTGCGGCCAGAGCGTCATCGATGTTATCGCCTAGATACAGGGCCGAGGCGGGATCGCGCTTTCCGAGAATTTTGTGCAGGCCTTCGGGATGCGGCTTGATGCGCCGCACATCGTCCATGGTGACGACCTTCTGGAAATATCCGGTGCCGGGCCAGTCCTTGAAGGTAAACGTAAATTCCCGGCGATTGCGTCCGGTGAAGAGATTCAGTTCGTAGCGCGCGGCCCATGCGGCGATCTGGCGCGGCGTGACGAGCAATTTTTCGTTGCGCACGTTGCCAAGCTTGACGCGCGTACCCCAATAAAATCGCAGGAACGCTTCCTTGGCCTGCTCGTAGGTAGTCGGGCGCCCCACAGAGGTGGCCCAATCGGCGGTCATCTTCCAGTCGTCGTTATAGCCGGGTTTGCTTTTCCACTGGTGCAGCTGGGCATAGGTCACGCGCTTTCCCGTGAGGTGCCGCACGGTCTGCAACGCCGAGCGCCAATAGGTGGCGCGCACGTCCACGAGAACGCCGTCAACGTCAAAAATCAGAATGTCCGGCGCGCGTGGCAACTTGGGATGCGCGGATTTGTTTGCAAGTTTCAGATGCGCCATGGGCTCCTTGGACTTTTCTCGCGTGCCGCGTCAGCGTTGACCGCGGCGAAAGCGGAAGTAGAAAAGTGTCCACGGTAAGGAGCGGCGGGTCAAGCGCGGACGGTGGACACGGTCCGTTTTGGCTGGATGACGCTTCCGATTGAGCGTTGGTACCGCAAGCCAGCGCGGAATAGTATGTTGTCGGGCGCCAGGTGCAAGTGCGCCTGCGAGGGCTGGCGATGAAAATTGAGACGCGGGTGGTGCATGCCGGCGGAACACCGGATCCTTCGACCGGGGCGATTGCGCCGCCGATTCACCTTTCCACGACGTTCGAGCACGGGCCGGCGACGGAGGACCTGCACGGCTACCTCTACGTGCGGGACAAAAATCCCACGCAGGATCGACTGGAAGAGGCCATGGCCGCGCTCGAGGACGGCGAAGACGCGCTGGTATTCGCTTCCGGGATGGGGGCAACGATTGCGGCGCTGCAGGCGCTGGAGGCGGGTTCGCACGTAATTTTTCCCGAAGACGTTTACGTGCACGCGCGGGTGGCACATCGCGAATTTTTACCGAAGTGGGGAATCGAAGCGAGCGCGGTAGACGCGCGGGATCTGGCGGCGGTGCGACGAGCGCTGCGTCCGAATACTAAATTAATCTGGATGGAGACGCCATCCAATCCGCGGATGGAGATCACGGATATCGCGGCAGTTTCCGCGATCGCGCATGAAGCGGGTGCCCTGGCGCTGGTAGACAATACTTTTGCTTCGCCCGTGCTGCAGCGGCCTTTCGAGCACGGCGCGGACCTGGTGCTGCATTCCACGACGAAATACTGCGGAGGCCACAGCGACACACAGGGCGGTTGCCTGGTGCTGAAAACCCGAGGGGCGCTGTACGACAAACTTTTCCATTTGCGCATGATTCTGGGCGCGGTGTGTTCGCCATTTAATTCGTGGCTGGTGCTGCGGGGCTTGCGTTCGCTGGCGTGCCGGATGCAACGGCACAGCGAGAACGGGCTGGCGGTAGCGCGTGCGCTGGCGGAGATGGAGCAGGTGGAGACGGTTTTCTATCCGGGCTTGCCGACGCATCGCGGGCATGGGATTGCGGCGCGGCAGATGAGCGCGTTTGGCGGGATGCTTTCGATACTCGTGAAAGGCGGTTGGGACGAAGCGGTGGGGTTCGCATCGCGCGTGAAACTTTTTCAGAACGCCACGAGTTTAGGCGGCGTGGAGAGCCTGATCGAACATCGCGCGTCCGCCGAAGGGCCGGGCTCGACTTCTCCGCCGAATTTGCTGCGCCTTTCGGTGGGTCTTGAACACGCGGACGATTTGATTGCCGACTTGCGGCAAGCCGCGGAGAGATAGGTCAGCGGCGCTGCTGCACAGGCAAGAGTGCCTGTGCTACTTAAAGCGAATTGCCTGCTACAATTGGAAAGTTAAACCTGTGAATGGCAGCAACTGTTTCTGGGATGACGCCCGCAGAGCGATGTTTCAGGAGACCGCGGCACGCGGTCAACTTCCCCGAGAAGCGTGGCTAACAACGAACGGGCGCGCAGTGATAGCTCGCGCGCGAGGAGCGCAGTATGGCTGGATACGGCGGCGTGGATTTTATCGATTTCGATTCGCAACTGAATGACGAAGAAAAGTTGGTGCGCCAAACGGCGCGGCAGTTCGTTGAGAACGAAATCATTCCCATCATCGAAAAGCACAGCCGGGAGGGCACGTTTCCAAAGCATCTGGTGCCGCAACTTGGAGAACTGGGCTTTTTTGGCGCCAATCTGCACGGGTATGGCTGCGCGGGAATGTCCAACGTGGCGTACGGGCTGATGACGCAGGAGCTTGAGCGCGGAGATTCGGGATTGCGCAGCTTTGTTTCGGTGCAGGGCGCGCTGGTGATGTATCCGATTTATACGTATGGCAGCGACGCGCAAAAAGATAAATGGCTGCCGCTGCTGCAGCAGGGCAAGGCCATCGGATGCTTTGGGTTGACGGAACCGCAATTTGGTTCAAACCCGGGCGGGATGCTGACGCGGGCGGTGAAAAAGGGCAACAAATATATTTTGAACGGCGAAAAAATGTGGATCACCAGCGGATCGATCGCCGACGTGGCGGTGGTGTGGGCGCGCTCCGATCAGGATGAAAAGATTCACGGCTTTTTGGTGGAGCAGGGCACGCCGGGTTTCAAAGCGTGGGACGTGCACGGAAAATGGTCGTTGCGCGCGTCGGTTACGTCGGGGCTGGCGTTGACGGATTGCGAAATCCCGGAAGAGAATATGTTTCCGACGATTACCGGGCTGAAGGGTCCGCTGGGCTGCTTGAATCAGGCGCGATACGGCATCGGCTGGGGTGCGCTGGGGGCGGCGATGGCGTGTTATGACACGGCGCTGCAGTATGCGAAGACGCGGAAGCAATTTGCAAACAAGCCGATCGCNNATGCTGAAGATGAATAACGTGGGCATCGCGCTGGAAACGGCACGCAAAGCGCGGGATATTCTGGGCGCGAACGGCATCGTGGACGATTACTGCATCATGCGACACATGAACAACCTGGAGAGCGTGTATACGTACGAGGGTACGAACGATATCCACAAGCTGGTGATCGGCGAACGGATTACCGGCATCTCGGCGTTTGTGTAATTCGTTTACACTGGAGGTTGTTCCTATGCGGCGCTCCGCGCAACTTCTACGATGTAGCTTCACGGTCGTCCTACTACTGCTGATTGGCACGCTGGCGAGCCGTGCGCAAACGCCGCCCACGCCTGCCGGCAAACCTAAAATCGAGAGCATCACGTTTTTTCTGAACCTGGATCGCGCGGAATATCAGGGGCAAATCGCCGACGCTTATAAATCACTGCGCTTTGCGCAAACTATTTTTGAATCGCGCGGCTATACGGTGCTGCACTTGCGCATTGCGACGCAGCCCTTTCCCGCATACACGCGGGATCTGGCGTTGGCGGACGCAGTGAAATTTTTTCAAGAGCTGGACGCGCTGGCCGCCAAAGACAATGTGCAGATCTCGATCGGCCCGGCGATGTATCACGTGCACGACAGCGAGACGCAGGCGGAGCTGCTGGCGACGATTCTGCTCAACACAAAATTTCTGAGCGGCAGCGTGATGGTGGCGGATAAAGACGGTTTGCACGCCAACGCCGCGCGCGCCACAGCCCGAGTCATGCAAAAACTTTCCGAAGGGACACCGCACAGCGAGGGCAATCTGCGCTTTGCCGCGCTGGCCATGGTTGGGCCGCTGACGCCGTCGTTTCCGGCAGCGTACGTCGATGGCTTCGGGCACCAGTTTGCGATTAGCGAACAGTCCGGGAACCTGGTGGCCACGATTGTGAACGGCGCGCCGGACAACGAAACCGCGAAGCATCGCGTGACTGAGGCGCTGGCGGCGGAAGCTTACGAGATTGACGATCACGCGGGACGAGTGGACGGCGAGACGGGATGGGCGTACGTGGGCATGGATGTTTCGCCGGCGCCGTCGAAGGATGATTCGATCGGCGCGGCGCTCGAGGGTTTATCCGGCCACCAGGCGGGCTCGGCGGAAGCGGTGGCGGCAGCGCGGACTTTGGCGGCGGCGATACATGACGTGAGTCTGAGGCAGACGGGATTCGGCGGCGTGCCGCTGCCGATCTTGGAAGACCGGCGGTTGGCGCAACGCTGGAGCGAAGGGCGCATGGGTATCGATACGTTGCTCGACTATTTTTCCGCCGGAAGCACCGGGCTGGACGCGGTGCCGCTGCCGGGAGACGTTTCCGGCAGCCAGCTGGAATTGATTATCGTGAACGGCGCCAGCCAAGCGTACCGCGCGCGGAAGCCGATGATCATCCAGTTGTTGCCGGTGGCGGGAAAAACGGCCGGGGAGCGCACGGAATTTGCCGACCCGCTGCTGGTAAACGTGACGCTGCAGCCGCTGAATTACCCACGCGCAAAGCAGTAAGCAAACGCTGTAAGCCTGCACCAAAGAACAGGAACACATAGGGCACGGCCCGGGCGCATGGCCATTTACGGCATCGCGCTTGTGCCAAACTATGCTGGGGCACGGCTGTCCACTGCGCGCCCCATGGGAGCGTTTTGTCGATGTCCGATTCTTCCAGCTCTGGCGATTCCTCAGCGTCGAAGTCGCTGATGTGGATGATGCTGGCGCTTTTTGCGGGACTCGGCGTGATGCTTGCCGGCGGACTGTTTCTGGCCAATGGGTTGCTGCACAGCATGAGCATGGCGGCATCGAGCACGAACAAGAACACGTTGCGTACGCCGATGGGAAGTTTCCGGCTCGAAAAACAAGACCAGGTGGGGCCGGGACTACCGGTTTATCCGCGTTCTTCGTTGCGTCTGCCGGGAACGGACAACACGAGCGCGGCGATGCAGCAGGCACAGGACGGCATTGCCAGCGTTACCTACCAGACGCAGGACGATCGCGACGCAGTGAGCAATTGGTATGGCGAACATCTCAGCCCGGAATTTACGCGACACGACTCCACGGAGCGCCCGTTGCCGGAGCCTTTCGGTGCGGTGCCGGTTGCCGATGGCGACATTGCATTTCTGGCGGAGCGGGCGGGGAATCTACGCGCGGTTACGCTGTCCGCGGATCCCGCCGGCACGAAGATCTGCATGATTCAAATGCGTTCTCGAACGCAACCTCCTTCCAATCCATAAATCGCAATTGATTGCGGCTTTTCGTGGCTTTGCCGTGCGCGGCTGAGCTAATTTTGCTCGCGGCGCCGACAGATGAGATTTTGTATATAGGACTTGTTCCCATTACTTTGGAACCTTGACCTAAAACTGTCCGCGCGACCAGTAGAGTCGTTTTGCGAACTCCCCTATGCTCCGCCTACCTGGTCCACACGCGAGAAACGCCTTCGCAAGCAGAACGTAAGAAAATCTGCAAATTGGTTAATTGTCCGCAGCCGCAGCCGGACGGGGAGACGCTGTGAACCGCACGATTCTTTCTTTTACAGGAATGCTGGCCTTGCTTATGGCGGGCTGCTCCGGCCTTACTACTTCTGAATGGGCGCCGCTCAAGGCGAAGCTGACCATCACGCCATCGGTGGCGACGGTACGCGGCGGAGGTTCGCAGGCATTCTTGGCTTCAGCGGACGGTACGCCGCAAGTGGCGTGGGCCGTGAATGGGATCGCGGGCGGCAACGCGTCCGTGGGCACGATTTCCGCCGCTGGCCAGTATGTGGCGCCGGAATTTCCGCCGGCGACAGGTTCCGTGATGGTGACGGCTACGGAGACGGCCAACGCCGCCAAGACCGCCAGCGCCACGCTCACGCTGCAAAATCCCACGCCGCAAGTTACGACCATCACCCCGACGTCGATTCCGGTTGGCGCTTTCACGATTACGGTGAACGGCGCGCATTTTGCTGTTGGCGCAACGATCAGCTTCAATGGCACGGTGCTCTCGACGACGCGCGTATCCTCAACGCAACTGACCGCTACCGGCAATGCCACGAGCACGCAAGTGGGAAACGTGGCGATCTTAGTGAGCAATCCAAGTCCGGGACCCATCGCCTCGGCGGCTTTGACGGCGCAGGTTACGCCAGCTTCGGTGGTGGCGCTGGTGGTTTCGCCGCCGACCGCGAACGTGCGCGCCGCGGCCACACAGAGTTTTGCCGCCGCGGTGACCGGCAGCTCGAATGCTGCCGTGACATGGTCCGTCAACGGGCAGGGGAGTGGAAATTCGACGATTGGCTCCATCGACGGGCAGGGAAATTACACGGCGCCTGCGTTGCTGCCAAGCCCGAATACCATCACCATCACGGCTACCAGCGCGGCGGACCCCACCAAGTCGGCCAGCGCCGCGGTAACGCTGCTGAATCCCGTGCCCGCGGTTAGCAGCGTTAGCCCGGCGAGCATCGGCGTGGGAGCGTTTTCGATCACCATCAGCGGTACGGGGTTCGTGAGCGGGGCGACGGTGAACTTTGGTGGACAGTCGCTGACCACGACGTTTGTTTCCGCCAGCGAGCTCACCGCGAACGGGACAGCTGCGGTCTCACAGGTTGGATCTGTGGCGGTGACAGTACAGAATCCCGATCCTGGCGGCTCCACTTCCGGCGGACTGACCGCACAAATCGTAAATGGCGGGCCGGTGGTGTCTGCCGCGGCGGCGGACCGGTTCCTTGAACAGTCCAGCTTCGGTCCGACGCCGGAGCTGATCAACCAGGTGCAGCAGACGGGCTTTGACACGTTTCTGCAGAGCCAGTTTGCGGCGCCTACTTCGACGTACCCCACGCCGGCGGCGACCGACATGGGTCTGGGGAATGTGCAAACGGCGTTCTTTGCCAACGCGGTGAACGATCCGGATCAGTTGCGGCAGCGTGTGGCTTTTGCGCTCAACGAAATTTGGGTGGTCGGAGAAAACAAGGTCAGCGACCCGACGGGCTATTCGAACTACATGATGGTGCTCAACAAGGATGGTCTGACCAACTACTACAACGTGATGAAGGATGTGACGCTGACGCCCGCCATGGGGCACTGGCTGGACATGGTGGACAACGTCGCGCCCGCGGCCGGTCAGCACGCCAACGAAAACTATGCGCGCGAAAGCATGCAACTCTTTACGCTGGGCCTGAGCCTGCTGAATTCCGATGGGACGCCGATGCTGGACAGTACGGGCACGCCCATTCCCACCTACACGCAGAACGACGTGATGTCACTGGGGCGTTCCTTCACGGGATGGACGTATCCCACGATGCCGGGCGCGACGTTGATGAAGCACAACCCGTCGTACTACGGCGGGAACATGGTGGTGGGCTCGGAAGCGGACCACGATAGTGGCGCCAAAACGTTTCTGGGGCAGTCCGTGCCAGCGGGACAATCCGCCGAGCAGGAACTCGACACGGTCCTCACCATCATTTTCAATCACCCGAATCTTGGGCCCTTTGTGGCCACGCAACTGATCGAAAAACTGGTGACCAGCAATCCGAGCGCCGCGTACGTCGGGCGTGTGGCGCAGGCCTTCAACAGCGGAACATTTAATTCGTATGGCTCGGGCAAGCGCGGCGACATGCAAGCGACCATTGCCGCGATTCTGGAGGATCCGGAAGCACGCCGGGGCGACTCCCCTGGGACGACCGTGGCCAGCGACGGCAAGCTGCGTGAGCCCATCGTGATGGAAGTGAGCATCGCGCGGGCTTTCCACGCGGTAACCGACGGCAGCGGATTTGAATACAACGGCAGCTTGATGTCGCAGGATATTTTCAATTCGCCTAGCACCTTCAATTTCTATCCACCACAATCGTTAATTCCGCAGACCACGCTGAACGGACCGGAGTTTGCCATCTTTAACACCAATACGGCGCTGGCACGCGTGAATTTCATTAACGCCATGGTTTATGGACAGATCAGCGGAAACACCACGCTTAACTTTACTCCCGTGATCAACGCCGGCTCGCCGGACCAGATGGTGGCCTGGCTGAATACCTTGTTTCTGCACGGCACGATGTCGAGCGACATGCAGACGAGCATCTCCACCGCACTCGCCGCACTATCCGCCACGGACACGAAGAATCAGGCCAAGACGGCGATTTATTTGGTGACTTCATCGTCGCAGTATCAAGTGCAACGCTAACGCCGGGGATTTCGCTAGGGCGCTCGCGCGCCAAGGGAGAATCAGTAATGACGCCTCACACACGTAGGGACTTTATGCGGTTGGCTTGCTGCTCGGCGGCCACGGCGTCCATTGTCGGCGGCTTGAGCAAATTCGGGCTGGTGAGCGCACTGGCCGGCGGCACCGACTACAAGGCGCTGGTGTGCATCTTCTATTTCGGCGGCAACGACTCGAACAATTTCATTATGCCCATCGACACGGCGGGCTATGCGAATTACCAGACGGTACGTGCGAATCTGGCCATTCCACAAGGGTCCATCTTGCCGTTACAGACGGGCTCTTCGGCCAATTTCGGTTTGCATCCCAACCTACCGGAACTGCAAGGGCTTTTTAACAATCAGAAATCGCTGGCGGTGCTCGCGAACGTGGGCACGCTGGTGCAACCGACTACCCGCGCGCAATACCAGCAGTATCAGAATTTGCCGCAGAACCTTTTTTCGCACTCCGACCAGCAAGACCAATGGCAAACCACGCAACTCTCTGGGCTGCCAAACTCGGGATGGGCAGGCAAGGTCGCGGATAAACTCAATCCCACGTACAACAGCGGCGCGTCCTTTCCACCGATTCTCTCGGTCGCCGGCAGTCCGATATTCTGCACCGGCGATGTCACCCGCCCATTCTCCATGAATCCTGGAAGCACCCCCGGAGTACAGGGCTTCGACAGCTCCGCGGCGGGGCAGGCGCGATTTCAAGCGCTGCAGCAACTGCTGACATTCGATACGGGACTTTCGCTCGTGCAGGCGGCGAGCAGCGTGACGGGGCAAGCCATTCAGGAAGGCGTGGTGCTGTCCAACGCGCTCAAAAATATTCCGGCAATCCAGACGGTGTTTCCCGCGAGTAATGGGTTGGCGGCTCAGCTCAAGCAGGTGGCGCAGGTGATCGCGGCGCGTAGCGCGCTGGGCGTCAACCGGCAGATTTTCTTTTGTTCGCAAGGCGGATTTGATACCCACAGCAACCAGCTGCCGACTCAGGTGGGCCTGTATTCGCAAGTCAGCCCGGCGATTGCCGCGTTCTATCAGGCGACGCAGGAGTTGGGCGTGGCCAATAACGTCACCACGTTTACGCTGTCCGAATTCGCGCGCACCTTTCAGCCGGGCTCCAACGGCGGGACCGACCACGCCTGGGGCGGTCATCAAATCATCGTGGGGGGCGCAGTGCAGGGCAACAAACTCTACGGGACGTGGCCGACGCTGACGCCCGGCGGGCCCGACGACACGGGCAGCAACGGCCGGTGGATTCCGACGACGTCCGTGGATCAATACGCAGCTACGCTGGCCTCGTGGTTTGGCGTGGCGGCATCGGACCTGCCGAGCATTTTCCCGAACCTGGCGAATTTCCAGACCAGTAATCTGGGCTTCCTCGGGTGAGGGGGAAAAAATTGGGTGGGGAAAAGGGTATACGTATGGGTATTTCATATCGTTATCAAAATAAGGGAGTTGCGTGGGGAGCAATTTGTATCGTTATCAAAATAAAGGGGCTACTGGAGAGGGTAAGGTTGACTGCTGCATCCTTTTGAAAACAAAGGGGTAGAGTGTACGGCGGTGGTGGTTGGGGCTTGTAGGTAGCGCGGAATGAGTGGGTTGCGGGATATGGGGCAACGCTTCGCAACGCGGGAACGGGGTGGGATTCTCAGAGACTCAACCTTGGAGCGAGGCGCGGGTGGGACGAGCAAAGGCGTCCGCCTTCCCAGTTTCACCGGGGCAGGCGGAAGGCAGCCGCTACGACTTCGCAAACCGCATCGACCCGTTCGCTCGACAAAGCGCTAAAAAAAGGCAGGGCTAGAGTGCGGCTGGCGACCGACTCGGTAACGCGCAGGTCCGTGCAGCGGTGCGGCACAGCCCGATACGCCGGCTGCCAGTGAATCGGCGCGAAATACCTTCCGCAGCCAATGCCGCGTTGGGTCAAAAACCGCGCGATTTCGTCACGCGCTTTGGTATCGGCGTTGTGCTGCAGGCGCACCACGTAGACAAACCAGCTGATTTTTCCGTCGGTTGTGGCCGTCATGGGCAGAACCAGGCGTGTTTCTGCGGCGAGCCGCGCGGAGTACATCTGCGCAACGGCGGCCCGCTTGGCGAGAATTTCGTCGATGCGCGAAAGCTGCACTCGCCCGAGCGCACAATGCAATTCTGAGATGCGGTAATTGTAACCAATCTCCTGATGCTCGAACCAATCGCCGGAATTTCCGCGTCCCTGATTGCGGAGTGAGCGGGCGCGGGCGGCCATAGCCGCATCGTTGGTGACGAGCGCTCCGCCTTCCCCCGTGGTGATCTGCTTGTTGGGATAGAAGCCGAAGACGCCGACATCGCCGCACGCACCCAATTTGCGCCCTAGGTACTCTCCGCCGAGGGATTCGCACGCGTCCTCGATAATTCGCAAATGATGGCGGCGACCGATATGCAACAGTTCGTCCAGCGCCGCCGGCACGCCGAAGGTGTGCACGACTATAATTGCGCGCGTTCGTGGAGTGATTGCCGCTTCCACGGCGGCGGGTGCAAGGTTCAAGGTGCACTCATCAATGTCCACAAATACGGGCAGCGCACCGACGTAGCGCACGGCATTAGCCACGGCGATAAACGTAAACGAAGGCACGATCACTTCGTCGTGCGGTCCGATGCCCGCTACCAGCAATGCCAAATGGAGTCCGGCGGTCCCCGAACTCAGCGCCACGCAATGCGCGCTGCCGACATAGCGCGCCAGATCAGACTCGAATTCGAGGAGTTGCTGGCCCAAGCTTAAGCGGGGCGTGCGCAGCGCGGCGGTTACCGCGGCGATTTCCGCTTCAGTGATGTCGGGTTCGGACAGGGGAATATGGAGGTCCGTTTTTTGTTTCACGGATAACGTCACAACGGCTCCGGGCGATGCCGCTTCATTAACAACTCCAGGGTAAGAGGCACGGTGGTCAAGACTTCCACAATTTTCTCCGCGGCACGGCCTTCGCCGTACGGATTTATCATGCCTGAAATTGAATTGCGAAACGCTGCACTGCGTGCCTGTTCCACGGCGGCCAAAATCGCTGTGGCGTGCGGAGAGGCGTCCAAAATATTCTTCGCCCGCTCGCGGCCTTGCTGGCGCAAGCCGATGTTCACCGCGGGCAGTGCCAGCGATGGCGTCTCCATAATCCCGCTGCTGGAATTTCCCAAAAAGAGATCCGCCTGGCGCAGCAGACCCCAGTAGGTCACGCGGTCCAGATTTACAAACACGTGCGAATCTTCGCGGCGGGCAACAAAGGCACGCGTACGCTCGATCAACTCGCGGCTTCCGGCATCGGCATTCGGATAACAGAACAGAAGCTGACCGGTGATGGCTTCGAGCGCCGCGAAGAGTGCATCGGCCTCCTGCACGGTGTTCCGGGCAATGGTTACAGGATGATATGCGATCACGATCGCGGGATTGCGCAGCGTAATCCCAAGCCGCAGCTGCAACTCCGCGCGCGAGGGCAGCGCGCTGCGCCGCAAATGATCGAGCGATGGAGCGCCGGCGCGATGCACGCGCCATTCTTCTTCATCCATGGCAATAATCCTGCGCCGCGCGGCCTCCGTGGATGTGAAGTGGATGTGGCTCATCTTGGTGAGCGCATGGCGCACGGCGTCATCGATGGCGCCTTCGCTGAACTCGCCGCCCTCGATATGGGCGATGGGGATGCGCAGGGCCAGGGCTACCGACGCCGGGGCGAGTATCTCGAAGCGATCCGCGATGAGCAACAAAATGTCCGGGCGCAAGGCCGCCAGCGTGTCGGCGAGGCTGAGGGTAGCCAAGCCGATGGTTTTGGCCATACCCACATCGCTATCCGAACTGAGCAAGCATTCGAGCTTGGCGGAGATTGCGAAGCCGTCTTTCTCGATTTCGCGAATCGTGGCGCCGAATTCCGGAGAAAGATGCGCACCCATGGCGATAAGTTCGAGTTGTACTTCGGGATGCGCGGCAAGCTCACGCAACGGCCAGAATAAATGGCCGTAGTCCGCTCGCGAGGTGGTGACGACGGCAATTTTTCGCTTCACGTGGAGGTCACGTTCGAACTGAGAAAGCGCCGCGTAAGAACTGGACACTCCGCGGGCGCCGCTGCTCGTAGGATTTTCACGTGAGGTCAAGTCTCGATTGACACGATCCGCGGGCGCGGCACGAATCCGGCAAACAGAAGCAAAATCGGAAAGCGTGGGGGCTAGCGCGACTGTCCCACGGCGGCCACGAACACCCGGTCGTCCACCGCCAGCGACCGCGTGAACAAAACGGCGGTGCCGCCACCGGTCAAGGCGATGCTTTTCGCGTCGCCACTCAATGCCGGTCCAGCGGGGGCCGGTCCAGGGGGTCCTGACGAAGAAGTCGCACCCGCGGTGGCATCTCCGGGCTGCAAGGAGATGCGCGTGGTCTTCGCCGTACAGTTTGTCGCGCCCAGACAGGTGTCGCGTATAAATATCTGGCTATACCCACTGTTCGTCGCGGGGACTCCGGAGGCGCTAGACAGGGCTTTGCTCGCGGTGATCGCCACGAAGGCAACGAATCGTCCCGAAGCGCTCACGGACGGCAAGATTGCTTCGGTACCGACCAACTGTCCGCTGCTGTCGGTAGAAACGAGTTCTGTAGAAGGCACGCAAGTCGTGGCTGCTCCCGTACAAGTATCGCGCAGATAGATCTGCCGCCCGGGCCCGGCCGACACGCCCGCTGCGGCCCCCGACGAGAGGAGATTCGTCGCCGCAGAAGAGAACGCCACGTACCTGCCGTCCGCGCTCATGGACGGGGTGTGGCTGTCGTCATTGGCGGGGAGTCCATCTGCGGCCACCGAAACCAGTGACGTGCGCTCCTGGCAAGCCGAGGGCGCCCCCGCGCACGTATCGCGGTAAAACACCGCCGTGTTCTGCCCTTGTGAGCCGGTGTAGGCGACATATCGGCCGTCCGCGCTGAGCGCGGGAGTCTCCTCGGCGGCAGCCTGCGCTTTGACCACCGCGGGGTTCGTACAAGCGGGCGGATTCAGCGTAAATGCTATGGCATTGCTGGGCCCGCCACCGCCAGCGGAATTCGCAGGATTGGTCACGCTGACCGCTACCGTGGGATTCTGCTGCGTGGAACTGCAGGCAGCGGCGGCTACGGTCAAAAGCGCTGCCGGCACCGTCGCTTGAATCTGCGTGGCACTCGGGGCGGAGGTGACCGTCAAGCTGCACTGCACGGTATTTGTGGCGCCCGTGACCGCGGTACAAGAGGACGGGAGGCCCGATGGCGCCGAAGGATAGGCCGCCGTCCAAGTGACGGTAGTGGGATTCGCGCCCAGGAGAAAGTTAGCGCCCGTGATGGTCAGCGTGAATGCAGGCCCATTGGCATTTGCGCTACCCGGGCTGAGCGTGGCGACCAGCGGCTGCGGGTTCGCCGCGACTGTGGGATTGATAATGAAATTCAGCGGATTCGATAGCCCGTTGTTCCCGGCCCCCGAGAAGGGATTGTGCGTGATAATCAGCGCTTGGCCAGAGTTGGCCACCAGCGAGGCGGGCACCGTGGCATAGACCTGCAGCACGTCTCCCGAACTGTCGGTAATGTCGGAAGTGACCAGCTTGGTGTTATTCCAGGTGATGTAGGTCTGCGTGACAAAACCGCTGCCATTGATGGTCAGCGTAAAAGCTGCGCTGCCCGCCGCGATATTGGATGGCGACAGCGTGGTGATCTGTGCCCCGGTATTCGCCTGGAAGGTGTTGCCATAATCGTTGCAGCCGGTGACCGCAAAAATCGCTGCCAGCCCCAAAACCAGCGCCGTCAAAAACCTCTTCATCGACACTCCTCTTAGTCCCTCTGGCGCGCCCACCGACAACCATCGCCGGCAACATCCGCAGCGCCAGTCTTTCGCTAGTGTATTGCTCGGTTCAGATGCATGATGTGGCTGCCGCGTTTGCCGCCATACGCCGTCATAATGCAGGGTCGCGGGCCCGGCGCCGTGTTGCGCCTGCACGGCAAGCAGCCGACGCTCGAAAGAGCGCCTGGACAACCCTCTATCTGTATCATTCGGGCAGGGATAACGTCAATTTTGCGGCGTATCTTCCCGCGTAATTGCGCGCGTACCTTCGCGCGGATCAACCGTTGCGTCCGTCGCCGAATTTTCCGGGCGATGGACGGTCCCGGGAGGTCTAGTCACCCCAGACGGCGTTCAAAAAGAGATACCGCGCGCGCTGGCCATCGGGCTGCGCCTGGCACAGGGAGTCAAGGTGCATCACCTGCCAGCCATTGGCGGCGCGATAGGGAGGCCATGGCGCCAATCCTGCGCCGTTCGGGTCTCCGGTGCGCGCGAAATTTATCCAATATTTCTGAATCGCGTTGCTCAGGTCGCGGTCCTCCGTTTGGAATAGGCGGTTGGCCTTGGAATCCAGCGCCCCGAAGACATATTCAATCTCCGCCGAATGGTAAGCGCCCAGCGATTGTTTGTCCGCGGCCTGCGTCTGCGAACGATCGAAGCGATAACGATAGACCGGCTGGTGTCCCGTGGCGCGCTGCGCCTCGAGCCACTTCCAGGTGGAAAACGCGATGGAACGATCGCCGGCAAACTCTCCGAGTGCACGCTGAGCTGCCGCTTCGTTATCCGCAGAATAGACGAGCAAAAATTTGTCAGAGTGCGCGCCGAACTCCGTCCGGGCGAGCGTCTTGAGGCGTTGCACGGCCGAGGGTCCGCCCGGGGGAGCCTGCTCTGCCTCTCCCTCGTCGCGGTTCCAACCGGCCAGCAGGGCCACATCGTTCTGTTGGCCGGCAGCGAAAATCTTTTCCACCGATTGCGGCAAAAAATAGCCATCCACGTCCGGATTGAACTTGGGGCTGCTTCCGGCCAGCGATGCCTGCAAGACCTTATTCGCGGGCAGCGCGCGCAAGTCCGCTAGCTTGCTTGATCCCAATGCCACTTTCGCAAACTTCGCATCGCCGCGCTCACGCTCGGCCAATGGTCTGAACGTCAGATCCCTGCTGCGGAACGCGCCGCCACTCTCGCCAATAGCTTTGCTAAATAAACCGCGCGCCACCGGCGATGCCATCAGGGCACTCACGGAAAAGGAGCCGGCGCTTTCGCCAAAAATCGTCACATTTCCCGGGTCCCCGCCCAAGGCAGCGATATTCCTGAGCACCCATTGCAAAGCCGCAACCTGGTCCAGCAATCCGTAATTTCCCGCCGCGTTGCGACCGGACTCCGCGGCCAATTGCGGCAGCGCCAGAAAACCAAAAATACCGAGCCGATAATTCATGGAAACCACGACAACGCCGCGCTGGGCCAAAAACTGTCCATCCTGACGCGGTTCCGACGTGGCGCCAGCGCGGTATCCGCCGCCATGAATCCACACCATCACCGGCAATTTCGCCGCCGTGCCAATGGCCGGGGTCCACACATTCAGCGTCAGGCAATCCTCGCTGACGCCCGGATCGCGAAACACCATGTCGTCATAAATCGCGCCTTGCATGCAGCGCGCGCCAAATTGTTGCGCTTCGCGCACACCGATCCAGTTCGCTGGGGGCTCCGGGGGCTTCCAGCGCAGTTCGCCCACCGGTGGCGCGGCATACGGCACGCCCAAGAAAGCGGCAACGTCGCCCTGCATGCGCCCTTCGAGCAGCCCGCTTTCGACCTTGACGCGCGGAGCAACTCCTTGTGCGAGACAATGCGCCGCGCACACCCACATCGCGGCGCCCACCACGAGGTTCTTCATCGCAGGAATTTCCTCGCCCTCAATTTGCGGTCGCCAACGCCAGGTAATCCGGCCTATCGGATACCAGCTTGTGCCGGAATGCTTTCTTTATTTCTCCATCCTTCACGAGAAACGCTCCGGGCATGCGTTCCACGTCGCCGGCCGGCAAACCGACAAAATGCCCGTTCAGCCAGGCTATCAACATGCGCAAGATGCTTTCCTGGTTGAGATATTGCCGCAGTTCGGCGCGCACCAATCCAAAAGCCTCATACAATTTTCCATCCGGATCGGCAAAACGGGGGGCGTCCGCCAGGCCGTACGGCGTGAAAAAGGAATTGGCCTTCTCCTCGGTGCCTAAATGCACGAAGGCCAGCCGCGTCCCGCCAGATTCGAGCAGGCTGCGCTTCCTGGAAACTTCTTCGACGGCTTCGCGGCAAAAGGTGCAGCCAAAATGCCGCAAAAAAACCAGTAACACTGGGCGCCCGGCGGTTAATTCGGCAAGCGTTTCGCCGGTCTGCGCGCGGTACATGGCGAGCATTGCCGGATCCAGATGAGACGTACGCAAGATGCCCATCACGCACCCTCCGGGTTGCTACCTGCGGCGATTTCCGCAACCGCCTTTGCCGTCACCGCATGCCGCCAAGTAAACATTCGCGTAAGCCGTTTGCGGGCATACCAGCCGCCAAAGGTTTGGCCCAACCAGCCGAAGGGCATCTGATACTCGACGCGATCCTCGAGCCAGCTGGCGTTCGCGCCATGCGGCTCGAACAGATGGGTATGTTCCCACTTTTTGAACGGACCCGAAACCATTACATCGCGAAACATCCGCCCGCGCTCGAACGCTGTATGCTCGGCGACCCAGGTCTGCGATAGCGGCCCAATCTTGAGCCGGATCTTTACGCGCGACCCGAGATCTTCAATCCCACCGGTCTGCTCGTAGACGGTGGCATTTTCCCACGGCGGCGTCAGGCGCGACAGCGCCTCCGGCTGCGCATGCCAGGCATAAACACGGTCCGCCGATGCGGGGATGCGGCTGCGGAAAACAAACATATCGCCCATTGCCGATTGTAGACCCAAAATGCCCGGAGCAACGCCACGCGACTTAGCACGCTATCGTCGCTCGAGCTTCGCGGCACCCTGGCTGAAGCTCGCGAGGCTGTCTGACTGGAGATAAGCCTTAGCGCTGGCATCATTCTTAAGGTAGGCATCCCAAAACGCCAGAGCCGCTGAATTCGTATACGCCAGAATGCTCTCTGCCTGCTGCGCTTTCCCCGGTTGGAGCGTTTGTGCGGCGATGAAGGACATGTGGTTCGCACCCTGGATAAACACGTGATACTTATCGCCCATGGGACTTAAGGCAAACGGCTGCTTGTGCCACGCCGCATTCGCCAGCGGCCCGAGGCTATCCAGCGACCCCGTAACGCCGAGAAATGGCAAGCGCATGGTGCGGAACGACAATTCGCTCAAGCCGAATTGCCCCGGGCCCTGGGGCGAAAGGCATAGCGCGGCCTTGACCCGCGAGTCCGCAAAATTTGCCCCGTTCTTCCCCGGCAAATCCACCAGAGCGCCGGCGATGGCTTCTGTGGTGAACGAGCCCATGGAGTGTCCGCCGACGCCAATGTGTCCCTCGTCCATCTTTCCCGCCAGCGGCGGAACCCGCTTCTCTAGCTGCTGCAGCGAATCAAGCACGAACGAGACATCGCGGGGGCGGCTTTCCCACAATCCCGGATCTTTCAGGGCATCGCGCACGGCTTGCATGAAGCGCACATTTTCTTCGCCCGCATCTCGGCGCTGCACGGCCGAGTCTTCATGTGTCGGCTGCAGCACCACGTAGCCGTAAGTCGCCCAGTGCTGGGTCAGCTCTTCGCAACAATTCTGCGAGCCGCCAGCGCCGTGAGAAAACACAATGACCGGGTAACGCCCGCTGGCCTCTGGGTAAAAGAGTCGCACGTGCAAGTCTTTGTCGCGCCGCGCGTCGTGCAGAACGATGTCGCCGACTTCCGAGACTTTGTATGGTCCGGGGCGCAGTTTATAGCCGTAATAATTGACGGGATCGTCGAGCGGCGGTGCGGCATCATGGCCATCCACGCTGGTGATTCGGCTAGCGGCGTGCGTCTGTCCGCCAGTGCGGTCGAGAAATGCCTTGCGAACCGCCTCGGAAGGATTAAAGCCGGTGCCGCCAGTGCTCCGCGTAATCAGGTACGCCGCGACCGAGGCGATGAGGCAAATCAACGCAATATTCGGAAGTCGTTTATAGTAGCGGCGTCTCCGCGTGCGATCCCGCGGTCTTGAAAAGAGGGCCATATTGTTTGCCTGAAGGTGCGGTTCGCTGCTCCGACTAACCCGGATATCAGCACTAGAGTTGCGGGCTCATCTCGTTTTTCGACCAGGTCCACAGCCAATTTCCAGCGTTTCGGAGTACCGGCATTCCAGATGCTCGGGACGGGACTGGGGCTGGAACTGGGGCACGACAGAAGATGGAATTATAGCAAAACCGAGGCAAAGCGACCTACTATCCCGGCGGATTCGGGGCGTTCAGAAATTCAGCGTCGCTTGCGGCGTATGCGCATCGTTTCCGGCTGGCGGAGCATACTTCGCAATATAGTTCTTCAGTGAAAATTTCCGCGCGGTATTCGCCGAACTCATGTAGCGGATATGCCCGTAAATCGGCCGCTCCGGCCCCCACGGCCGGTCATACCGTCCCAGCACCCAAAAAATTCCGCTATAGGAGTTCGGATTGCGGCCGTCCAGTGCGTACTTGTTGTTCAGTTCAATCATGATCTGCGCCGCCTGCTGCGGCGTGCGCGCCCACTCCAGAATTTTTTTGCCCCACAACATGCGCAGATAGTTGTGCATCACCCCTTCACGCACGATCTGCCGCTGCGCCGCATTCCACAAGGGGTCATGGGTAGCGGCCGCTGCAAATTCCTCCAGTGAGTAGATATGTTCGCGCTTGTCCCGCGCATGCTGCTGCAGCGTTTTACGCGCCCATTCCGGCAGCGATTCGAACTTGTCGTAATCGGCGCGATGCGCGCTACAGTTGTATCCCAGCTCTCGCCAGGTCACGAGTTGATCCATGAAGCCCTCTGCCGAGGCGCTCATGTTCCACCAGCCTTCGCGGCTCCCATTGGTTCGTAAACCCAGCTTCTCGGGCGTCCAGCTCTCGTGCCGTGCCATCTCATGCAGCACTTCATGCACGGACACAAAACCAAAGTGCAGGTAAGGTGATAAGCCGCTGGAGAAATCCGCTTCCGGCTCACTGCGGTGCTCCCCGTAACCGCCGAGCTTCCGCGCAAGGAATTCCTTCATCCGTGAGCGTGCGGCCGTCTGCCCGCCCCGCAAATGCGCCGTCTGCACCGCGTGATCGATGGGCAGTCCCCGCAGCGCGCCATCCTTGCCAGCCAGCAACTCTTCGGACGCCTGCGGCCAGCGCGACGAGATTTGCGGAGGAATCGCTGATGGCGTTGTAAATTTCGCCTTGCGCAGCGCATCCGCCGCCGGGAATTCGAGCAAATGCGGTCCCAGCGAATTCTGCAAATACCGCCGAAAATCGAACGCCCGCGCAAATACCCGGGCGGTAGCTCGCAGCGGTAGCAAGCCGTTTGCGTCTATCGCTTCCAGCTTTACGCAGAGCTTCCGCCCTGCCGCTTCGACCATCCGCGGCAGAAAAAAACATGGAAAGTCATCCGTTACGACCACGCAGGCCCGCGACGCGAACGCTTCCAGCGATCCGCGGCCCGCGCCGGCGTCTGGCTCGACATAGGGGTAGTACGCCACGCGCCACGCCGCGCAGGTGGCAGCGTTGTCCGCCATCCCGTCAATCACAAACCGGTGCAGGCGTTCGCTGGCCCACGGATAGGCGCAGCGCAGCGCCTCCAGAATCAGCAGGGGCTTGCCCAGTTCACGGCAATATTCCAGCGCCCGATCCAACGCAAAGTTGTAGTTCAGCCGCCGATTGGCGATCATCCAGTACAAAATATATTCACCAGCCCCGCGCACGGCTGCACCATTCACATCGCGTACGCGCAATGCCGACACTCGGCTCAAAGGGCTCGCCCCGTGCACACAGATCGATTCACGAACATCAGAATACAACTCAGGCAGGACATCGGGCAGGTGATTCCCACAGGGAACCCAACTTCGCGACGGCTGCAAGGGGGCGGGAATGCCATGGCTGGCGGCGCGGTTCATCGCGTTCCAGTCCAAAGCGCACGTCGAACAAAACAAAGAGGCTGCGGTGTGGCAGCCTCACTTGCAACAAACCCGTAATGGCTAGAAACGGGCTTTACTGCACCGCCGGCAACTCCACCACGCTCCTCTTCAGATTGACCGTTTTGGCTCCCCGCGCTGGAGCCTTGGACCCACGTGCCGCAGTCTTGGAGATTTTCTTGCTGCTCTTTGAAGCGCTCAAGCTTTTCTTTTGGATGGCCATGACTTCATTCCTCCTCGTCGATCTTGTGTTTCGCGCCACACCACACGCAAGAGCATGTAATTCGCCAAATCTTCTAACACATCGCGCCATGCGAAAAGCGCTTCAGAATAATGGAGTTCGTCCAGCAGATCGCGCCGCGCTCGCCCGGAGCGCGTTCCCACGGAGCGAGCCATCGGTCAATAATTTACCATCCGAGGGTTAAACTTTAACTCATGGCGTTTGCGCGGAAACCTCCTGAAACGTTCGCATCACTTTGGCGTATTGCGGTGCGCCCCGGATCACTTTCCACGTTCCTATTACGATCCCACTATGTTCCTCGAATCCGTCATTCTAAGTGGCGCTTTCATTCCTGATTCAGTCGCCAACGGGAACACCTCCGCATCTCACTATGTGCCCATGGTCGCCCCTGTTTTATTCCTACACGAATCTGCCCGGTGATGGAATTCTTGCGAACGTCCCGGAAAGCGATTATTCCTTCGGCCAAGAAGTGCATTTTTCATGCAATCCGGGAGACACGGTCTCCCTGCCAAGCGAGTATTTTTATCCCGGTGGCGGCACGTTGGACGCCGCCTGTGTCGCCAATGTTGATGGCACGCTCGTCTCGCAATAAGGGTCGGCGCAAAAATCGCTAGCGCAGCAGCGCGATTTCCGCCATCGGCGCTTGCGAACGTGTTCGCGAGTGTAGATGCCCGCCAGTGGCGAACCGGAGAAACTTATATCCCCACTTTTACGACCTCGACGTCAATCAGACCTTGTCGATCGAGCTTTACGATTTCGCCACGCGTGGTGTGAGGCCCGTAGGCGCCATTCCCGGCTTCTCCTTCTGGCTGGCGGCGTCCCGTGACGGCAAGTCCGCCTGGTACTCCGAGCAGCCGCCTCCCAAGCAAAGTGCAAGCAATGGCCAGGAACACGAGTAATCGCGCGGGTCGGTAGGGGGCTATCTGTCCCTTCTATGGCAGTCGCTGGGGGAAAAGTTGACGAACACCTGTTCCCACGGACCATTGCCTTCTCTGCCGATCGAGATATTCTGAGGTTTGGCGTTTCGTGCGTATGCCGGCGAACCGCGCGCCCGATGGCGCAAAGGTTTGCAGAACGCCAAAAACGTTATGTTTCGTCCTTATCCACTCGCAATTCTCCCCTTGGCGGCGCTGTCGCTCTTTCTCGTGGTGTTGCCAGCTGCGCCGCAGTCGGGCTGGCTTTTGGAGCAGGCGGTAAGTAATTCAGAGGGCGACATAGCGGGAGGTGCCACGAACGGCGTCTCGACGGATGGGGCTAACGACGCCGGGCGTGCGGATTTTTCCAATGCCGTTTGCCCAGTGGTATACCAACTGGATCAAGCACCCGGCACACGCGGCTATCACTACATTTTCTATGGCAATGCGTTCTTCATCAATCGCGAGGGCTACCTGCTCACCGCCGCCCACGTATTGTCAGAGTTCAAAAATGGCGGTCAGCCCAGCATCCTGCTGCGGCTCGCCGCTGCTCCGCCGCGCATGTTGAAAGTGAGCGTCGTGGACGTGGATACGGAACACGATGTAGCGATCCTTCGCGTGACACCAAATCCGTTTACGGGACCGTACGACGTGTTATCTCTTCCTTTGGCAACGCGCCAACCGGATCATGGGCAGTCAATCGTCGTATTCGCGCTGCGCCCGAGTCACCCGCGAAATCCCGAAACGTATGAATTGCCTGTTGCGGACACGTACGGCGCGGTGGTGCTGGATTACCGGTCAATGTCCTTGTCTGCGGAAAACGCGCGCGATACTGCGAAGGGAGACTCCGGCCTCGCACAATCGCTGGCCGCCTCGCGCAAGACGCTTACCGACATCTTTCTCTTCAGCCACGAAGTGCAGTTGGGGCAAAGCGGCTCACCTGTGGTGTCGGCGACCACCCACCGAGTCGTCGGCCTGATCGAGGGCCGCTGGCTGCATCCGATGGCCGTTTCTGCCGACTCCGCCGCGGGGTCAGGAGTCTCTGGCTCCGGCGCTGCAAACGATCCTTCTCCGTCCCGCAGGAAGCCCGCGTCCCAAGTGCCGCCCCCGCCCCCGATTCTGACGCAAGGTGCCGCCGTTCCCATCACTTACGCGCTGGCGCTGCTGGAGCGCAACCACATCGCGTGGGACGGTCCCGCTCCGTAGCAGCCCTAAGGTGCATTCCGAACCGCCATCAGTTCGAAAATGTTTTGCGAAAAAGTGCGATCATGGCCGCGAAAGCTTGATCGGTGGTTTCCGGATCAAATCGCGGACCTTCGTCGCGCATGAACGCATGTTGGGCGGGAAGCATCTGGATGCGGTGTTTGACCTTGGCGGCGGCGAGGGCGTCGGCGACCTTGGCGCGGCCTTCCGCTGGAACGTGAGGGTCTTCGCTGCCGAAAACCACGAGCAATTCGCCCCGGATTTCTCCGGCGCGTTCGAGCGAACCGGCGTTGGTGTCCGCCCCCAGCTTTCCGTTGTGGATCCCCGTTCCGTAGAAGCAGACCGTGGCCTTCACGTCGGGCTGGAGCGCGGCACGAAACGCCAAGTGTCCACCGATGCAGAAGCCCATAGCGCCGATTTTGCCCGACGCCACTTTGGGGTGCTGCGTCAGCCAATCGAGGCCAGCGCGGCAGTCCTCATCGAAATCAGCCACCGGAGTCTTACCCGCGTCGGCCATGCCGCGGTCGCGGCCGGCATCGTCAAAGGGCATGACCAAGCCAGGGGGTTCTATGCGGTGGTAGATTTCTGGCGCGCCCACCACAAAGCCGTACCCGGCAAGGCGGGCGAACGCTCGCAGCGACGGCCCGGAGAGCTGAAAAATATCCGAGTAGCACCAGATGCCGGGGTACTTTCCTTCGGCAACCGGAGCAGCCACGAAGGTGCGCATGGCCGCGCCGCGGGTGGGGATTTCTGCGTAACCAAAGGTGAAAATCATGGTGCATCCTCTCGTTGGTCGAAAACTGCAAGGCGAGCTCGTTCGCCTGCAAACCGGGACACAGGATAGCACTCACACCAGCTCACAAGATTAGAGTCGTTTACACAGGCCAGGAAGTCATCGGGGCAGTAGCCTAATCTTGGTGGGTGATATACCGTAGTCAGCAATTCCCGCTGTTAAAGGGAGCGTGGAGGTCGATGAATATGAAGATGTTGCGTGGGTCTCGAGGACGGTGCGCTTTATTGCTGGCGTTGCCGGTTCTCGCTTTGTTCCCGGCTTTCCTGTCGTGGACTTTCGAGCCCCCAGCGGCGGCGCAAACCGCCGCGGCACCCGGCGCGCCGAAAATAACACAGCGGAAATTTGGACAAATCGCCGACGGCCGCGTGGCTGACTTGTACACGCTAAAGAACAAGCGCGGCACAGAGGTGAGCATCACGAATTTCGGCGCCACCGTCGTAAGCATCAAGACCGCGGATGGCGGTGGGAATTTCGCCGACATCCTCCTAGGTTATGACGATGCCGCGGCCTATGAAGCAGGGACTGCGCATTTCGGGGGCACCATCGGGCGCTATGCGAACCGTATCGCGCACGGGCAATTTAAATTGAATGGCGTGACCTACACGCTGGCGAAGAACAACGGCGAGAACACGCTGCATGGCGGCTTGCGAGGCTTCGACAAAATGATGTGGCAAGCGAAAGACATTTCCGGCGACGGTCCACCGTCGCTGCAGATGGATTATTTGAGCAAGGACATGGAAGAGGGCTTCCCGGGGAATCTGCAAGTGCGCGTGGTCTTCACGCTGACGGACGACAACGAACTGAAAATCGTTTACTCCGCCACCACGGACAAGAAAACCGTGATTAACCTGACGAATCACGCATATTTCAATCTGCACGGCAATGGGACGATCTTGGGGGAAGAGCTCACGCTAGCGGCGGACAAGTTCACCCCGGTGGATGCCGGGCTGATTCCCACGGGAGAGCTGCGTCCGGTGGCCGGAACGCCGTTTGATTTCCGTGAGGCCACTGAAATCGGCAAGCGGATTGACGGAGATGAGGAACAACTTAAGCTGGGTCACGGCTACGATCACAATTGGATCGTGAACGGCGGCGGCGGAAAGAAGCCGGTGCTGGCGGCGACGGTAGAAGATCCGCTCTCCGGGCGCAAACTGGAAGTGTGGACCACGGAACCGGGGATTCAGTTCTATACCGGGAATTTTCTGGATGACAGCATTCATGGCAAAGGCGGCGCGGTATATATCAAGCGCTCGGCGCTCTGCCTGGAGACGCAGCATTATCCGGATTCGCCGAATCATCCGAAATTCCCCACTACCGTGCTCTTGCCCGGCGCGAAGTTTTGGTCGGAGACGGATTACAGATTTTCCGCAAAACGCGTTGGGGATTGAAGCTATGCGATCGCGATGGTTGGATGTTCGACTTATTTCGCTGTGCGTACTGCTGTCTGGAGTTGTTTGGCTGATTGGCATATCAGCGATTGGTTCGCCCACGCCCGCGGCACAATACGGCAGGCCGCTCGTGCTGCACGAGACTCGCGAAACGCCGCTCGATCTGGAAGTCGCGGGCGACCTTATAGGACTGGCGCCGGGATCGGTCCGTTATCTAAAGCGCGCGGATTTGCGCACGTTCCCGCCCGCGACCTTCTTGGTGCGGAACGATCCGAATTTCATGGCGCCCACGCGTGTGTCCGGCGTCGAATTGATGGCCCTGCTGCGCAAGGTGAGCGGGCATCCACAAACGGATATGATCGTCGCTGTGTGCAGCGACGGCTATCACGCCAACTACCGGCACTCGTACATTGAAGCGCATTTGCCGTTGCTGGCCCTGCTCCTCGATAATAAGCCGCCAAAAGACTGGCCCAAGGATTCGGAGACCCACCAGCAGGACATCGGGCCATTTCTGATCTCGCACCCAGATTTCCAGCCGGCGTACAAGGTGCTGGGGCAAGATGAAATACCGCAAATTCCGTGGGGCGTGGTCCGGCTGGAGTTCCGCGACGAAGCTACAGTATATGGCGCCATCGCTCCAAAAGGCCCGCACGCCAGCGACGCTGACGTGCAAGACGGTTTCCGTATCGCCCAGCAGGACTGCTTCCTTTGCCACAACAGCGGCCCGGAAGGCGGGCAGAAAGCGCAGCGTCCGTGGACCGTGTTGGCCTCAAGAGCGGCGGCCTCGCCGGACCATTTTGCGGCGTATGTGCGAGACCCCAGGGCGGAAAACCCGAGTGCGCAAATGCCCGGTAATCCGAGGTTCGATGACGCCACTATGCACGCCTTAACCGCGTACTTTCGCACGTTCGCGGAAGCAGCGAAACGGTGAGCCTCCGCCTGGGCAAAATCGCCCTGGTATTCGCGCCGGCGTTTTTTTATTTCTTGACAGTACTGAACAACTTACCGACTACGACTGAACAAACAATACATACGTCACGTTTTGAGCATGGATTCCACCTATCCCCGGAATCACAGCAGGTGGCGGGCAATCAGCAATCCCCGATGGCACACGGCGTTTTACCTGGCCATCATCGCTTCACCATGGGCGCCGGCGAATTGAACGTGACCGCCGCCCTGCAGAGCATAGACTTGGCTCCGGCGACCGTCGGCGCAGACGCGTCTCCGTTGTGACCATCAACTCCTCGAACGGAAGTATCGAGTTGAACGTGATCGCGAATTCCGTGGTGTGTGGTAACTCTGTGGTATGGTGGGGCGACTCCGTGTTTGGGGCAACACCGCTCTAGGCGGGTTCAGCACCGGCGCTGCCCAGAGCCTCTAGAACGGCGCAGCGGGCGATTCACAGTAAGGCGACGGAGGCGCTCCAAACGGCTTCGGAACCGGCGGGATAAGCCCCGAATCCCCCTTCGACCAAAATTTTCCCATCCGAAAACACCGACCTGACCCGCTATTCATGCGCGCGAGAAAGACGGTGCCCCAGGTGCAGAAGAAGAGAAACACCAGACCGGTTGGATTGTTCTGGAAATGTGGGCTTCCCTTGCGAGGCAAAGAATGACGAGGCTGGTTTGCGGCGAAGGCGTCAATCGAATGGCAGGCCGACGTAATTCTCCGCGAGAGATTGCGCGCCGACGCGGGAGCTGGTGACGTAATCGAGTTCGGCGAGCTGGCGGCGCTGGTCAAAAGGATTGTCGCTATCGAAGCGATGCAGCATGGAAGTCATCCACCAGGAAAAGCGCTGCACTTTCCAGACGCGGCGAAGACAGATCTCCGAATATTGCTCGAGGGCGGCGGTGTCTCCGGACTTATAAAAGCTGGTGAAGGCCCTGGCGAGAAGGCGGACGTCGGCGGCGGCGAGGTTGAGACCTTTGGCGCCGGTGGGCGGGACGATGTGCGCGGAGTCTCCGGCGAGAAACAGTTTGCCGTACTGCATGGGCTCGACGACAAAACTGCGCATTCCGGTGATGCCTTTCTGCACCACGGGTCCTTCGATCAGCTTCCAGCCATTATTGGTCTCCAGGCGGGCATGCAGCTCGTGCCAAATGCGTTCATCGGGCCAGGCGGCGAGGTCGTCGTCCGGCGGACATTGAACGTACAAACGCGAGATTTTTTGGGAGCGCATACTGAGCAA
>PMOV01000286.1:0-27671 GCA_003161195.1 Acidobacteriota bacterium | reverse complement strand
GCTATAAAATCGCAGGTCAGTATTTCGGGTTCCCCCTGCAGGGTGATAAAGCGGATGCTGGGCCGGCCATTCGCAAAGCCGTGCACGCTTACGCCGGAGACCTCAAAATGCAACTGGCCGCCGGTGGCCAGCCGCGCTTTGATTAAATCTTTCAAGATTTCGTGCTGGGCATACACGATCACGGATTTGCCGCCGGTAAGATCCTGGAAATCGATGCGGTGGCGGCGCCCGGCAAACTGCAATTCAATGCCGCCGTGGACCAGCCCCTGAGCTTTCATGCGCTCGCCAACGCCAATCTCGGTGAGTAGATCGGCGGTGCCTTGCTCCAGCACACCGGCGCGTACGCGTTCCTCGATGTAGGAGCGGCTGCGCGTCTCCAGGATTACGGAGTCAATTCCGTTCAAATAGAGGATATGGGAGAGCAGGAGCCCCGCGGGCCCCGCTCCGACAATGCCCACTTGCGTTCTCATCGGTGTTCACTTTCGCCAGTCTGGCGCAGTGTGACTGCAACCATTGCGGCAACTACCCCCACCCAACCGATGGCAGAAGGCCGGAGAGAACTCCACATGGTAAAGGATATACGAGAAAAACGGAGCGTAACCGGGGACGCAGCACCGGGTTGAGCAAGCCTTCGTTCGCAGAATAAAGGAGTGGGCCCAAGGTCCAGGGACAATCGGCTTTGCGAGTTTAAGAGCTTTGACGGCGATGAGAACGAGAGGCGACTCGGATCAAATCCGACCAAAATGTGCAGCCGGACATAGCAGACGACGAAAAACGCGAGGGCAGGGATGACGAACCTACGTCTGGCGGCCAGGAGACTGCGAATCTCGCTGATGGCGCAGTGCGCGGCCAATCGGACTGCGCCACGGGCTTCGGGGCGTAACGGCTTTTCGGATGCATCCATCACACGCGGCTCCCAGACGCAAATGCCAGGCAACTCCGTTTGGAGAATCGTCCACGTAACCCACGCAGGAAACGGCGCGAAGCGCGCAACGCGATTCTAGAAGTCAAAGAACACGGTCTCCGACTCACCCTGCATGTGTACGTCCCAGAGAAAGCGACCGGTGCGCGCGACATGCGGAGCAAGCAGCAATGTTTTGCGGCGCGCGGGTTCCACCCGTTGCAGGATTTCGTCACTTTCGTTCAGCGGATCGCCAGGAAAATAAATCCGGGTGGTCAAGCGCCGCAACAATCCACGCATCATCAGACCAACAACCAAGTGCGGCGCCTGCGGACGCCCATCCGGCAAATCCACCGAGCCAGGCTTGATGGTCGTGAACGCAAATGCGCCGTCACGCTGGGTGGGAATGCGGCCATGACCCAAAAAGGCCGGATCAAGGGGCTTATCTTGCGCGTCCTCCGAGTGCGCGTATTTTCCGTAGGTATTGGCCTGCCAGATTTCGAGCACGGCATCGGAGATGGGCGCTTCGTCGCCGTCCAAAACGCGCCCGGCAACGGCGATGCGCTCGCCGGCAGAGTCTGTGCCGGCGATATCCGCGAGATAGCGATGCTTCATACCGATGCTGAAAAATGGACCAACGGTTTGCCAAGTGGTCGCCCGAAGCTTCATCGCAAAATTCCTTTTACTCCTGGTGCCGGTCGGCATCTTCCATGGGCGTGGCGTTACGGCCGCGCAGGACAATGTCAAAGTGATAGCCCAGCGACTCACGGGGCAGCGTGGTTTCCCAATCGAATCGTGAAATCAGGCGATTGCGCGCTTCTTCATCCGCCGTGCAATTGAAAATCGGGTCAAACGCCAGCAAGGGATCGCCGGGAAAATACATCTGCGTGACGAGGCGGGTGGCAAACGCCGGTCCAAACAACGAGAAGTGAATATGCGCGGGTCGCCACGCGTTGTGATGATTGCCCCAAGGATATTCCCCGGGGCGAATGGTCACAAAGCGGTATCTCCCTTGCGAATCCGTGAGCGTGTGGCCCTCGCCTGTAAAGTTGGGATCGAGCGGTGCGCTGTTCTGGTCGCTGCGGTGCAGATACCTTCCCGCGGCATTGGCTTGCCACATTTCCACGAGCGTGTTCGTCAGTGGGCGGCCGTCTTCGTCCATCACACTTCCGCTCACTACGATGCGCGGACCGATTGGGCTGCCGGAATGCCTGTTGGTCAAATCGCAAGCTCCCGCGACGACGTCCTTCGCGCCCCAACTCGGCCCGGTAATTTCTGAAAGAGTTTGCGGTATGTGCACCAGCGGCTTGGTCGGCGAGCGCCGCAGGGAAGAAACATACGGCGAATGCAAATAATTCGGCTGTGTTCCGGGCGAGAACTCTCGGTACGGCAAAATTAGGCCCATCAGCCCGCCCCCAGATTCCACGCCAAAACGAATCGCCGCAGCGTCGGCGCGAAGTCTAGGTTTATACCATAAGCCGCGAACGCGAAAGCGGCGGGGCGGTGGTACTAGTAGTTTTCTGCAGACACTATCGGCAAGTGTTATAATTGCATCTATTAACAGACTGCTCCACAAAAGTGTCGACAGCCATTGGATTTGCCCCCGCGCGCGATTTGTCTTGACACCGTTCGCGACTCATGTGGTAAATCGTTTCCACGCGGGATTTTTCCGAAATATTTGTCCGGGCGCTTAAAACGAGTTTCGAACATGGGTGGACTTTGAATCCGTTGAAGAATCTGAGTCAGCAATACATCGGCCGGCTTTGGCGCGATGGTTCAAGCAACGAAGTGCCTGAGGACGTCAATCCCAACGACGGAATGCCAATTGCGAAGATCAAGCTGGCCAGCGTCGCGGACGTTGATGCGGCCTATCGCTCCACCGCCGAGGCGCAATAAGTATGGGTTGGTGTGAGTGCGTTCGAGAAGAGGGCCATCCTCGAAAAAGATTTGGGATGGCTGGAAAGAAACGAATCGGACGTCGCGGAATTAATTGTGGACGAAGTTGGCGGCACGCGGCTGAAAGCGTTCGTGGAGATTCTGCCCGTGAAGACCGTCCGCCCCTCTGCTTCGGAGCCGCCACGTGAAAAGCAAAATTTGTGTCACGCTGGACGTCGCAGTGGACTCCATTTCCGACGGCGCGCGCATCATGTTTGGCGGTTTTGGCGGCTCCGGGTTCCCGAACAATCTGATTCAGGCGCTGGTGCGCCGCGGCACCAAAGAACTCACCGCCATCAGCAACAATTGCGGTACCCGCGACGGCGAATTGTCACCGCTGTTCAAGAGCGGCCAAATTCGCCATATAATTGCCGCATTTCCCGGCCCGCATTCGTTTGCCTTTCAAGAGCGCCATGCCGCAGGCGAGGTGACCATCGAACTAGTTCCGCAGGGAATTCTGTGCGAACGCATGCGCGCCGCTGCCGCGGGCCTGCTCGGTTTTTACACCACCGTCGGCGTCGCCACGGAAGTCGCAGCCGGCAAGGAAGAGCGCGTAATCAATGGTCAGCGGTGCATTCTGGAAATGCCCATTCACGCCGACTTCGCTTTTATCAAGGCCGACAAGTCCGACGGCCTGGGGAATCTGACCTACCGCCTGGCCGCGCGCAATTTTAATCCCATCATGGCCATGGCCGCCGCCACCACTATTGCCGAGGTGGAGGAAGTTGTGCCTGTCGGGGCCATCGACCCGGAAGTGGTGGTCACACCGGCCATCTTCGTGCATCGCGTAGTGGTGGCCAAGGGGATCCGCTATGTCTGAAAAACAACGCCTGAGCCGCGACCAGATTGCTGCGCGAGCGGCGCGGGAGTTACCCGATGGCGCCTTCGTGAATCTCGGCTGGGGCATTCCGAATTTGATCGCCGATCACTTGCCCGCGGGCATCACCGTCTATTTCCATAGCGAGAACGGAATACTGGGTATGGGACGGCGCGCCAAACCCGGCGAGGAAGACTTCGACCTCGTCGACGCCATGAAGGTACCGGTAACCCTGATTCCTGGCGCCTCGTTCTTTCACCAAGCGGATGCTCATTTAATGACTCGCGGCGGCCATCTGGATGTTGCGGTGCTCGGCGCCTTCCAGGTTTCCGAGCGCGGTGATTTGGCCAATTGGAAAGTGCCTGGGGCCAAAGGCGCAGGGGCCATCGGCGGCGCAATGGACATCGCCGCAGGCACCAAGCGCGTCATCGTGTGTATGGAGCACACCACGCGGGATGGGCAGCCCAAGATCGTCCGCCAGTGCACCTATCCTTTAACTTGTTTGGCGTGCGTGGACACTATCGTCACGGATTTAGCGGTGCTGGATGTTACGGAACGTGGTTTGCTCCTGCGGGATTTGGCGCCGGGTTGGAGCGCAGCGGAAGTACAGCAACGCACCGGGGCGCCTCTCAGTTTTTAGAGCCGTCCGCGGCGTTACGACTGTTCCGCATCGATGGCGTCTATAGTTCGCGCTTGCCCAGATGAACCAGCCCGGGCAGTATCTCGCCGAACTTGGTATTCCGCGGCTGGCCAACAAAATTCTACGTTTTCGCACACCACGATGTCTCGACGCTGGATCAAGGCAGGGGAAATCTGGCGGAGAGGGGGGGATTCGAACCCCCGTTAGGGTGTTTAGTCCCTAAAACGGTTTAGCAAACCGCCGCATTCAGCCGCTCTGCCACCTCTCCGCAGCGTGCTTCCAACAGCTTACCACACTTATCCAATTCACCAGCCGAACGGTTGTTGCGCAATGGTTCCGCGCGTCCAAGGCCTCCTCGAGGTCCTTCACCGCGCGCAGAACAGCATCATCGCATGTCTCGATCCCTCGTCACGTGCGCCGCTCCGCTATGCCCTGCAGCAGTTTCCAGACTTCGGCGGCGTTGCGCTCCCAGGTCCAACCCTGCGCCGTGCGAACCCCCTCACCCCCAATTCGTTCACGCAGTTGCGGCTGATCGTGTAGCAGCTGCACCAATCGAGACAGCGTCACCGCATCCCGCGGTTCGCGCAGCACGAATCCGTCCACTCCATCTTCGATCAGCCACCCGACGCCCGACGCCGTCGACGTGATCACCGCCAGTCCGCTCGCCATGGCCTCCGCCACGGGTAAACCAAACGAATCTTCGCGCGACGGGCAGACGTACACATCCGCCGCCGCATAAAAATCCCGCACATCTTCGGCCGGCGGTCCCCACAAACAGCGCTCCGCAACGCCCAGCGATCGCGCCAGCGCCTGAAAAGATTCCGGCGCATCGCTGCCCACGATCAGAAATCTCAGCGGCAAATCCGGCATGAGCGCCATGGCTCGCAGCACCGTTTCCACGCCCTTCACTTCCCAATCGTTGCCAATCAGCAGCAGCAACAACTCATCCGGCCGCACCGCGCGACGGCGGCGCGCTTCCTCTCGGCGCACCAGCCTTTCGCCGACCGAGAAAAACGCCCCGTCCACCGCGTTCGCTACAATCGCAACGTCGCTTCGGAAAAAGTATGTCCGTAGTTGTTCAGCCGTCCGCGGAGACACCGCCGCCAGTGTCACCGCGGGATTACCGTAGATCCGTCGCTCCAGCCTCGCCAGCAGCGCGTAGTACGCACGGCGATGAGCCACTCGCAACCCGCCCGGCCCCCCAACACCCTCCCCGCTTTTCGCCCGCGCCAATTCCTGCAGACGCCGAAACAGCGCATGCACGATGACCACATTAGCGTCTGAGCAGTTGATGCCGGCGGAGAGAACCACGGCAAATCGCACGCGCCAAAAAGTGGAGAAGCTCCAGCGCACAATCCGGTTCAGCCAAAACCACCATGCAAAACTTAGCAGTATCGGTGCCCCGCTGGGGCAAGGCACGCGGTGCCAGAAGATGACGGCGCTGTTCTCCCCGGCACGTCGCGCATTCCAGCGCTCTACCGAAAGGTCCGCAACCCGCTGCGCAAACAGGTGAATTTCGCAGCCATACGTCCTCGCCAGCCGTTCCAGCAATTCCGCCAACGCCCGCTCCGTGCCGTGCCGGCGGTCGATAAACGGCGATACCACTGCGATACGCAACTCAGCGCATCCCTTGCTGGCAATTTAGTGGGTCCGTGACTCTTCCTCCGCGCCCAGCCGCAAATAAATCCGCGCGTGCGCCTCCAGCATGCGCCGAACATCACAAAATTCCGCCGCCCGCTTCCGCCCCTCCGCTCCCAGCTTCGTTCGCAACTCCGGATCACCCAGCAGCCGCGCCAATTGCGCAGCCAGCCCCCGCGCATCTCCCGTCGTGAACGTCAGTCCACCGTCGCCCAGTACTTCCACAAATGCGCCCAGATCTGACGCCACGACCGGCAACCCTCGCAACATATTCTCCACCACCACCAGCCCAAACACTTCGCCGCCCAGCGACGGCACCGCCACCATCGCCGCTTCGCTCAGCGCGGCCTCCAGCGCCTTGGGCCCCAGCCGTCCGGCAAAACGCACGAACTCGCTCAGCTGTCCGTCCCGCGCCGCTGCTTCCAATGCTCCGCGCTCCGGCCCATCGCCAATGATCAACAGTCGGAACCGCACGCCATTCCGCCGCAGAATTTTCGCCGCTTCCATCAGCGTGCCGACGCCCTTCGTCGTCACCAACCGGCCCAAAAACGCAACGGTCGGCGCTGCGTCTTCACGCGCCGGCCGGGCCTCAGCCGCCATCCGCTCCCGCTCACCACCCTCGATCCCATGCGCTATCGCCACAACCCGCGGCAGCTTAACCAGCCCGCCAAGCCATTCCGTAGGAGAAATATTCGCCGCCACCCTGTCGCAAAGAAATCGCCGCACAAATGTCAACACCCACAGTCGCAGCGACGCGAGCCACCCATCCCCTAAGTTGCATCGCAAACACTCCCCATGTCGCCCGGCCATAAAATGGCCCGGACAAGGTACGCCGCCCGGTTCCATCAAAAGTTGCCCATTGGGGCAAATCGTCTGGAATCCATGATGCTCCACAACCACCGGTTTCGCCGCGAGCAATCCAAACAAAATCGGCAGTAGCGCCGGTCCGGCCACATGCACCAGGTCGCAGCCGCGAATCTTCCGCCACACCTGCGTCCACTCCGGCCGCCGCAACACCGCAAATGGCCACGCTTTGTCGTCCTGTCCATCCGCCAGCGTCTGCGTCACCACCAAAACATCAAACGCCGCCGTCCCATTCGCCGCCGGCATCCTCGCTAGCCCATCCGCCAGCGTCCGCACGAACGTCTCAACGCCGCCAATGCTGGGAGGAAAAAAGTGCGAGTAAATCAGCAGCCTCATTCGTGGAGCTTGCCAGGATGCGCATGCGCCGCGGCATTCGTCGGCCCGGTCGTGCCCGCGTGCGTCGCGGAATCTGCTTCGTCCTCTGGTTCCTCGCCCGCAATGCGCGACACCGCAATCCGCACCGCCGCCACCGTCGCCGCTATATTCTGTTCCGGCGACCAACTCCGCATCCGCGCCACCACCGCCGACCGCAGCGCCCGCAACTCTTCGCGATTACCCGCCGCCCAGCGCAAAATCTCAGTCAGCGCCTCCAAATTCCCGCACCGATAAATAAATTTCTCGTTCACCGGCGCAATCAAATCCCGCGCCGCACCCACGCGATCGCTCGCCGCCACCGGGCACCCGCAGCACATCGCTTCATTCACCACCACCGCAAACGGTTCGTACCGCGACGGCAGCACCATCAAATCCGACCCCGTATACACCGCCGGCAGTTGCGACTGATTCAAAAATCCCAAAAATCGCACTTTCTCCTTAATTCCCAATGCCGCCGCTTCCGAAGCCAGCGTCGCATGCAATGGCCCATCCCCCGCAATCAGCAATATCGCATCGCCAATCGCCGCCTTCGCAAACGCTCGCAAAAGATCTCGCGGCCGCTTCCAAGGTTGCAGCTTCGCGCAGAATAACACCACCAACGTATCCGGCCCCGCGCCCCAACTCGCGCGCACCGTCGCGCGATCCACCTGCGCCGCCCGGCCCATCCACCAGTCGTTGTCCACGCAATACGGCGTCAGCGTCACGCGCTCTTCCGGCAGCCCCAGCGAAATCATCAACTCCCGCGTATTCGTCGACGGCACAATCACCTGGTCCGCCAACCCAAACAAACTCGGCCAAAATAATCGCTTAAACGTTTTCTTCCAGTTCCGCCCGTCTCGCGGCGCCAACGACGCGCTGTCCGTCCCAAACAAAAACGCCGCCCCGGAAAATTTGGCCCCCGCCAGCGCGATCCAGAACGACGCGTGCAAATACCCCGTGAAACTCAGCACCGCGTCAAACTCGCCTTCACGAATAAATTTCCATAGCGTCGGATGTCCCACACGCGAAAGCATCAACGTCGACGTTCCACTCGTCAAATGCGTCCACGAATACCCATCCAGCAGCGGCACATCCCACTGCACCGTCGTTCCAAAGTCTGGGTCCACCGCCGCCTGCGCCCCGCGCAGACTCCCATACACCACATGCAGGTCCACGCCCTCATGTGCCGCCAGCCGCCGAAAAATCGGTGCCATGTACTGCACCGGATGCGACGCCACCGCCAGCACCCGCAATCGACGCTGGTTCATTGCCACCTAACCACCATCATTCGCTCTCGCCTTTGTAGCGGCCGCCTTCTGCCTGCCCCGGTAAAACCGGGGACGCGGGCGCCTTTCCGCACTACCCCAACGCTCCCGCCGTCCGTCTCGCCACCCAAACTATACCTATATAATGAGATGCCCCGCGAGAGTATACCCGGTTTCCCCTCCCGCAGCCCTGTGCTAAACTTTACTCGTTCGGCGCGCTTTTTGCCGTTCGCCTGTTGGTCTCCGCACAGTACCAACGCCCAGCACCCAGGTCTGGCCTAATGATCGTTTCAAGCCAGGCGCGGGCGCGCGGGATTGAAATTTCCCAGATGTAGACCGCCAGCCGGTCGTGCATGACAAAGAGGATGTGTTATGTCCGGGCATTCAAAATGGGCCACCATCAAACACAAAAAAGGCGCCACTGACGCCAAGCGTGGCCGTGTCTTCACCCGCATCATTCGTGAAATCAGCATTGCCGCGCGCCTCGGAGGCGGCGATCCCAATTCCAACCCGCGCCTCCGCACCGCCATCCTCGCCGCCAAGGGCGCCAACATGCCCAATGACAACGTCGAGCGGGCCATCCTTCGCGGCACCGGCCAGCTCGAAGGTGAACAGTACGAAGAAGCCACCTTTGAAGGCTACGGCCCCGGCGGCGTCGGCATGCTCATTCAGGTCGTCACCACCAATCGCAATCGCGTGGTCGGAGAATTTCGCCACCTCATGGGCAAAAATGGCGGCAACCTCGCCGAAGCCGGCGCCGTAGGCTGGATGTTCAGCCGTAAAGGCGAAATTAGCATCCCCAAAGAAGCCGCCGCCGAAGACAAGCTTTTAGACCTGGTTCTCGAAGCCGGCGCCGAAGACCTGAAAGACGACGGCTCCAGCTGGTACATTGTCACCCCGCCCGAATCCCTCGAACCCGTGAAAGAAGCTTTGACCAAAGCCGGCATCACTCCCGAATCCGCCGAGCTAGCCATGGTCCCGCAAAACTACATTAAACTCACCGGCGCCCAGGCCACGCAAATGGTCCGCCTCTTCGAAGCTTTCGAAGAACACGACGACGTCCAGCACGTCTACGCCAATTTCGATATCGACGAATCCGAAATCCAAGCCGCCGTCGCCAGCTAAAAGTTGTTTTGTCTCGCAAAACCGAGCCGCGAAGCAATCCGTAAATTTTATCGCTGCGCAACGCACCCACTAATCCAAATCCGGGTCACAAAAGTAGGCCCGCGTCGGCAAGCCTTGGCGCTCTCTTTTATCCGCCGCCAATCGCCTGGGCTTCGATGTTTTCCTCACCTTAGACAAAGGCTTGGCATTCGAATAAAACCTCGTCGGTCGCAGAATCGCCGCGGTGCTTTTGCGCCCCGAATCCAATC
This sequence comes from Acidobacteriota bacterium, assembly GCA_003161195.1. Taxonomy (GTDB): domain Bacteria; phylum Acidobacteriota; class Terriglobia; order Acidiferrales; family UBA7541; genus Acidiferrum. The sequence continues at coordinate 17,884 of PMOV01000286.1, read as the reverse complement.
GTCTCACTGATCTTGCGCCCTATGCCGGGCAATGTGTGTAGGAAATCGCCAATGCCCGGCCGGTCCAGATCGTTCGAAGCGAACGCTAGCCCTCAGGCGGCGCGCCGCCATCCCACAAGCCTATGGCTTGCCGCCGCCCCACAAACCTATGGCTTGCCGCCACCCTTCGCCGTAGACTTGGTGCGTGATTTCTCAGCCCTCCAACACCCCATCCCCGTATTTACGCGTGCTCGGCGTCGACCCCGCCGCCACCGGCCCCACCGGTTACGGCATCATCGAAAGCGATGGCCGCCGCTGCATCCTCCTCCATTACGGCGCCCTGCGCATCGCCCCCAAACGTCACGCCGAATCCCTCGGCGCCGCCCTGCAAGATGTTCACACCCGCATCTGCCAGCTCATCGATCAATTCTCTCCGCAAGCCTTGGCCCTCGAAGGCATTTTCAGCGCCCTCAACGTCCGCACCGCCCTCCGCCTCGCGGAAGTCCGCGGCGTCATCCTGCTCGCCGCCGCCCAAAACAATCTCGCCGTCCACAGCTACTCTCCCCGCGAAGTGAAAGCCTCCGTAGCTGGCCACGGCAATGCCGACAAGCGCCAGATGCAAATCATGGTCCGCGCCCTCCTCCAAATGGCCGAACTTCCCGAACCCTCCGACGCCGCCGATGCCCTCGCTGTCGCCCTCTGCCATCTTCAAGCAGAGCAAACCCGCTCCCGTTTCGCCATTCCCGCCGCCCAACTCGCGAGCAAGCCGCAGGCCAAGCGCCGCAGCGTCGCCGTCGAAGCCCACATCACCGCAGCAACTCTGACGCGGGCCGCCAGCGCAACACCTCGGCCCACGCCGCGCATCGTAATCCACCGATGAATTTCGTCCAGCGATGATCCTCCGCATCTCCATGCTGCTTCTAGCCCTCTGCATGTGTGCCCCGCCGCACGCCGCCGCCGCGCGCCAGGCTATCGCAGTTTCATCCTCGCAGTCCGCGTCCGCCGCTCCTTCTCCCTCCGCCTCCGCCGAGCTAACCTTCCGCCGCGTCTTCAAATCCAGCACTCCCGAACTCATCGAAATCATCCTCCACGAAGATTCCGACAACGCCACCTACGAAATCCGCCAGCTCGATGATGAGCCCGGCGCCACCTCTTTCCTCATCAGCGCCCCGCTGCGCGCCAAAATGTTCGCCCTCTCCGCCCAACTCAATCATTTTGAGTCCCAAGACCTCGACGTCCACCGTAAAATCGCCAGCTTAGGCGAAAAAACCTTCCGCTGGCGCCAGGGCAACGTCACCCACGAAACCAAATTCAATTACACCCTGAACGCCCCCGCCACCCAGCTCCTCCAAATCTTCGAGGGCCTGGCCCGCCAGCAGGAAAACATCGAAACCCTCTCCCGCCGCATGAAATACGACCGCCTGGGCATCAACGACGCCCTCCTCGAATGCGACACCGACTTCTCCCGCGGCCTACTCCCCGAACCACAGGACCTCCTCCCCTTACTAGACCAAATCTCCGCCGACCCCCATCTCGTCGACATCGCCCGCCAACGTGCCCGCAACCTGGCCGAACGCATCCGCCACCCCCGCTAGCGGTTCAATTGCTCCCGCGCACCTTCGATGTGTTAGACCAAAAACCCAAAATAGTACTTGACATCTAGCGTATTCTATGCTCTACTATCCAAGTAAAGAACTGCGCCCAATTTCTATCATACCTGAAAACCTAAATCACACATAAACAACCTACTTAGCTAGCAGATCGCTGTCCAGTATCCCAATTTCGCCCCCGCCGTTTCAGAGGTCCAAAAAACATTTTTAACGCAAACAAAGCACTTAGGTAGCGCACGCTTCAGCCTATGAGCTTTGCGTCGCATCACTCAGGCTTGCCAATGGAGCGGCATTGGTTTCAGCCTATAAGCTTTTGACTTGGTAGCGACACCCTTTAGGGCGACATCTTGCCTCTGGTAGCATAGGCATTCCCGCCTGTGCGCTGCGCACTCCAGACCAAAAAGACGTCACGCCAAGCGCAACTCGACTAGATCGGCTCTGGGAACGCCAATCCCGCATTGGTGCCTTTGTCGTCCGCACGCCGGACCGCCAAGCACGCCATCAAAATAGGTAACTGGAATGAACACCTACACAAAACCCCGGGGGCTGTTCCGCCGCCAGAAACTCTAGATTGCCCCACAGCCGCAGCTTGGCATAAACTCCCGCCACAGTTCGCGAATCGGCACGTCCAACAGCACAACAGATAGGTATCGCCGCCGCAATAAGGGAGACAAACACGCCATGAAGAAAATCGGTATCGGCGTAGTCCTGGGCCTAATCCTCGGCGCCCTCGACGGCGCAACCTCCTGGTTCACCCCAGAAGTCCGCGCCATGCTCCTGCAAATCGTTGTGGGCTCCATGATCAAGGACGCCATCGTCGGCCTGGCTGCAGGCCTCTTCGCCCTGAAGGTTCGCTCCCTGCTGGCTGGCGTGGCGTTCGGCGCCGTACTTGGTTTCGCGCTAGCCTTCGTGGTCGCCGCACTCCAACATGCTCACTACGTGGAGATCATCATTCCCGGCACCATCGTCGGCATCCTCCTCGGCTACGCTACACAGTCCGCAAGCATCGCCGCGCCAACCGCCAACTAAGGACACGCAAACGCAGCTCGCGCAGGGTCGATAATCCCTTCGGTGGTTAGTGGGTGGTTCTACCCAGCGGTGGAAAGCGCCGGCTGCGGCGCCGCCAAGTCGCGCAGCGACTCCGTGTACGGCCCGCGCGCCACGCCGCGCTCCGTTACAATCCCGGTGATGTACCGCGCAGGCGTAACATCAAACGCCGGGTGCGCGGCCGGCACATCTGGCGCGATGCGCACGCCCTGGATGTGCGTCACTTCCTCCGCCGAGCGCTGCTCGATGGGAATGTCCTCACCGCTGGCAATCGTCAGGTCAAACGTGGAAATCGGCGCCGCAATATAGAACGGCACATTGTTTTCCCGCGCCAGCACGGCAATCTGGTACGTGCCGATTTTGTTGGCGGTATCGCCGTTGGCGGCCACACGGTCCGCTCCGGTGACGATGGCCTTCACGTTGCCCGTTTTCAGGAAGTGGCCGACCATGTTGTCGGTAATCAGCGTCAGCGGAATGCCGCCCTTCATCAGCTCCCAAGCGGTCAATCGCGCGCCTTGCAGGTAAGGCCGCGTCTCCGGCACCAGCACATGGAGCTTCTTGCCCATAGCAAACGCCACGCGAATGACGCCCAGCGCGGTGCCGATTCCTGCGGTGGCCAGGGCGCCCGCGTTACACTGCGTCATTACCAGCCCTTCGCTGGGCATAAACTCCGCGCCGAATTTCCCGATGGCTTCGTCGGTGGCCTTCTTCTCGAGGTGTACGCGATGCGCTTCGGCCACCATCTCCGCGCGAATCGCGGCCAAGCTGGCGCGCGCCGCATCCAGCGCCGCGAATTTGCTCGACATGCGCTCGAGCGCCCAGAACAAATCCACCGCCGTTGGCCGCGTCTGCGCCAGCGCCTCACGAATCACCGGCAGCTCGGCGCGCAGCTCGTCCACGCTCTTCGCCGGCGAGTGCAGCACGCCCAGCGCATACCCCATCGCCGCGGCCACGCCGATGGCCGGCGCGCCGCGAATCACCATCTCGCGAATGGCCTTGGCCACCTCGCGATAATCCGTATACGTGTAGCGAATCTCTTCCGCGGGAAGCCGCCGCTGGTCCAGCATCACCACCCCCGCGTCGGTCCACTCAATCGGTTGTGCAACGTACATGCGGTTCCCATCCGTTCGTTTGTAGTGTCTGTTTTTATCTTACCGCGTAAGCCGCGCGCTGAGGAATCGCTCAGTGACCTTTCGGCATGTGCTGAAAGCCTCTGGTCACCAGAATGGAAGACACCGCAATCAGCGAGTTGTACCCGAGATGCATCAGAAAGCTGGCCAGCACCGTGCCCGTGCTCGCCCGCGCAAAGGTAAAGAGCACACCCACCAGCGTCAGCAGGCTCACCAGACTCCAATTCCACCCCAGCTGCGAACCGTGCATGATGCCGAAGAGGAATCCCGTCAGCAGGATACCGCTGGTCATGCCAAAGCGCACCGCGCGCGGCGAATCCATGCCGAAGCGTGCCGCGGCGCGCGAGAAGCCGCCGGCAAAGAGCGGGTACAGGTAGCCGCGAAACACTGTCTCCTCCACCAGCGGCGCCACGAACACCGCCATGGCCATCAGCAGCAACGCCGAGTGCGGATCCTTAAAGAGCTCTTCGATCGGCGCGTTCTCTGTGCCTTTCACGCGCGAACTGGCTACCGCCACAAACAGCGCCAGCCCGCTGCCCCACACCAGGAACATCCAGGGCTTGCGGTTGCCCACGCGGTCGGAGAGTTTGCGCCAGCCCAGCGTCCGCCAGAAGGGCGCATCGCGCAGCACCGCCAGCGTGATGTACAGGAAAAAGAAGAGCGCCGCAAACAACAGCAGTTGTGCGGCAATCAGAAATCCCGGATTCGCGAACATGGCCTGAATGTGCGGTGCGGAATCGTGGGTGTACATGGCGATGACCAAAGCCATCGCCAGCGGTATGACGAACGGGCTGGCCACCGCCGCGCATACGAACAGCAGCAGGTGCCACCAGGACCACGAGATGCGCAAGTCGTCCGGCAACTGCAGCGAGGATCGCCAATACTCCGGCGAATACTCGACCGGCTGCGGAATGGACACCGCCGCGTAGGAGATCGGATCGCCTCCAAGCGGCGAAGGCTCAAGCTGAGCTTCGTTGGGGAAAGGATGCAGCGGCGCGTCGCTCGACAAGGTTGCGGGCGCCAGTTTGTCGCGCGGCGGAGTCCCCAGCGACGGAGCGCCGCGCGCATCGGTTGGCGAGACCGATGACGGCTCCGGCGGATTATCTGGGCCCACCGGCAACTGGCTCTCGGGATCAAGTATCATTTGCCACCACGCGATTTCTTCGGCCATCCCGAGACCAACGCTGTGGCCAGCAGCGGCATCAGCAATTCGTGATGCCCGGTGATGGCGAAGCCGCGTGCAGTCGGCGCGCCCTTGGCGCTGGCCGCGGCAGCCGTCGGGCGGCGCACCACGTTCTGCAGCGGCCGATAGTGCTGGATGAAATCGAAATTCGCCGTAGTGATTTTGTCCAGCGCCGTGCCGCGGTTGCGCGCGATGGCCACGGCCTTGAGGAAAATCTCCGGAAGCATAACTGCGGACCCCCAATTCAGATACGCCCCGCCGCCATCCATCTGCGCGACCATGGCGCAGAACAGGCGGAAATCGTGGTGCGTGCTCGCGCCCAGCGCCGCCCCATCCGCCATGGGATGCATGTGCGGAATATCCGCGCCAATCGCCAGATGGACGGTAACGGGAATGCGCTGCTGGTAGGCGTTCAGCAGCACGGAAGCCGCGGCGTTTTCGCCCTCCAGTTTGCGCCCCGCAAGAAATTTTCCGGCCGCTTCGCCATAGCCAATACCGTGAAAGGTGGCGGTCACGGAAATCTGATTCAGGAAGAGACCGGTTTCCGTGGCCATGCCGAATTCACCGGTTTTCAGGCTGGCGTCTACGTCTTCGGAAGTGCCGCCGCTCAGCGCAATCTCAAAATCATGTACCAGCGCGGCGCCGTTCATGGCGATGCCGGAGACAAATCCGCGGCGCATCAAATCGGCGAGAATCGGACCGAGCCCCACTTTGATAACGTGGCCACCGAGTCCCCACAAGACAGCTTTGCGGTGCCGTTTGGCTCGTTGTAATGCGGCGGCGAGGTCTCGGAAATCGCTGCCTGCGAGAATGGCCGGCAAAGAATCGAGGAACTTGCTGATAGAAGCGTTCGCGACCGGCGGCTTCGCAAAGTCTCGCACCCGTACTTTGCTTTTCCGCGAAGCCAGCGGGTAAGTACGAATCTCGCGGAGCGTGACGGGCGAAATGGGATAAACGCTCATGGGTGTGCGGTTTACTTTATGAAGAAGCAGGGTGTTGCGCAAGCTGCAAGAAAATCCCCGAACGCAAATGTCGCGCCGCGTCGCAAACGTCGTGGCAAACCTGATAGTAGTCGTCGCTATGGCGCGAAAAGCGGCTCATCCGTGGCCCTGCGCAGAAGGATCTGCGTCGCTTTTGCCAGCGCTGCCCGCAACTCCATTGCCCCCGCTATGACCAACACCATTATCGTGGGCGTGTCCGTTCATGTTCAGCACGCGCACTAACGCCTGGCCGGTGTAAGACTTTTTGGTGCGCGCGATGCTCTCCGGCGGACCCTGCGCCACGATGCGCCCGCCGCCTTCGCCGCCCTCGGGACCAAGATCGATAATCCAATCGGCTTGCTTGATGACGTCCAAGTGATGCTCGATGATCAGCACGGTGTTGCCGAGCGAGACGAGGCGTTGCAACACATCGAGCAGTTTGCGCACGTCGTCGAAATGCAGGCCCGTGGTTGGCTCGTCTAGAATGTACAGCGTGCGGCCGGTCTGGCGCTTGGATAGTTCGCGTGCCAATTTGATGCGTTGAGCTTCGCCGCCGGAAAGGGTGGTCGCCGATTGGCCCAAGGTAACGTAGCCGAGGCCCACTTCCACGAGCGTGGCGAGCTTTTGTTGAATCTGCGGAATATTCTCGAGCAGCGGCAGAGCATCGACGGCTTGCAGGTTCAAAATGTCGCTAATGGAGTGGCCCTTATAACGCACCGTGAGCGTCTCCGAGTTGTAGCGCTTGCCGCGGCACACCTCGCAGGTGACGTACACGTCCGGCAGAAAATTCATCTCGATGCGGCGCAAGCCGTCGCCCTGGCAGGCTTCGCAGCGGCCGCCTTTCACATTGAAGCTGAACCGGCCGGGCTTGTAGCCGCGTTCGCGCGATTCCGGAAGCATGGAGAAAAGCTCCCGGATGGGCGCGAAGACGCCGGTGTAGGTGGCGGGATTCGAGCGCGGGGTGCGGCCAATGGGCGCCTGATCGATTTCGATCACCTTGTCGATATTTTCAACCCCGAGAATTTCGCGGTGCGTGGCCGGCGCTTCCGACGCGCGATAGAGCTTCTGCGCCAGCGCGCGATACAAAATATCGTTGACCAGCGTGGATTTGCCGGAGCCGGAGACCCCGGTAACCACCGTCAGCAAACCGAGCGGCAGGGTGATATCCACGTCGCGCAGATTATTCGCCGTGGCGCCGAGAATCTGAATCGATTTGCCGTTCGGGCTGCGGCGCTTTTCCGGAACGGGGATGCGCGCGGCGCCGCTCAGATATTGCCCGGTGAGCGATGCGGGCGTGGCGGAAATCTGCTCCGGCTGGCCTTGCGCCACCAGATAGCCTCCCGCGTTTCCGGCGCCCGGGCCAAGATCCAGAACGAAGTCGGCACGGCGAATGGTGTCTTCGTCGTGTTCGACGACGAGCACGGTGTTGCCGAGATTGCGCAATCGTTCGAGGGAACCGAGCAAGCGATCGTTGTCGCGGGCATGCAGGCCGATAGACGGTTCATCAAGTACGTAGAGCACACCGCGCAAGCGCGAACCGATCTGCGTAGCCAGGCGAATGCGCTGCGCTTCGCCGCCGCTCAGCGTGGCGGCGGAACGATCGAGGCTCAGGTAGTTCAAGCCGACGGCCAGCAGAAAATCCAGGCGTTCCGCGACTTCCTCGAGCGGGCGCCCGGCCACTTCCTTGTTGCGGGCGCTTAACTGACCCAGAATTTTGTCTGCCGCGGCCCGCGCGGCTTGCAGGGACAACGCCGTGAGATCCGCAATGGAAAGTCCGCCAAGCTTGACGGCGAGCGATTCCGGCCGCAGCCGCTTACCGTGGCAGGCGATGCATTGCGTGGCGGACATGTAGCGCGTCATCCACTCGCGATAAGAGTCGGAGCTGGATTCCGCGAAATTTTCGTCCAGAAATTGCAGAATGCCTTTAAAGTTGAAACCCTTTTCGCCGCGTGCTTTCTTCTTGCCGCCTTCCGTGCCTGGCGCGTTGGCCGGAGGGTAGCCGTACAACACCATGTTCTGGACGCGCGCCGGCAGCTTGTCAAAGGGCGTATCCAGATGGAAGCCATGGGCGTAAGCCGCGAGTTCGAGCGTGCGCTTCAGGCCGGTGCTCGCGGAACCCGGGCCCAAACCGCCATCGAACAGCGGCCGCGTCCAATCGGTGATGACTTTTTCCGCGGTAAAATCGTATTTGGAGCCGAGGCCGTTGCAAGCCGGGCACGCGCCATACGGCGAGTTAAAGCTGAAGGAGCGCGGCTCCAGCTGCGGGACGGAAATACCGCAGTCGGGACAAGCGAGCTTCTCAGAGAACACATGTTCGGCGCCGCCCACCACGGCTACGGTTACCAGGCCGGAAGCCAGTTTCAACGCTGTGGCAATGGATTGTTCCAGGCGTGCCGCGATGCCCGGCTTTACCAGCAAACGATCCACGACGACCTCAATGGTGTGATTCTTGCGCTTGTCCAGCGTCGGCGGCGCATCAAGCGGATACAATTCGCCATTGATGCGCACGCGCACGTAGCCATCCTGCGCAAGTTTTTCCAGTTCCTTGCGATACGCGCCCTTTCTGCCGCGCACGATGGGCGCGAGAATCATGACGCGATCGTCGGAATGGCACAGCTCGCCCTGTAGAATGGCCTGTACGATCTGTTCGCTGGACTGGCGGGTGATGGCCTTGCCGCACTTCGGGCAATGCGGGACGCCGACGGAGGCGTACACCACGCGCAGGTAATCGTAAATTTCCGTGATGGTGCCGACGGTGGAACGCGGCGAACGGGTGGTGGTTTTCTGCTCGATGGCGATCGCGGGTGATAGGCCCTCGATGACGTCGACATCGGGACGTTCCATTTGGTCCAGGAACTGCCTGGCGTAGGCGCTCAGCGATTCCACGTAGCGGCGCTGGCCCTCCGCATAGATGGTGTCAAACGCCAGCGAGGATTTCCCCGAGCCGGAGAGGCCGGTGATGACGGTTAGGGAGTTGCGCGGAATCTCCACGCTGATATTTTTAAGATTGTGCTGCCGCGCACCGCGCACTACCAGTTTCGTCAGGCCCATGAGTCCCAAGCGCTCCCTCCACAGGAGCTCCGGCGCACAGTAGCGACACTGCGACCAGAATAACTTTTAACATTAGCAGGTCGTGTTGAGTGTGGTCAATCGTCCGGCGAGGAAGAGGGAAAACGCGGCATCTTAAGGTTGGCGCACGATGTCTAAAACTTTGCATGCAGGATTTACCGGACGAGTAAATTTGCGGGGACGGGGCAATTTTTTCTTGGACAAAAGATGGCAGTACGCTGCAAATAAAGAGCTTAAGAATGGCGCGCAGGTTGCANNTTGTTCGCGCGCAAAAGTTTTCCACAACACACTTAGTGCTCGGGAAAATATCTTCCTCTCTCGGCACAAGCAGGCCGCCGGCGATTCCTCGCCTCCTAAATTCCAATAACGACCAAAAATGTCAGGGTGCGACGCGACGTGCGACCAGCGCTGCGGGTTGCGCCTGTTGCTGCGTCAGCTCATGCCGCGTGGTGTAGTCGCTCAGGGTGAGCGCGAGCATGATACCCAGCCAGAACACCGCGCAGAAGATCACCAGCTGCGTGCGGCCCGGGCTGTATTTCGCGTGCATGAAAAACAGCACCACCAAGGTGGCCTTCAACGTGGCGATGGCCAGCGCGATGACAATGTTGTACTGCCCGAGGTTGATGTACGCAGCCCAGACTGTGGCGGCGGTGCAGATCATCAGCGCCAGGAAAATCCCGATGTACAGTTTCGGCGATGCGATGTGTTCGGACACGCGGCTCTCCTGCCTCCTAATTGTGCCGATCGATCAGATATAAAAGCGGAAAGAGATAAATCCACACGATGTCCACGAAGTGCCAGTACAGCCCGGTGATATCGACCGGCGTGTTGTAGCCCGGGCCGAAACGCTTGGCCACCGCTTCCTTGATGAGCCAGAGGAGCAGGCCGGCGCCGATGATCATGTGCAGCGCGTGCAAGCCGGTCATGCCGAAGTACAGCGAGAAGTACAGTTGCGCGTGGGAATTCAGATTGGGATCTTTTTCAAAGGCTTCGGCAATTTCGGTTTTCTCTTTTGCGGCGTCTTCTGCGCTGATTCCGCAGGGCGCGGGATGATTGCTGCAGAACGTGATATCGAAACTTTGGCCGGGAATCAGGTGGTGGTCATATTTCTGTTTGTACTCGATAGCCTTGACGCCCAGGAAGACGCCGCCTAGAAGCAGCGTGAGAATCAGAAAGAGGGTGATCAGTTGCTTCTTGCCGACTTGCGCGGACCACACCGCCATGGCCATGGTCAAGCTGCTCATGATGAGGACGACGGTGTTGCCGCCGCCCAGTTTCAGGTCCAGAGTGTTACCGCCGACGCCGAACGCTGCGGAATAGGCATGGCGGTTGATGGTGTAGGTCATGAACATGCCGCCGAAGAACAACACTTCGGTGACTAGGAAGACCCACATGCCGAGCGTGGCGGTGTCTTTCTGCTGCTCGAGCGTCTCGAACTGTCCGTATAACTCTCCGGTGCGGTGCACGCGGTGGTCCTCTTTTCCTTCAGTTCGCGGCGGGGATAGGCCGCCGTGTCGGCAAAAAACTGCCGCCCTCACAAAATTTTCTTCGCTTCTACAAAAGACGCCCGCCTCAGAAGGCGGCCGCTACAAAAAACTAGTCGTCGCCGTGGGCGGGCAACAGGCCGCCGACGCCGGGCTCCAGCGCCAGATCTGGGCGATGCTCGAAATCGTACGGCTCCCAATCGACTACCGGCGTAACGTCAAAATTCTCCGTGAGCGGCGGAGACTGCGTCTTCCACTCGAGGCCCGTAGCGGGCCACGGATTGGGGCCCGCTACGCGGCCGTATTTGTACGACCAGACGAGATAGATGATCGGTAGCAGGTAGCCGAGCGCCAGAATCGAGGCACCGGCGGTGGACATCACGTTGAGCACCTGCAGCTCCGGCGGATAACTGTGATAGCGGCGCGGCATGCCCATGTAGCCGAGCAGAAATTGCGGGAAGAACGTGAGATTGAAGCCGATGAACAAAATGATGGCTGCGGCGCGCGCGAGGAATTCCGGGTACATGCGGCCGCTGATCTTGGGCCACCAGAAATGCAGGCCGCCAAGGTAGCCCATCACCGCGCCGCCGACCATGATGTAGTGGAAATGGGCGATGACGAAATAGGTGTCGTGCAGGTGAATGTCCAAGCCAAGGCACGCCAGGAAGAGGCCAGTGAGGCCGCCAATGAGGAACAGGCCGATGAAGCCCATGGCGTACAGCATCGGTGTATCCAGGGCGATCGAGCCTTTGTACAGCGTGGAGGTCCAGTTGAACACTTTTACGGCGGAGGGAATAGCGACGAGATAGCTCATCAGCGAGAAGGCGATCGCGGCGTAGAGCGATTCGCCGGTGAGGAACATGTGATGGGCCCACACCAGGAACCCGATGACGGCGATGGCGATACTGGAGCCGGCGATGAAGGAATAGCCAAAGATCGGGCGGCGCGCGAATGTAGGAATGATCTCGCTGATCACGCCCATGGCTGGAAGAATCATGATGTACACGGCGGGGTGCGAGTAGAACCAGAAAAGGTGTTGGAAGAGGATGGGGTCGCCGCCGAGCGCGGGGTTGAAAAAGCCCAGGTGAAACACGCGTTCGAGCGCGACGAGCAGCAACGTAATGGCGATGACCGGCGTGCCCAGAATGAAGATCAGGCTGGTGGCGTAATGCGACCACACGAAGAGCGGCAGGCGGAACCACGTCATGCCCGGCGCGCGCATGGTGTGGATGGTCACGACGAAATTCAGGCCGGTGAGAATCGAGGAAAAGCCGTTAATGAAAATGCCGATGACCGCGGCGGTGACGGCGGAATTCGAGTACACGCTGCTGAGCGGCGTGTAGAACGTCCAGCCGGTATCGAGGCCGCCGGTGCTGAAGGAATACAGAACGAAGCCGCCGCCGATCAGATAAATGTACCAGCTAAGAAGATTCAGCTTGGGGAACGCGAGATCCTTGGCCCCGATCATGATGGGAATTAAGAAATTGCCCAGCACCGCGGGGATCGACGGGATCAGGAAAAAGAAAATCATGGCCACGCCGTGCATGGTGAAAAGCTTGTTATAAGTTTCCGGCGTGACGAGATAGCCGCCCGGGGTGAGCAGGTGGATGCGGATCATGGTGGCGAAAATGCCGCCGACGAAAAAGAAAAAAGTAACGGAAAAGAGATAGAGCAGCGCGATGCGCTTGTGGTCGGTGGTCAGCAGCCAGGACTTGATGCCATAGCTGGCATTCAAGTAGTCCGTTTCCGGCATGGTGTGCGGCGATATGGTTTGTGCGTTCGTACTCATAAGCTAATTCTTTCCGGCGGTCTGGATCACTCCGGCGCCCGAGCTCGGTACCGGCTCTCCCTGCAGAGACCTAACGTACGTAATCAGATCCAGCGTCTGCTCTTCCGTCAATTGCCCCTGGAACGTCGGCATCAACGGCTGGTACCCAGCGACAATTTTCGCGTTGGGATTCAAAATCGATTCGCGGATGTAGCCTTCGTCGGCGGTGACGACGGCGCCGCTGGCCAGCCGCACCTGGCCGCCGAAGACGCCGTTGAGCGATGGCGCGCTGCCCTTGCCGTCGCTCTGATGGCACGTGAGGCAGGCCTTTTCGGCGAAAAGTGTCTGCCCGGCGACCACCGGACTCACGTGCGCGCCCCCGGAGCCGGCTAGCCACGCGGTGTATTCGTCCGGCTCCATCACGGTGACCCAGCCGCCCATGATGGCGTGGTTGGTGCCGCAATACTGCGAGCAATAGAAGTGATATTTGCCGGGCCGCGTGGGACGGAACCAGAGCGTGTTGTAGTGCCCGGGCATCACGTCCATTTTGACGCGGAAGGCGGGCACGGAGAAATCGTGAATCACGTCTTCGCTGGACATGATGAGCCGGACGTTCTGGCCCACCGGAACATGCAACTCGTTGATCTCTTTGAGCCCGTTGGGTTGCTGCAGCTTCCACATCCACTGTTTGCCGATCACGTAAATGTCCAGCGTATCGGGGGGCGCACGGCGAAAGTCCACGTAAACGATTGCGCCCCAGGCGAACATAGCCAGGGCCAGAATGAGCGGAACGCCGATCCACGCCGACTCCAGGCGCATGTCGCCGTGAATGGCCACGCCTATCGCCCCGGGCGATTTGCGGCGGAACATGTACAGAAAAACAATAATCGCGATGGTGACGGCGACCGCAAAGCCCAAACAAACGAGAATGATGAAGCCCATCAGCGCGTCAACGTGCGGCGCGAAGTTGGAGGCCTGCTCGGGGAAAAGTGGCAGTTGCGACTGCACGGGTTAGTGCGCTCCTTGGGGCGCGGTAAATTCGCGACGCCGGAACAGCAGAATAGCCAGCACGATGCCCAGGACGGTCAGCAGGCCGCCGAGGCGCACGATCTTAAGAATCGAGGCGCTATACGTGGCCGTGCTGGGATCGTACGCATAGCAGAACAGCAGTACATGATCGATGGGCGAGCCGATTTTGCCGGCGGAAGCGTCCACCAGGCCGAGGCGCACATCGCGTCCGGGATACTCGACACCGTAGAAATAGCGGGAGATGCGGCCATCCGGTGTGAGGATCATGATGCCGCTGGCGTGCGAGAACTGATTGGTTTTCGCGATGTAGTTGTAGCGGAAATTGGCGGCCTTGGTCGCCGTGGCGATGGATTCCGCACTGCCGGTGAGGAAGTGCCAGCCGCCGGCCGTTTCCGGGCGATTGTAGTGGCCGAGGGCGCTCTTCTTTTTTTCCGCGGCCATGCTCGCGTTTTCGTGCGGATCGAAGCTGATGAAGACCACGTCGTAGTCCCGGCCCGCGGTGAACGAAAGCATGCGCAGGGCGCCGACAACGCCTTGCTCGACTTGGTTGCACAGCATCGGACAGCCGTAATAGACGAACGCGAGGACCACCGGCTTGCCGTGAGTAAAATAATCGCCAAGCTTCACGGTCTGTCCGCTTTCGTCGCTGAACGGCACATCACCGGGCATCTGCGCGTTCAGCGTGGGCTCGAAGCCCACGTTTTGCAGCGCGGGCGGCAGCGTGGCAGCCGTCTGGCCCACGTTGCTCGGAATGGTTTGCGCGTGGCCAGCCGCGACGCTGAGCAAGAGCGCGAGCGATGCGACCGCAAGTCGAATTTTGTTCCGCATAGACATGGCCCTAATGGTTTGCACCTGCGCCTGTTGAAGCGGGCGCGGATTTCGCAGCGGGAGTAACAGGAGCAGCCGGCGCCTTGGTGGGCACCGGCGCGGCGCCGTGCACGCCCTTCTCGACGATCAATTTCATGGCTTCGCTGACGGGAATCTGCGCGATGCCGGCGTTCTGGTCGATCCAGCGCAACTCCTCATTGGCCTGCGTATCCGCGTTTACTTTTTCCCGCAAGTCCGTCTGCGGGTCCGTTTCATGGCCGGGCACGCCCTGCAGCCGCGGCTCTGGCGGATACATCGCATCCATCTTCTCTTCGTTGGTCATCATTTTGCGCATGGGCATCTCCGGCGCGTCGGAGGCCGCCACCATTTTGTTCATCCCGCGCAGGATGTATTCCGATGCGCCAAAAGCGATGATCGTGGCGATCGCGAGGGAGATGAGGTACCAAACAATGGTCTTCACCTTCACGTCCCGTGGCTCGAACGAAACCGTTTCGTGGCGCGGCTCATCGCCCATTTGGTGGCCGGTGTTATGCATTTCAGTGCTCATGGCTGGCAATGGCCTCAGCAAGTTTCGGGTCGCCCAACGGCAAAAGCGGCTCGCGCTTCAAGTTCCACGCAAAAAAACCCAGCCAGATGCCCAGCAACGCGATGGGCAGAACCAGATTCAGCGGATTGGGCATCGCGGTGCGCGAAAATTCCGGTTGCGTGAGCCAGTACAGGTCCACCACGCGCATGAAAATCATCCACATGGCCACTTTTGGCAGCAACCTCGAGTTGCGCTTCAAGTCCCGCGAAAGCAAAAGGAAGAACGGAATGAAAAAATGCAAAATCAGCACCACGATGGCCACCGCACCCCAACTGCCATACAGGCGTGAACGGTAGAAGCTGATCTCTTCCGGCAAGTTTCCCGACCAGATGATGAGCAGTTGCGAGAACGAGAAATACGCCCACAGCATAATGAAGGCGAAGAGCAACCCGCCCAGCTGTGTCAGGTGGCGCTTGTGCAATGCACCGTCCAGCGGCCCGCCCGGGCGCGCCAGCAACACCACGATAGCGATCATCAGCGCCATGGTGGAAATCAATTGGCCGGCCACGAAGAGAAAGCCGTAGATGGTGGAAGCCCAATGCGGCGTGATGGACATCACCCAGTCGATGGCCGCAAAGCTCATGGTAAAAACGTACAAAATAATGCCCGGCCCGGCCCAAAATTTTAGCCGTCGGCGCAGCGCACGATCTTCCCGGTTCACGTCCTGCTGGCGCGACAGGTAATTGAAGAGCGTCATCAGCAGGAGCCACACTACGAAATAGATCATTGCGCGCACGCGAAAAGCGCTCAGGGTCAGCCAGCTCTGTTGCATCAGAGAGAGTGGCTCGGCCTGCAGCTTTTCCGGATCCAGCCATGCGGCGTACAGATATTTCATGCCGAAAAAGAAAATCGGCAGAAACAGGACGAGAAGCAACGGCAGCGTGCGCGTGGCCGATTCGAGCGGGCGGCGAATAAGAATGCCCCACTGCCCGCTGGTCAGATGCTGCAGCATCAGCAAACCCAGGGAACCCAGCGCGAAGCCCAGAATCAGCATGTACGCCATGAGGTATGAGTGAAAAAATGCACCCGGTTGGCGTAAGGCGAGAAAACCGCCCAGCGCCAGCGCAATCAGCCCCACGGAGAAGCTGGCGTTCTGCAACTGGTTCACGCTCGCCGGCGCTTTGTAGTCCTGCGCGGTCATTTCGCTCCATCTCCGGAAGAAAGCTTCTGCCGTAGCTCCACGGGCAAGTCCGCGGCATGGGCATTGCGGCTGAGTTGCAGCGCGCGGACGTACGCCACGATAGCCCAGCGGTCGCGCGGCGGTATTTGCGCAGCGTAGCCGTACATCTGGCCAAAGCCGTTGGTGATCACATCGTAGAAATAGCCGTTGGCCGATTCGCGCAAACGCTCGCTGTGATAGCTCGGCGGACGCTTCATGCCGCGCATCACCACCATGCCGTTGCCATCGCCCTGCAAACCGTGACATGGCGTGCAGTACGCGCCGTACCGCTCTTTGCCGCGCTCCAGCAACTCCTGCGTGACGGGCACGGAGGCCGGAAAAGCGTTCGAGTCCTTCGGCAGCAGCAGGTCGTCATTGGCCACCGCGCCGCGCGCCACCGTGTTTTCCAGTAGCGGACGCTCCGAGCGGCCATCCTGGAAAAAATCCGAAGGCTCGAGCGGAAGATATTTCGGCTGCGTGCCCATGTCCTGGCGCAAGTGGTCGCACCCGCCGATGGCTACGGCCGAGCAAGCCACGCCGGCCAGCAGCATCACGCGAGTAAACTTTGCCCGCAGGCTATTCATCCTGCACCTCGGTCACATGCTGCGGGTGCAGGCTCTCGAGGAACCGCGCGGTATCCGCCAGGCTGAATTTCGGGTCCGTGGCTTCGATGCAGATAAAAAACTTGTCGGTCGTGGCGCGAGACGCAAAACGATGCACATTAAATACCGGATGATGCGGCCGCGGCAATCCGTTCAAAGCGATCATGCCGAACACCGCAGTCAGCGCGGCGCCGAGAACGGTTAGCTCAAAGGTCACCGGAATAAACGCCGGCCAGCTGTTCAACGGGCGGCCGGCAACGTTCATGGGATAGCTGATCACGTTGACCCAATATTCAAAGCCGAAACCGCCCAGCCCGCCGCACAAGCCCCCGCACAGCGTCAACAGGGGCACCAGATTGCGGCCGAGGCCCAGTGCTTCGGAAAGTCCTTCCACCGGGAATGGCGCATACGCATCCATGTGCTTGTATCCCGCGTCGCGCACTTTTTCCGCCGCGCGCAGCAATTGATTCGCGGTTTCAAACTCCGCCATCACCCCGTAGAGTTGTGAGTGTTGTTTTTCCATCACTCATGTTCTCCGGCTTGGTGCGCCACCAGCTCGCGCATTTCCGCGATGGAAATTGCCGGCAGCGCGCGCGCGAACAGGAACAACAATGTCGTAAACAGGCCCATGGTGCCGAGTAAGGTCGCGTAGTCCCATGCAGTGGCTGAATAACGGCCCCAAGCCGACGGCATAAAGTCGCGCGTCAGGCTGATGACCACGATCACGAATCGCTCCAGCCACATGCCCAGGTTGATCACCAGCGAAAGAATAAAGAGCATGAACACGCTGCGACGCACTTTCCCAATCCACAGCAGTTGCGGCGTGAGGATGTTGCAGAGAATCAGGGCGTAGTAGTACGGCGCGTAGGGGCCGTGCAGCCGCTGGTCCACCAGGAACATGTCGAATTTGTTGCCGCTGTAACGCGCCAGGAAAAATTCAAAGAAGTAACCGTAAGCCACGATAAGGCCGGTCGCGAGCATCACCTTGGCCATGTTCTCGAGGTGTCGCATGGTGATGAAATCTTCCAGGCCATACGCCTTGCGCAACGGAATGGCGATGGTCAGCACCATCGCGAAGCCCGAATAGATCGCCCCGGCGACGAAGTACGGCGGGAAAATCGTGGTGTGCCAGCCGGGAACGATGGCCACCGAGAAGTCGAAACTCACCACCGTGTGTACCGAAAGCACCAGCGGCGTCGCCAGGCCCGCGAGCAGCATGTACGCCGACTGGTAGCGATGCCAATGACGCGCCGAACCGCGCCAGCCCATTGCCAAGCCGCCGAAAATGTACGCTTGCCACTTGTGCGGCGCGCGATCGCGCAGCGTGGCAAGGTCGGGAATCAAGCCGACAAACCAGAACAACAGCGAAACCGTGCCATAGGTGGAGACCGCGAATACGTCCCAGATCAGCGGGCTGCGGAATTGCGGCC
>PMOV01000259.1:9089-9259 GCA_003161195.1 Acidobacteriota bacterium | reverse complement strand
GACAAAATACCGAGTTTTGACGAATTAAAGCTGCCCAAGGTTCTGGAAGAGCTGATCAACCTCCGGAATGGCATCGTGCTGGTTACTGGGCCGACGGGTTCGGGCAAATCGTCCACGCTGGCGGCGGTGCTCGATCGCATGAACGAGGAGAAGGCGTATCACATCCTGAC
>PMOV01000259.1:0-9052 GCA_003161195.1 Acidobacteriota bacterium | reverse complement strand
GCGGCGAAGACGGTGGAACGCATCGTAGGAACTTTTCCGCTGTCGGATCAGCAGAGCATCCGCACCAGATTGTCAAAAGCATTTCGCTACATCGTGTCGCAGCGTTTGTTGCCAAAAAAGGATGGCAGCGGACGTGTCGCGGCGGTTGAAGTGCTCAAGGCCACCATGCGGACGCGCGAGTATGTGGAGAAGGGCGAGAGCGAAGGCAAGAGCTTGCTCGACGCCATGCGCGATGGCGACACCGAGGGCATGCAGCATTTCGACGCGGAAATTCAGAAACTGATTCGCGCGGGAATTGTCGATTTCGAAGTGGGCCTAACGTATTCGACGAACGCGGGAAATTTGCGCCTGGAATTGGCTGATTTTCTGGAAGGCCAAAGAAAGCCCCTCGCGGGATTGCATGCCGCGCCGGCCGCGAAAGCGCCGGAGAGCGCGGGCGAGGTGGAGATCGAGCGCTTCTGAGCGCCGTTTCCTCCACGGAGCACTTCCCCTTCCGGCCTATTTACGTTTTTTACACACAATAACTCCCCGATAAACCACCTTGGCCTGCGCGCCCGCGCGGGTTAGAATCTTTGCCGAAACCCGTGACGATTGCAACGCCCTGGAGGCCTGTCCGAATGAGCGCGAAAAGCCGTATTGTGCTGTGGTGTGCGATTTTACTGGTGATGCAGTGCCAACTCGTGGCACGCGCGCAGGATAAAGACGCGAAGCCGGCCGACGCCGCGGCAGCCGGCGCCCCAGCCGCCGCCCCGGCCCCACCGAAAGAAGAATCCTCGGTCACGGATCACACCATTCGCGTCGGAGGGCAGAACATCCCTTACAAAGCTACGGCCGCGACTATCTTGCTGAAGAACGACAAAGAAGAGCCGACGGCGTTGATTTACTACACCGCGTATACCCGCAGCGATGTGAAAGATCTGAGCACGCGTCCGGTATCGTTCATCTACAACGGTGGGCCGGGTTCGTCTTCCATGTGGCTGCACATGGGTTCCTTTTCGCCGAAGCGCGTGGCGCTTCCCGGAACGGAAGCGCCGCCGCCGGCTCCGTACAAAGTCGGCGACAACCCTTACTGCCTGCTGGACAAGAGCGACCTGGTGTTCATCGACCCGGTGGGCACGGGGTTCAGCCACGCCGTGGGCAAATCGCAGGACAAGGAATTCTGGGGCGTCGATGAGGACGTCAAATCTCTCGCGCAGATGATCAACACCTACGTGAACCGCAACGACCGCTGGAACTCGCCGAAATTTCTGATAGGCGAAAGCTATGGGACGTTTCGCTCGGCGGCGTTATCGAATTATCTGCAAAACAATGACGGGATGTATTTCAACGGGATTGTGCTGATTTCTTCGGTGCTGGACCTGGGAACCATTTCGTTCAACCCCAGCGAAGACATGCCGTACATTTTCTATTTGCCGAGTTATGCGGCCACGGCGTGGTATCACAAAATGCTGAAGGACCAGCCGGCCGACATGAAAACTTTTATCGACGAGGCGCGGACGTTTGCGGTGACGGAGTATGCTGGGGCGCTGATGAAAGGCTCGACGTTGACGCCTGCGGAGAAAGCGGACATGGCGAAGAAGCTGTCGCGTTTTACCGGCCTCAGCGAAGACTATATTGCGAAGGCGGATTTGCGCGTGGAGCTTCCACAGTTCATGAAAGAGCTGCAGCGCAGCCGCGGATTGACGACCGGGCGGCTGGACGCGCGCTTCTCCGGATTTTCCTACGATCTGATCGGCGAATATGCCGAGTTCGACCCGCAAGATACCTCGATCACCGGGCCCTTCACGGCGGCGTGGAATAACTATGTGCGTACCGAGCTGAAGTTTGGTCAGGACAAGGTGTACGTCGGGAGTTCCGGCAAAGCCAATCAGGAATGGAACTGGAAGCACAATGCGGGAGAAAATTTCGGATTTCCGGGCTCGCCGAACACGGAGGGCGATTTGATTCAGGCGATGCTGGTGAACCCGCATCTGAAGGTGGAAATTGAGAACGGCTACTACGACCTGGCGACGCCGTTTTTCGCCACGGAGTTTACCGCAGACCATCTGGGTTTGCCGGACGCCCTGCGGAAGAACATCACGCTGCAGTATTACGACGCGGGGCACATGATGTACGTACGCGAAGAAGATTTGGCGAAGTTGAAGACCAACGTGGCGAATTTTATCGATGGTGCGTCGAAGTAGGAGGTCCGCGGCGCTCCGCGACCGTTCAACGCTGCGCGGCCTTTTGCAGCAGCGCGATGAAGTGCAGATGGCGGCCGACGACGGCGCTAAATAGCGCGGGATACAGCGGAAGCTGCGTGGTGAAAGAAGCGGTCTCGAGACCGCATGCCGCGAAGTGCGCGTTCCACTGCGCGCGGCTTTGGTAATTGTATGGCAGGGCCACGCCGTGTGGGCGGTTACCGACCCAATCCATGAAGCGCAGCGTCAGCTGATCCAGGACATTTTCGCTCAAATGATCTTTGAGTAGGACATTTTTGCGCGTGACCCTGGCCGCTTCGCGCAGCAGGATGCGCACGTCGGTGGTATGGTGCAGGACGTCAACCAGAATGCACACGTCCACAGAATCGGCGGAAAAAGGCAGCGTGCTGCCGTCAAACGGCGAGCACTTAATGCGGCAATCGGCGCGCACCAGCAGTTCGACGCCCGCTATAGATATATCCGGGCGCGCTTGGGCGATCAGACTGGCTAGGGTGCCATCGCCGCAGCCGATATCGAGTACCGCGGCAGACGGTGGGAGTTGCCCGGCCAACGCGGCAGCGAGGACACGGACGCGGCGCTGATGCACGAAGACCCGATGCGTGCGTTTAACGGCGGAGAGTAGAAGCGAGGAGTCGGCACCGGCGGACTTTTTCTCTTCGGCCATTATCTGCGATCGTAGTCGCCGATAAACGTGCCCCGGCTGATGCCCAGCATGCTGAGGAAGAACGAGCCGAAAATTACCTGCACGCCGAGGAACAGCCACATGGCCCAGAAGAGAATCTGGCGCACCTCGTGCAGCGGGCCGAAATGCGATGACGCCCAACGCCAGGTGATCCACGCGCACCCACAAAAGCCGCACAAAAACATGACGGCGCCCACGGCCAGTCCGGATTCCAGCGTGACGCTGCGCAACGCCCGCTTTAACGAAACGCCCCCGTGATCGAAGCGCTCGGCATAACTGAACACTTTGGCAAAAGCCCCAATCGAGAGGATTTGCGCGCCGAGCAGCGTAAAGAACACTCCGAAAATCATGGTGTGCAGATCCAGGTTGAGACCCCGCACTTGCCGCGGCCCGGGCAGCAAGCACGCAACGATGGTCAACCCGACGATCATCAACGAAGCTCCCGGAAGGAGGAACAACCAATTCGGCGCGTACAACAACATGAAACGCAAGCTGCGCCAGCCATCGCGAAAGCTGCGGAGGTGCGGCGCTCGGCCACGTTTGTCTGGCCAAAGAATGACGGGGATCTCCGCGATGCGCGACTTCATCTGTGCGGCTTTGATGACCATCTCCAGCGCAAACTCCATGCCCGTGCAGCGCACGTCCAGGCCTTGCGCCAATGCTCGCGTGAAACCGCGCATGCCGCAGTACACGTCACCCACGCCGGAGCGAAAAAAAATATTCAACAGCGTGGTCAGGCCGGGATTGCCGAAGTATTGGTGCAGCGGCGGCATGGCGCCCGGCTTGATTTCGCCGAGGAAACGATTGCCCATCACCAGGTCGTAGCCTTCGCGCAGTTTAGCGACGAATTTGGGCACTTCGCTGAAGTCGTAGCTATCGTCCGCGTCGCCCATGACGATGAATTCGCCGTTCGCCGCGGCGATCCCGGCGCGCAACGCCGCGCCGTAGCCGCGTTCCGGCACGCGGAGTACGCGCGCGCCGAGCGTCTCGGCGATCTCTTGTGAGCCGTCCTTAGAACCGTTGTCCGCGACTAGCACTTCCCCGCGCAGTCCAGCATTGCGAAACGCGGCCCGGGCTTTCTCGATGCAAAAGGCCAGCGAATTGGCCTCGTTTAAACACGGGATGACCACGGACACTTCGAGCAACGGAGCCGGACCCGCGGGAAGCACATTGACGTGACTGGAGGTCAAGACATTAGACATGGTGCCAATCATCATATCGCCGCCGGCCCCCAGTTTCACTAACAAGCCGCCGCCGCTGCGGACTACCTTCTTCGCCCGTAGAACGGAAGACCCGGACGCACTGCGGTTTCACTGGTTTCCACGGTGCCTGGTATGCGAAACTCCGGTCTACTGTTTCATCGCAGCTTCGTTCGATGTGGGGAGAATTCCTGCACCTTGTCCAGTTCAATCGACGACTTCCTGGTCCCCTACACGTCCTCTAATGATTTGTTGTCCGCGGTAATTCTCGCCACGTGCCTTCTGCTTGTGGTGATGAAGCCGGCGACGGGCGGAAAACTATTTCGAAAGATAGCGAGCGTTTTCTCGGCCGCGGCACGCAATAAATCGCGCACAATAGTCGGACTCTTCTTTGCGGTGGTAGCCTTGCGCGTGGCGCTGTTGCCGCTGCTGCCCCTGCCGCTGCCAGGGATTCACGATGAATTCAGTCACCTTCTCCTCGGCGACACCCTCGCGCATGGCCGCCTCACCAACCCAACGCACCCCATGTGGCGCAGCTTCGAGACCTTTCACGAGAATTGGATACCGACGTATGCCTCGATGTATCCTCCCGCGCAGGGCGTGGCGCTGGCGCTGGGGCAACTGCTCGGACACCCATGGCTCGGTGTGCTTCTAAGCAATGCGGCCATGTGCGCCGCGATTCTGTGGATGCTGCAGGGCTGGCTGCCGCCAAAATGGGCGTTGCTCGGCGCTTTGCTCGCCGCAGTGAAACTCAGCTTCGCAAGCTATTGGATGAACAGCTACTGGGGCGGAGCGGTCGCCGCCATGGGTGGCGCGCTGGTGCTTGGAGCGCTGCCGCGCATCAAACATCGCGCACGCCATCGCGACGCACTTGTGCTGGGCCTGGGCATCGCCATCCTCGCCAACAGCCGCCCGTATGAGGGTCTCCTCTTCAGTTCGCCCGTCGCGGCCTGGTTGCTCTGGTGGCTGATTAAGGACCGCGCTTCGCGTATTCCACGTGCCCTGCGATTGCGCCACGTACTCATGCCGTTGTTGCTGGTGCTCGCCTGCACCGTCGCATCCATGGCGTACTACAATTGGCGCGTTACCTCACATCCGCTGCTGTTTCCCTATACGCTGAACCTGCGCACCTATGTCACCGGCCCGATTTTCCTGTGGCAAGACGCCCGGCCCGCCCTGCATTACAACAATCAGGTCTTCGACGATTTCTACAACGGGTGGGAACGTAAAGATTATCAGCGCAGCTGGGCTGGCGCGCGAGCAGTTTCCCTGGTCAAATGGAAACGCTTCCGGTTGGTCTTCTTTTGGCCGGCCACGCTGTTGCTCTTGCCGATGCTTGCGTGCCTGTTTCACGATCGGCGCGTCCGGCTGCTTTTGATCACACTTCTGGTTTCCATTCCGGGCTTGTTCATCATCGTGTGGTCCAATCCGCACTACGCCGCGCCGCTCACCTGCGTGATTTTCGCCTTACTCGCACAAGCACTGCGGCACCTGAGCAAATGGAAAATCTCGGGGCGACCCATCGGAGCCGCCTTGTGCATTGGCATCGCGCTGTTGCTGGTAGTGCAAGTCGCCGGCGAACTACACGCGCGCAAGTGCGACGAGCTTACCTGGGCCTGCACCGGAGATTCGAGTCGCTTCGAGATTCTCCGTCAGTTGCAAGCCCAGCCAGGCAAGCATCTCATTCTGGTGCGCTACGAACCTGACCACAACATCCACGACGAATGGGTTTTCAACGGCGCGGAAATCGACTCCGCCAAGGTGCTCTGGGCGCGCGAACTCAATGCCGCGCAGAATGCCGCGCTCGTTCGCTATTTCCATGACCGCACCATCTGGCTAGTCGATCCCGACATCGACAACACTGACCTCCAGCCTTATACGGCCGCGGAGACCATCCCCAAGCCATGAGCGCAACACCTCCGTCTGTGCCACAAGATCCGTGGGAAGCGGCGTATTCGCGTTTTGAAACGCCGGAGCGGGAGATCTCCAAATTCATGGCGCGTCTTCGGCACGCAGGCGCGGACAACTGGCCCAAGGAATCCGCCGTCGTTGAACTATTTTGCGGACGCGGCAACGGACTACAGGCCCTCGCGCGCATCGGCTTTCGCAATATTCAGGGCGTCGACCTCTCACCGCGCCTGCTGCAGCAATGCACAGGCACGGCGAAAACCATCGTCGCCGATTGCCGTCAGTTGCCTTTCGCGGATCACAGCCAGGACATCGCCATTGTACAAGGCGGCCTGCATCATTTGCCGACGCTGCCCGACGATCTGGATCAGTGCCTCCGCGAAATTCGCCGCGTACTGCGGCCGAACGGTCGCGCCATGTTCGTCGAACCGTGGAACACGCCGTTTCTCAGGATCGTGCACGCGTTCTGCAACAATTTTCTGGCACGCAAATGCTCCGCGAAGCTCGACGCACTCGCAACCATGATCGACCACGAGCGCATCACCTACGAGCAGTGGCTGACGCGGCCGCATGCGATCCTGTGCATTGTCGACAAATACTTCGTCCTCGAGCAGCAGTCCTTCGCCTGGGGCAAATGGAACTTCCTCGGCCAGCCGCGCTCGTAAAACTTTCGCAACGCATACCCTGTTCCGGCCTCTTGGGAATTCGCCCGGCCCGCGAAAACGCACTTGCTACTTGCTTTTTCGCGCGTGGCCGATACTATGCCTACTCCGGACGCGCGTCCGGATCATGCCACTCAACCCTCAAACCGCCGACCCGCAACAACCCGCGTTGCGCACGGGAAAGTTGCTGCAAGTCCTCGGCATCTGGTTCGGCATCGCCGCCGCCATTGGCAACACCATCGCCGCCGGCATCGTGCGCGTCCCCGGCGACATCGCCAAGCTGCTCCCCAATCCGTGGCTTTTCTTCGCGGTGTGGATCCTGGGCGGCGGTTACGCTTTGCTGTGCGCTTCGTCGATGGCCGAACTCGGTGCCGCCATCCCCCGCAGTGGCGGCCAATATAATTTTTCTCACCGCGCCATCGGCGAGTACGCGGGCTTCCTCGTCGGCTGGAGCGACTCGCTCTCCACCTGCGGCACCAGCGCGGTGGTGGCCATCGTGATCGGAGAGTATAGCGCTGCGCTTTTCACGCCCCTCGCGGGCGGCGAAAAAATCATCGCCATCGCCGTGCTGCTTTTCTTCTTCGTCCTGCAATGGCGCGGCGTGAAATGGGGCAGCGGGGCGCAGTTGGTCACCTCGCTGCTGAAGACCGCCGCGTTCGTGATCCTGGTTCTGGCGTGTTTCGTGCTCGGCGGGCCCTCGCATCAAGCGGCGGCGGCCGCCGCGGCGCTGTCTCCCGCAGTCCCTACAGGCTGGCTTCTCGCCGTGGCCATCGTCGTGGGCCTGCAGCAGGTGATCTACACCGTGGACGGATGGGACGGCGTCATTTATTTCGGCGAAGAAGTGCGCGACCCTGGCCGCGACGTGCCACGCGCCATTTTCGGCAGCGTCATCTCCATCATGGTGATCTATCTTTTGCTGAATGCCGCGGTCCTCTACGTGCTCCCCATGAGCGAGGTCTCCGGAAATATTTTTGTCCTCGGCACCGCCGCCGGAAAAATCTTCGGCCGTTACGGCGACGTCATCGTGCGCTCCATCATGATCGTCTCGCTGCTTAGCTGCATCAACGCCTGCCAGATGTTCTGCACGCGCATCCTCTATGCTATGAGCTGCGACCGCCTCTTCTTCAAACGCGCCTCGCAAGTGAATGCCGGCGGCACTCCGGTTCTCGCGCTCTTCCTGAGCACCGTCGTCGCTATCATCTTCGTGCTCGGTTCCTTCGAGCGCGTCATTGCCATGCTCTCCTTTTTCTTCGTCGCCAACTACACGCTCTCTTATACATCCCTCTTCATTCTCCGCAAGCGCGCTCCAGAGTTGCCCCGCCCTTATCGCGCCTGGGGCTATCCGTGGACCACGGGCGCGGCGGTGCTGGCCTCCGCGATTTTCCTCGTCGGCTCCCTGGCCACCGATCGCGACAACGCGCCGCTAGCCTTCTACATGCTGCTTTTGAGCTACCCGATTTTCTGGATTATGAAACGCTTCTCGAAGGTTTTGTAGCGGCCGCCGTCTGCGGCGGGCGCCTTTGTAACATCACCAAATCCTTGCCGTTGCTAGCGAGACGTCTAACCAACCTTCTCCGCAATCGATTTGGCCTGCAGAAAATGCAAAAGGTAATCTTTCCCGCCGGTCTTCGAATCCGTGCCCGACATATTAAATCCGCCAAACGGATGCGCACCGACCATCGCCCCGGTGCATTTGCGGTTCAAATACAAATTGCCCACGAAAAACGCTTCCTCAGCCTTGGCGATTTTGTCTTTGTTCCGCGAATACACCGCGCCCGTCAACCCAAACTCCGTATCATTGGCGATCTCCAGCGCGTGATCGAAGTCCCGCGCCTTAATCACGGCCAGCACCGGACCAAACACTTCCTCCTGCGCAATCCGCGACTTAGGCGCCACATCCGCAATAATCGTCGGCGGAATAAAATATCCTTCGCCCGGCGCGCGCTCGCCGCCCAGCACCAGCTTTCCTTCCTTCTTGCCCAGATCGATGTACCCGAGAATTCCTTCCATCGCCGTAGCGCTCACCACCGGTCCCATATAATTCCCGGGCTGATCGCTGGGTCCCACGGTAATTTTCTTCGCGCGCTCCACCAGCTGATCCACGAAGGTATCAAACACCTTCTCCGAAACAATCGCCCGGGAACACGCGGAACACTTTTGCCCTGAGTACCCAAACGCCGCCTGCGCCACGCCTTCCACCGCGGCATCCAGGTCCGCTTCCTCGTCCACGATGGTGGCGTCTTTGCCGCCCATCTCCAGCACCGCGCGCTTGATCCAGATCTGCCCCGGCGCACGCTTGGCCGCCGCCTCGCTGATGATCAGCCCCACTTCCTTCGATCCCGTGAACGCGATATACCGCGTCTTCGCATGCCGCACGATCGCGTCCCCGGCAATCTCTCC
>PMOV01000319.1:18116-19541 GCA_003161195.1 Acidobacteriota bacterium | reverse complement strand
AGTCATTGATGAATCGACGCCGTACGATTCGCATGCCGAACTGCGCGACTCCTACGCGCAATCCAAAATTCAAGCGGACGCTTTTGCAGTTGATTTCGCGCGGAAGAATGCTGCGGCGGCGCGGAGGCTCTCGGTCACGATTGTGCGTCCCGGCGTAATCTACGGTCCGGGCAAGCCGCTACCCTTCGGATTGCTCGGCTTCCAGGCTGGCAAAACGAGCGTGATCTTTGGCGACAAGAAGAACTGCGTTCCGCTCAACTACATCGAGAATCTTGTCGACGCCATGCAATGCGCTGCCGAGGCCAGCAACCCCGTAGCGCTACGGCAATATATTGTGCTCGATGATGAGGCGCTTACGCTGGAGCAGTATCACCAGGCGCGGAAGGAAGTGCAGGGCACCAGTGCGCTGTTTTTCTCTGGAACTCCGGTGTTGGCTGCGGCGCGCTTCGCGGAAGCGGTGCACATCGTGTCCGCGGAACGCGGATTTAGTGTTCTGCAGGTAGAGCGCGCGCTGCAAAATCGGCGCTATTCTACGGCGCGCATCCGTCAGGAATTGGGCTGGAGCCCGCACGTGCCATTGCGCGAGGGTTTGCGCCGCTCGCTTCCGTAGCCCTCCCACGCACCGCGCGTTTCTTTGCCGTTTTGGCGGGTGTGCTATCGTTATTGCTTATCAGATATTTGTTTTTAGCGCGAAGTGTGACGCTGGCTTCGAGGTTTCCTGGTTAAACGTGCTTCCAAATCGAGTGTAAGCGGTGAGCCGAGAGACCCGTCGCCGACTTCGTCCGTGGCTTCGCTGTCGACTCCTGAACGCCGCTATGTTTCGCTAGAAGACGATCCTACCGTGGAGCGATCCGCAGCCGATGATGCGCACGCCGAATCGTCCGCGGCGACGCGGAAACCTTCGATGCACGAGGTGTTCGGTCCAGGCGGTTTTCTGGAACGATCCATGATTGGCGGCTACGAACATCGGCCGGCGCAACTAGAAATGGCCGAGCGCGTGCACGACGCTTTTGAGACGCATCAACACGCCATTTTGGAAGCCGGCACGGGGACGGGCAAAACGCTGGCGTACCTCTTGCCGGCGATCTGCAGCGGGCGGCGCGTGGTGATTTCCACGGCGACGAAGTCTTTGCAGGAACAACTTTTTCAAAAGGACGTGCCGTTTCTGCAAAAGCATTTCGCGCCGGAGCTGAAGGTGGCGGTGATGAAGGGCCGCGGCAATTTTCTATGCCGCTCAAAGCTGCATGCGATGGCCGACCAACCGATGTTGCGCGGCATGGACGAACTGGACGCTTTCCGACAAATTCGCGACTGGGCGCGCGTAACGGAGACCGGAGACCGCGCCGAGTTGACGTTCCTCGCGGATGATTCTGAACTCTGGGGGCGCATCGATGCGCGGCGCGACGCGTGCACGGGGCAGAAATG
>PMOV01000319.1:0-18073 GCA_003161195.1 Acidobacteriota bacterium | reverse complement strand
TTTGGACGGCAGATTTCGAATTATCGTTTTGAAGAGCTGGCGCGCGATGCGGATCAGACGCTGCGTATGCTGAAGCTTGGCTCGCCTTCGCTGCTGCGGCGCACGCAGCGGATTCGCGAGCGCACGCGGGAGTTTTTTGAAGGCTTTCCGCCGCGCGACGGACGCTTCCCCTTTACCCGCAGCGAGCGGGAAGTATTCTTAGAGCAGCATCGCGAAGCGTACGACGCCGTGGTTTCCGCGCTGAAAAGCCTGGAGACGGAGTTTGCGGCCCTGACGCAGCGGCCGGAAGAACTTACGCGGCTGGCGCGGCGCAGTTTCGAATTGCGCCAGGAGTTTTCGTTTCTGTTCGAGTCTAACGAGAAAAATTATGTTTATTGGTTTGAGCGGCGCAATAAAGGGATCTTCGTCACCGCTACGCCCATCGACGTCAGCCAGATTCTGCGCGAGCATCTGTTCGAGAAATTCGACAGCGTGGTGATGACTTCCGCCACGCTCACGGTCGGCGGCCGTTTTGAGTACATTCGGCATCGCCTGGGCGTGGACCACGTCAAAGAGCGGGCGCTGCCGCCGGAATTCGATTATGCGAAGCAGGCGCTATTGTATTTGCCGCGGACCATGCCGGACGTGCGCAATGCGGCGTATCCCGCGGCGGCGGCCGACGAAATTGTGAACTTGCTGGAGTTGAGCCAGGGCCGGGCGTTTTGCCTGTTCACCAGTTACGCGCAGATGAAGGAGCTGTTCGAGCGCGTGCGCAGCCGGGTGGGATTTCCGTTGTTACTGCAGGGCACGGCGCCGCGCTCGGCGCTGCTCGAGCGATTTAAGAACACGCCCAATGCCGTGTTGTTCGCGACTTCGAGCTTTTGGCAGGGCGTGGATGTGCCTGGGGAGCAGCTCTCGTGCGTGATCGTCGACCGTCTACCTTTCGCCGTGCCTAGCGATCCGATCGTGGCCGCGCGCGTTCGCGCCCTCGAAGAGGAGGGACGAAACGCTTTCTCGGAGTTTCAGGTGCCGCAGGCAGTCTTGGCGCTAAAGCAGGGCTTTGGCCGGCTGATCCGTACCAAGACCGACCGTGGCGTGCTGGCACTGCTGGACACGCGGATTCGTCGCATGCCGTATGGTAAAATCTTCCTTGAGTCCCTGCCGAGCTATCGCATCACCGAAGAGTTGGAAACGGTCGAGAAGTTCCTGAACCGGCCGTAAAGCGCGCGGCGAGGTTGGCGGCCTTCGTTCAGGTCGGCTTTGCGCGAAGACACCAGTTCTATCGACTGGCGACGGCAGGGAAATCGTCAGAGCACATCTGGGAAGAGCAGGTTATGTTCCAAGTCAGTGTCGAAGAGACATTTTCGTCCGGGCATGCGCTGCGCGGCTATCGCGGCAAATGCGAAAACGTGCACGGTCACAATTATCGGGTACGCGTAACGCTGGAGGGGCCGAAGCTGGATAGCATTGGCCTGCTGGTGGATTTCACGGAACTGAAGCGCGTCATCCGCGGCGTTACCGGAACGCTGGACCACCAGTTCATGAATGACCTTGAGCCGTTCGAAACGGTGAATCCTTCGGCGGAAAATGTCGCCAAGTATTTTTATGAGCAGGTCAGCAGCCAGCTAACGAATTTGCCCGAGGGCGCGCGCGTCACCGATGTGGTGGTGTGGGAGACCGACACGAGCCGTGCGCAGTACCGTCCAGGGCCGTGATACGGTTTAGGTTGGCGAGAATCGGGAGCCATGAATAAATCCATGTTGGTCGTGTTGGTGCCGTCGTTGCTGGTCGCGCTGGGTTACGTGCTGGTGCTGCGCCACATGGGATATGCGCCTGGCTACCCGCGGCTGCTCATCGCCATGTTTGTTTTTTTCGGCGCTGTGTACTGGCTGTCGCGCCGCGCCTCGCGCAAGGCGCGCTCCAGCCAATCCTAGAAGTTTCTATCGCCAATGTTCATTACAGAAATCTTTAAATCGATCCAAGGCGAAGGCACCCGCGCGGGCCTGCCGTGTATTTTCGTGCGACTCACGGGCTGCAACCTGCGCTGCACGTGGTGTGACACGGCTTACGCTTTTCACGGCGGGAGCAAGATGTCGGTATCCGACATTCTGCAACGCGTCGATGAACTGGCAGGCCGCCAAACGGGTGAACCCGGCAGTTCGGCGAAGGTGCCGCTCGTGGAGTTAACCGGCGGCGAGCCGCTACTGCAAGAAGAAATCTATGCGCTGGCGGATCAGCTGCTTGCGGCTGGCTATACCGTGATGATCGAAACTAGCGGCGAGCGCTATGTGGGGCGGCTGCCGCGCGAAGTGATCAAGATCGTCGACGTAAAATGCCCGGACTCCTCGGCCGCCGACACGTTTGATCCGCGCAACCTCGAAGCGGTGGACGAAAAGGATGAAATAAAATTTGTCGTTTCCAGCCGACGCGACTATGAATTTGCCAAGGATTTTACGGCGGAACATAAGCTGGCTCAGCGCGTCCGCCAGGTCCTCTTCTCTCCCGCGTTCCCGGATCCAGCGGGGAAATGGGCCGGCCTGGAACCCCGCACATTGGTCGAATGGCTGCTCGCCGACGGCTTGCCCGTCCGCCTGGGCCTACAACTGCACAAGTTCGTTTGGGATCCCGCAACCAAGGGAGTCTAAAGACGTTTGTCGACAAGGAAATGAAGGCCCGCGGCCGCGCTATAATGGGCGGAGATGACCGGCGTGCGTAAACTCGAGGCTGCGGCCGTGGTGCTGCTCAGCGGCGGCATGGATTCGTGTGTCTGCACGGCGATGGCCCGCGAGCGGCATGGAGCGGGGAATATTGCGCTGCTCCACGCTGGGTATGGCCAACGGACGCAACGTCGCGAGCGAGAAGCATTTGAAAATATTGCGGATTTTTACGATGTGCGGCAGCGGCTGGTGGCGCAGCTCGACCACTTTCGGGCTATCGGCGGATCCGCGCTGACGGATGCAAACATTGCCGTCCCTGAAAACGAGCTTGGTGGCAAACCAGATGGAGCGAGGCTGCCCGCGAACGGAGGGGACGCCGCGCATGAGAGCGCGATTCCCGTGACTTACGTGCCGTTTCGCAATGCGCACTTTCTTACCGTGGCGGTGAGCTGGGCGGAAGCAATTGGGGCGGGCGCGATTTACATAGGCGCGGTGGCTGAGGATAGCTCTGGGTACCCCGATTGCCGGCCGGAATATTACCGGGTGTTTCAGGAACTGATTCGGGTGGGCACGCGGCCGGAGACGCAAATCGAAATCGTTACGCCGGTGATTACGCTGAAGAAAAGCGAAATTATCCGCCGGGGTTTGGAGTTGGGGGCGCCGCTGCAGCTGACATGGTCTTGCTACCAAGGCGAAGCGGAGGCGTGCGGCATTTGCGACAGCTGTTTGTTGCGGCTGCGCGCGTTTGCCGAGGCGGGCGTTGCCGACCCCATCTCATATCGTGGCGCCGGCGAACTTTCCGCGGCTCGCAAAGCTTCCAATTAAGCGAGACGTCCGATGGCGGTAGGGGTGGGCTTGGAATCCGGCGCGGATGGTGGATAATAGGCGCACGCCACCGTGCACGCAACCCTGGATTGCCGATGCATTCGAGGGCAGGACTTCCCAGCGACAGCAAGAGACTGCGGTTACGAAGCGATGCGGCGCGGCCTTGCGATACGAGTTTTCGGTGACCGCGAAGCGGTCCACAGGAGAGTGCGAGATGAAGAGAATGACGATACCGGGCGGGCAGTTGCGCGACGTTTATGTTGTGGTGCTGGCCACGGTTCTTATCGTACTGACGGCGGCCTTGGTGGCCCCGCGCGCCACAGCCCAGAGTGACGGCAGCATCACGGGAAATATCATCACTGTCGACGGGAAGCCGTGGGCGGATTTGACTATGCAGTCGGTGAGCGACCAAGGCGCGAAGCAGGAAACCAAAACCGACAAGGACGGAAACTATTCCTTTCGCAACCTAAAGTCCGGCGTATACCACGTCTACGCCATACTCCCCGCGCCCAATAAGCCGTTTGACACGCAATGTCAGGTACAGGGTGGAAGCCCAACGCGCGTGGACCTGAATTTCAAAGATATCGTCTCGAAGCAAGGTGCGGTGGCGCAGGAGGCGGTGAAGAAGCAGGAAGAACAGAAGAAAGCAAACGAAAGCATGAAGGCGCACTTCACCGCTGGCGCGGCGCTGCTGGATCAGGAGCATGCCGCGAAAACGGAGCTGACGAAAGCGACCGGCGATCAGCGAGATGCGGCCAAGCAGAAAGTGCTGGATCTTTCCAGTCAGGCGGAGACGGAGTTCAAGGCCGCGCAGCAAGCTGCGGGGGAGAAAGATCCCAACGCGGCACTGTTCTGGGCGAAGCTTGGGGACGTATACGACACCGCAGGGCGGAACGACGACGCCATCCACGCGTACCAGCAGGCCATCACCGCCAAGCCGGATGTGCCGGGTTATTACAACAACCTTGGCAACGTGCTGGCGCGTTCCGGCAAGATCGACGAAGCCAAGACCGCCTACGAGAAGTCCGCGTCGCTGGACCCGCCGAATGCTGCTGGCGCCTGGCGCAATTTCGGCATCAGTTTATATAACGCCAACCGGCTGGGCGACGCCGTCGAGCCGCTACAGAAATCCGCGTCCCTGGATCCGAACAACGCGCAAACCTGGTATCTGCTGGGTGCGTCGCTGGTTTACAAAATGACCACCAAACGCGTCGGCGACAAGGATCAAGTGATTCTGGCGCCGGGAACGGTCGAGGCGTACCAGAAAGCGCTGGAGCTAGACCCCAACGGGCCGTGGGGCGCGCAAGCCAAGGAAGGCTTGGCGCAGTTACAGGCCATCACTCCGGGCATCGACATCTCGGTGAACACCAGAAAGAAGAAGAGTTAAACATTCGGCGAGCGTCGGAGACGAAATCTCCGTTCTGCCGGTCCCGCGGTTTGGGACCGGCAGTTTTTTTGGGCCATGCGTCAGGCGCGGGGCGCACGAAACGTGTGCGAGCTAGCTGTGCGTGAGGGTACCGTTTCTTTTGGTTTGGCGCAGCGCCCAGGAAAATACCAGGATGGAGAAGGGGAGGAGGGCCGCGGCGAAAATCAGCAGCACGGCCAAGGGGTAAAGCAGCGCGGAGAAACTGGCGTCCGCCAGGAGCGCGGCACGCATGCCATCGAGAGCATAGGTGACGGGATTGAGGCGCGCCAGGAATTGTAGCCAGTTCGGCAGGATGCTAACGGGGAAGAGCATGCCGCTGGTGACGCTGGAGATGCCGATGACAAACCACTTGGCAGGATTGCCGCGTTTGAAAAGCAGCAGATAGCTGGCGGAGAGAACGCCGAGACCGGAGAAGGCGAGCAGCGTGACGACGAGCATGGCGGCGACGCCGGGCCAGTTGGCGGCGCGCAGCGGAAAGTGAAAGAGCAGAACGCCCCAACCGATGTAGACGGCGATGCGAATGGTGGTAGCGATAAAGGGATAAATCGCAGAGCCGGCGACCAGTGCGGGTAACGTAGTTTGCGTAACGAGCAGGTGTTCGAGGGTGCCGCTATCGCGCGCTTCCTGCAAGCTGCGGTCGAAGGTATCGAGGGAAACATTCAGGTAGTCCAGAAAGATAAATCCCACAAGCGAGAAAGCGAAATAGCCGCCGGCTTGCGGCAAGGCGCGCTCGAGCTGCGGGCTATCGACGAAGCGCGCCACGTAGTAAAACATGGCGGCGCCGAAAAGGGCTTCGACAGCTTCGAGCACAAACACCGTGCGATAGGTGCTGGCGATGAGCAGGTCGCGCCAGAAGAAGAGCCAGGCTTCACGCCAGGGCTGGGAAGCGCCGCGGCTCACGAAGGAGCGCTCCCGGAAAAGCCCGGCAAATTTTCCGCAAGCATTTCCGCTTGGGGAGAGCGGCCAGTGAGGCGCAAAAAAACATCATCCAGGCTTTCGCTGGAGGTTTGGCGTTTTAGCGCGGCGGTAGTGTCATAAGCGAGCAGGCGGCCACGATCGATGACCGCCACGCGATCGGCGAGTTGCGCGATTTCCGCCATGGT
This sequence comes from Acidobacteriota bacterium, assembly GCA_003161195.1. Classification (GTDB taxonomy): domain Bacteria; phylum Acidobacteriota; class Terriglobia; order Acidiferrales; family UBA7541; genus Acidiferrum. Next base: position 12,083 of record PMOV01000319.1, on the reverse strand, counting down.
GTGCGAGGCGAAGAGCAGGGAAGTGCCGCCGCGCTGGAGGATTTGTTGCCTCAGGAAGAGGCGGAAGTCAGCAGCAGCAATGGCGTCGAGGCTGCGTGTGGGTTCATCGAGCAGCAAGACGCGGGGCCGGTGTAGAACGGCACGCACGAGGCTCAGCCGCTGCACGGTGCCCGTGGAAAGTGTGCGCACCTGGCCATTAAGGTGTTCTTCGAGATGAAATTGTCGCGCCAGATCGGCGATGCGCTGCTCTGCCGCGGCGCGCGACAGATGATTCAGGCGGCCGAAAAACAAAAGATTTTGCCGGCCGGTCAGGCGGGGATAGAAGCCGTGGTCGGTTCCTGCGTGATAGCCGAGCTGGCGGCGGACGGCGCGCGGATCGGCGGCGGCGTCATGGCCAGCGAGGTGCGCGGAACCTTTTGTGGGCAGCAGGAGCGTAGCGAGAATTTTAAGCAGCGTGGATTTGCCGGCGCCGTTGGTGCCGAGCAGGGCGACGGACTCTCCATCGCGAACCTGAAGGGACACTGCCGCGAGCGCCACGACGGTCGGCCGGGCGAAAGGTTGCAGAAAGGTGCGCCAGCCGCTGGGCGCCGGAGGGAAAAGCTTTTCGAGATTTTCGACAACAATGGCCGATGCGGGCACGAGAGATTTATAGCGTGTCTCAGCGGCGAAAACAATGCGCTCCTGGACGGCTTGAGACGGCCCGCAGGATTATTCGCGGAGGGGTGGCGCGGCACCGGGTATTCCCGCTAGAATAATCGCCATTGGACTTTAGGGAGTGGTCATGTTCACGTTCGCGGATCGCGTGCAGGTGCCGACGCACGTGTTGGTGCGCTTTCTGGACAATGAGGCGGTGTTGCTGAATCTCGAGTCCGAGCGCTACTTTGGGCTGGACGAGACGGGGGCGCGCATGTGGCAGGTGGCGACGGCGGCACCTTGCCTGGAGGCTGCGTATCAGGAATTGCTGGAGGAGTACCACGTGGCGCCGCACGTGCTACGCGAGAATTTTGGCGATTTGCTAGGTACGCTCGTGGAGCATGGGCTGTTGGTGACGGTGGCCGCGGAGAAGGTGGAGAGCTCGACGGAACGCTGAGAGGGGCGAGCGGTGAGTCCGCGCTCACGGCAGGCCGGTGAACGAAAAAAGGCCCGGACATCTATCTCCGGGCCCTTTTTTTGCCTTGGACGGTGACGGGCGAAACTAGATGCTCATCTCGTGCTTTAGCACATGCTTGTTCTTTACCGTGGCGGGAGGCAGTTCCAGTGTAAGGTTCATCTGGCTTCGATTGCGCAGTATACCCAGCGCGATGGTGGTCGGCTTGTCCGCGGCATTGCCGGCGAGCTTGCCGCGCAAGTCTCCCAGGGAGCGCATGCGTTCCCCATTCAAGGAAACGATGACGTCGCCGGCTTTCAGGCCGGCTTTTTCCGCTGCGGAGCCACTGGTTACCTCGCGTACCAGGACGCCTTCTCCCTCCGGCGCGCCAAAGAATGTCCCGAGCTGGCCGCCAAGGTCCTCAGCATCAATGCCCAGGCGGGGGCGCGGCGACATCGCCAGGGTGCCACTATCAAAATTAAACTCCGGGATTTCCGGGAGCACCGGCATTTCCGGCATGCGGAAGGCGAACGCTCCGGGCGCGGCCTGCGACCAGCTGCGCTGCGCATCCTCGGATTTGCCAAGCGTGACGCTGATCAGCTGCGCGCGGCCATCGCGCCACACGGTGAGTTGCACGGTGCGCCCGGCGGGAATTTCGCGGATCATGCGATGAAATTGCGAAGCGCCTTCGACGCGCTGGCCGTTGATTTCCGTGACCACATCGTTCTCGCGCAGGCCGGCTTTGGATGCCGGGCTGTCCGCCATGATTTTGCCGAGGAGCACGCCGCGTTCCGCGGGCAACTTGAGCTGCTGGGCTTTGTCGCTGGTGACTTCGTGCGGTTCGACGCCGAGCCAACTGCCTTCGCCGAAGGAAAACGCGAAGGACTGGGCTTCGGGGGCGGGCAGCGGTTCGGCGGCTTGCGGAGCGGGATCCTGCGGCGCAGGAACCTGCGGGGGATTCGAGCGGCCAGGCAGCGCCGCGAGCACCATGCCCAACGCTACCGTGCCACCAACAGCAAACAGAAACTTTGTGTTCATCGTTAAAACCTCCTCACTACACGTTTAGACGCGGCAGAACCTAAACCGTCGAGCGCAGCAGTGCAATTTGTATCCCGCCGTTGATGGTGCGTAAACGGATGGAGGACCCGCCGCGCCCGATTTTGCCACGCACTTCGCGCGGCTGCTCGGAGCTGGTGAGGGCCACGGGCAACTCGGAGGAAAAACTGCCGTTGAGGCAGCGGGCTTCGAGGTCGGCCTGCGCATCGGCCGGCAATGCGAGCAGCACGGAGCCGTTGGTGGTTTCCGCAATGGTTGCTTCGTTGTCGCGGAGGCGCGCCATCTCAATGTGCAGGTTGCCATTCGTGACGTGTGCGCGCAAGGCGCCTTCGCCTTCGTAGACTTCGATGTTGCCGTTGACGGTACGCAGGTCGCCGAGGGCGCTCACAGCGGATATGCGCAGCGTGCCGTTGACGGTGGCCAGGTGCTCGATGCGCGCATTGTGCGGGACGTGCACGGTATATTCCACGGCGACTTCGACGCCCTTATCTTGTGGGTAGCGCGTGACCACGGAAACGGAACCGGCCTTGGCATCGACGTCGATGGTGACGCGGTCGAGGTCCATTTCGTTTTCCTTGGCGGTTTTTACGGCGCGGATTTCGACTTCGTCGCGATCCCAGCCCTGGACCTCGACGGTGCCGTTTACGTTTTGCAGATCGAAGGAACCGCCCGATTGCAGCGGGTAGGTTTGCTTGAAGTCCTTGTTAAAGGCGCGGCCGGGCGTGACGCCGAGGGCGGCGACGAGCGCGATGAGGATGGCAGCGCGTGCGACGATGCGGGATTGGGGATGCGACATATGGATGAATCCTCCGCTGGAGTGGAACGATGTAACTTGGCCCAACAGCTTTGCTACCGAACTCGGTGATCCGAACTTCGATTGGTCAGTGAAGCAAAAAATTAAACGTTACGGTGGAACTGATATCCACCGGCTTGCCATTGACGGTGCCGGGCTTGGCGCGCCACTGCGTCACTGCGGCGATGGCGGCATTGGCAAGAACCGGCTCGCCTTCGATAATCTTTTGTACGTCCACGCGCCCGTCTTTGGTCACGCGCACCTGCAATTTCACCACGCCCTCGATGCCGGCGGTCTGCGCGAGCGCGGGATAGGAAGGATGCGGCGCGTAGGTGAGGCGCTTTTGAAAATCCGCTGGGTCTTCGGTCATCCAGCCCATCAGCGCGATTTTGAAGGCAGTGAACCAAGTCTCGGGCCAATCGTCCTTAGCCTCTGGAGGCGACGGCGGAATGGGCGGCAGGCCGGTCAGCGCGCTGCCGTCCGGGAGGGTTTGGTCGAACGCGAAATCGGCCTTGTTGCCGAAGGCTACGGGCGCAATATTGCCAGGCGTTTGGTTGAGGCGCGCCTGTTCGTCGCGGATCATGGCTTCGCGCAGGGCAATTTGTGAATCGAGGAATTGCAGACGGATATTTCCGGAGCTGGTTCTGAGCCTTAGCGTTTCCCCGCCGCCGTTGAGCGTGCCAACGGCGCGCACCGTGCCGGGCGGCGCGCCCGGGACAGGTTGCATGGCGAGGTGGATGGCGGGGTCGGCTTCGATGCGGTGAGCATCGGTTACGCTGGAGGAATTCCAAGTTGGGCTGGAAGCGCTTGCGGAAAGGGAGGCGTTGGCGCTGGAGGTGACCACGGCTTCGATGTTAGCGGCCAGATTGCGCGGCAGGAAGACGACGATGTCGCCGTTGCCGGAGGCGAGTTGCGATGCGCCCGCCAGGCGCACCATGGAGTTTGCTCCGGGGAGCGTATTTTCGGGATTGATCCATGCGGTAATCGTGCCGTCGTTGGTGGCCGCTTGCACGGCCCCCGAAACGCGCGTGAGGCAGATGCTGCCGCCGTTGGAAACCACTTCCATGGGGCCGGAGACGTACATGATGCGGATGCCGCCGCCGCCGGTTTGCGCGCGAACCGACCCGCGGACTTCGCCGAAATCAATCTGTCCCCCGCCGGTGTGCACGTTGACAAAACTTTCCGCGTGATTCACGGTGATGTTCCCGCCGTCGGTATCCAGCGTGGCGCGGCCGCCGATTTTGCCGGCGCGGATGTGGCCGCCGCCGCTATGCAGGGAAGCGTCGCCGGAAATACTTCCGGCGACGATGTGGCCGCCAGCGGTGAAGGCGGAAAGATCGCCGTCGACTTCCTTCACTTGGATGTGACCGCCTTCGGTACGCAGCACGGCAACGTAGTTGTTGTTCGCCTTGTGTAGGTGTTGCACGTCATACGCGCTGCCGATGCGGCCGGCGAGAATGTTGCCGCCTTGCGTGACCAGGCTGGCGCTGCCGCCGACATCGAGAGCTTCGATGTCGCCGGCACCGGTTTTTACGTCGACGTGATAGCCCACTGGGACGGTGACTTCAAAATGTACCCAAAATTGCGCGCTGGGCGTGGAGCCATGCGCGGATTGTGTGGGAAGGGCGCCGGTGATTTCGACGCCGGAGGAATTGCTGCGCGTCCTTAGAAAGTAGTTGTCGAGAAGGTGTTTGGCCAGCGGGTCACGCGCGTCCGTTTCGATGTGCACGACATAACGGACCACTGGGGCTTCGTTGGGCGCCAGCGGGATGATGCGGATGGAGCCAAAGTCCGTGGCGAGGCGCAGGGTGAGGCCGTCGGTGGTGGTGATGGCGCCGTTACGGTCGGCACTGACATGGGGTGCGGCGCCGGGGAGATTGGTGGCGACTAACGCGGGGCTGGAAACGGGGTCGTGCGGGCCGGAGGGTCGTGCGGGGCCTGCGGAACCGGCGGCGGCGCCGATAGTGACACCGGCGAAAGTCAGAGTCGCAACCGTGGCGGTGCGGAATGGCGCGCGCAAGAGGCGCCGTGTTCGCCATGCCCATGTAAATTCGTTTAGAAAACGTCGAATCATCGTGTTCTGCACTCATTCGCGAGAAATTCTCGATGCGCGTCGCGCTAAGTTTGGCGAAAGTTGTGCAGCTTACCGCAGAGGCCGCACGCCAATTTGCCGCAACGCGGCCGCGCACCGCGACCGCATGTCGCGGATGGGATCCTTTTGCTGGCACTCTTCGAGCGCGCGGATCACGCGAAGCGTGGAGGCGTCTGCCGCATCGGCATTGGCTTCGGCAAACGCCGCGCTCTTCCGCGGGTCCTCAGCATGCTCTGGCGCCGCAGTGCCTTCAGCCGCTGCAGCGGGGCCCGGCGCATCTTGTTCCACGGAGCGCACCAGCAAATTTACGGCGCCGATACGCACGCCGGAGCTGGGGTCGTGGGCCACAATGTCCAGCACGGCGTTGCGCACGTCCTGCTGTTGCGCGGCGTCGCGCAGAGATTCGAGGGCCTTCATGCGCACGGCGGCGCTTTGATCCTGGTGTGCCGCGTCGAGCAGCGTCTTGCGGACTTGCGCATCGCCGCTGCGTGGTTTCAGGCCGTCCAGGCAATCGAGTCGCGCGTCCACGTTGAAGCGGTCCCCGCTTTCGAGCACGTACGTCAGTACACGGCGCACGTCAGGGTCGTCAACATTGCCGGTGAGCACGAGCGGCTGTTGCGCGTTGAGGTGCAGCTGGATATTCGCGCTGCCGGCGTCGGCTGCGGGCGAAAAGCGGATGCCCGAGACGCCCAGTTGCGAAAGTTGCTCATCGCTGATTTTTGGCGCCGCGAGCACGTTGACCGCCGGGCCGGCAACATCATTGGCCGTCTCGAGCCAGGGTATGAGTTGCGTGCCAAGCGCGACGCCGAATACGACCAGCGCGGCGGCGCTCCAGGCCGGGCGCAGGGTCATCCAGCGGCGGACCCAGCCGAAGGGTTGCCAGCGCTCCTTTACCGCGGGTGCGGCGAGTTCATCAAGCTTTTCCGCTAGTTCGCTGCGGCATTGCGCCAGGAGTACGCCGGCACTGTCGAGCACATCCGCGGGCTGCACCGTGGCGCTGAGCGCTCCGAGCAATCGGCGCTCCTGCTGCAATTGTTCGGAGCACGCGGCGCAGGAAGCCAGATGTGCGTCGAGTAAAGTCTTTTCCGTTTCTGTGACTTCTTCGCAGGCATAGAAAACCAGCATCGACGCAGCAGCTTCGCAGTTCAGTGGCGTTTGCTCCGGAAATTGTTTCGGGGAATGCTCTGCGTGGCTCACCGCAGTTCCCCCAGTTGATGGCGCAGCTTGCGCGTAGCGCGGAACAGGGAATTTTTCACCGTTTCTTCGGAAGTGCCCAGGGCGTCTCCGATGGCGCGCAGCTTCAATCCTTGATAGTGCTTCATTTCAAAGACCACGCGTTCCCGCGGCGACAGCAGCGCCATGGCGCCGGCTATGCGCGCGCCCAGTTCTTTGCCGATGAAGCAGCGCTCGGGGTCCTGCAGGGGGCGGTTTTCTTTTTGCCGCTCAAAAAAATCCGTGCCGCCTTCGTCGTAATTATTGTTCAGCTCGGGCGCCTGATCTTCGGGACGCGACTGGCGGCGGCGCAAATGATCGAGGCACACGTTGGTGACGATGCGATACAGCCAAGTATAAAAGCTGCATTCAAAGCGGAAGCGGTGGAGGTTGCGGTAGACCTTGAGGAAGGCTTCCTGGTACACGTCACGGGCGTCCTCCGGACGTTTCATCAAATTTAGCGCCAGGCGCAGCACGTCCCGGTCATAGCGCCGCACCAACTCTTCAAAGGCTTCGCGACTGCCCGCTTGTGCCTCTGCCACCAGCGACCGGTCTTCGAGCTTGGGCAAAGCGGTCTCCGTGGACAAGACGGCGTTGATGGCGCCTAAGCGGCGCGTCTCATCGGCTAAAGCAAAATTCAATCCAGGGAGCGGCATCCTTCGCTTTCTCTTCGCACCGGGCTGCCTTACCGCTTTTACCGCAGCAGCTTAACCCAAATGCATGCGGTCCGTGCAAGGCTTTCGCCCACAGCGTATGACCACAAGTCACCGTTACGCTCCGGGGCGACACCATGCGAGCCTACTCCCATAGACGCAGGACGCCGTCCAGAGTAAGCAGCGCTCCCAATGTAGCAACGCAACAGGCCGGCCATTTGTTTCAGGCGCTTCGTGCAAATGGTTTGTTTCAGAGGGCTAGCTATGGGTTGCTCAGGCCCCTTTCGTCTGCGTCGCAGGCCTGGGCCTCAACCATGCCAGCAGCGGCCACCCCAGCAAAACCGCCAGCGCCAGAACCACGATGTATCCGTTGAGCTGATAAAACGCCTCGCGCTGTCCCAGCAGGTCAGAAAACCCGGAGACCAGGGTGGTCGTCGCGATTACCAGAAAGAGGCCTAGTAAATTCAAACGCACCGCGTAACGCACGCCGAGATACACAACAACCAGCAAAACCAGCTCCGCAGTATATTGCTTGGCAAGGTCTGGCGCGCCGCCCCAATTACCGCCCACCAGCGCCAACGCGGCGAAGAGCACCAGCAATACGCGCAACCAGGTCTGCGGAAGGCGATCCGCCACAAATGCCGCAATTGCGCCAATAAGGCCAGCAAGAAAGAGTCCGCGAATCACTGCACCGGCCACAATGGCCGCCGCTGGCGACGTTGCATCGAAATGGTCCCCGAACGCCGCGGCGAACTCGCGATGGGGGGAAGGCCAGTGCCAGAGTGCCCACTGAACCATTCGCCGGAGCCCCATGAGGGCCGCGCTGCCGCCGATTGCAATGCACAGCGCGTCGCGATAATAGAATTCGGGCATGCCTAGCCACCCGGGTAGCGATTCCCGGCCGAATCTCCGTGCCGCGAAGAACCAAGCCACGCCGAAGAGAAGGGCCATGCTCGCGACGTAGAACGGGCCGATAATCAAAAGGGCTACGCCGACTCCCGCCAGTGTCAATTTCAACGACTGGTCCGTGCCGTAACCATTCAGAAGGTCCTGTACTGCGGAGCCCAACCCAAACGCCACATAGAACGCCAGGGCAACCCAGATAGACCAGCGCGTCAGCCGCCCCCACGGAATCGCCGAAGCGACTTCCGATCTTAAATTACGCAGCAGGATAATGAGCATGACCAGACCCAGTCCGCCAAAAACGAGCGCCTTGACGCCCCAATTCAGAATAAAGCGCGGTGCATTTTCGGCCTGCTGCTGTCGGCTCCACGCATCCGGTATTTTGATAAACGTCTGGTACTTCGCGATTTCATTGCCCAAAATTTCGATGCGGATGCGCGCATAGGCCTGGTCCGCGGAGTTCGCCGAATTCTGCTCCGGCCCGGTCAACGCCTCCCGCTGCTGCCAGATCAGCACGTGATCGACGCGGTGCGGTTGCTTTTGCGATTCAGCATCGACTAGCGTCCACTGCCCGGGGTCAAAATGTTTCTCTTCCCGCAGATATTTTTCGCCGAGTGCCACGGCCTCGTCCCTGGTTAATGTTGCACCCGGAGAGATTTCTGGCACCACGTGCCACAGCGAATGCAGCCCGCCGTCGGGCCGCAAAATCACCGCGTATTCTTCCTTCTGGCTGTCGCGAAAATACCGGATCCGCCACAGCGCGCCGGGCACCAGCGAGGCATAAATCTCATTTGCACGGGCGACACCCACGCGTTCGCGCAGGAATTCATTGGCCAGGGCATCGGTGTTGTCTACGAAGATTGTGGCGTGCAAATACGTTTCCGGGTGAACGCCATGCGCGCGTAAAACATCGTCTGCGCGCGCCTTCGCGGTGCGCGAATCAACGGACAACTTCAGATAGTCACCGATGCTGGGAACTTTCGCGTAGAGCACCGCCGCCACCCCGCCAATCGTCAACACCCCCAGCAGCCCCAGCATCGTGGGTGTTAGCGCCACATAACGCCGCGTGCGTGCAGTGGCCAGCGGCTCAGCTACGCTCCGCAAGCTTAGGTCCGGAGCGGGCTCTGCGCGATTCAATAAGTCCTCGTCGGCCTCAAATCCGCCGCGCTGCAAATAGGAAATCGCCGCAAAGATCAATGGCGCCACGGCCGCCGCACCCACGACAATTCCCGAAATGCGGAAATACCAGTTATGCGATCGCACCAGCAGCAAACCCACCTGCGAAGCGTCATAGGTGTAATGCCAAATCAGCGTGGCCACAATGCCCCAGCGCAGCATCACGATGCCGGTGGCGATGCCCATGATGCCCACTTCCAGCCCGCGAATATACGGCGGCTCCTGCGGATAGTTGGTATGCAGGAAGCTCCAGCAAAACGCCGGGATGATCACCGCCAACCAGCGAGAGCCGGTGAGACGCTGGACAAACGGAATCGCGAACATGCGAAATGTGAACTCCTCGTTGGTCGCGGCAAGCAGACCGATAGCCACGCCAGAAATCCACGGAAACAGCGTGCTGACGGAATTGGCATAGCTGATATCCTGCGGCGCCCATACCCCGTACTTGCTTCCCACGGTGTAAAACACCACCACGAATCCCAGGGAAGCCGCGGTCAGACTAAGTCCTACTACCGAGGAGCAGAAAAATTCCTTGGAGCGCAGGCCGCGCCAGGTGAAAGCTTTGTTGAGCCGCAACCTGGCTGGTTGCGTGACGCGGTATAGCGCGTCAGCGGCCGGCAGCACCAGAGTTATGGTGAACGCCGAGCCCAGGCCGAAAAGCAGCGCCTTCACCAATTGCTTGAGAATAAAGTTTGCGTAGGAAGAATTGGTGTCATACCCGGCGCGTATCTCGGGCCATTCATTGATGCTCATGCAAAACAGCAGAAATGTGATTAGCAGCCCGATCTTGATGGCCGCGGACCAATGCGCCTCGCCACGGCGCGTCAACGCGAGGCTGAGCCACAGCGCCGAGCCCAAAATGATGATGTACGGCGGCAGCGCCACGGACGTCAGAAAATTATTCTGCGCCCGCAAATGCGCGTAATCCCGGTTCCACGCCTCCGGCACTTTCACAAATTCATAGCTGCCGCCAATGCTGTCTCCGTGCAGCTCGACGGCCATGCGGTACGGCGCATCCCACGTCGTGTGGGCCGGGTCGGATGCGAGAAAGTCCTTTTTCTGCCAGGTAAACTTCCAGTCCAGGCGGTTCGGTTTTTGCTGCGAACTCGTCTCGTCTGGCAACAGTGTCCAGCCCGCCAGGTCCATCCCTAATTTTTCCGCCACGTAGTNNGGTGGTCGTACCCCACCACTTTGCCGGCCGGGTTGACGCGTACGCGAAACTCTTCCTCCTGCTGCGGCCTAAAGAACCGCACATCCCAGTACCAGATGTTCAGCTGCGAGGACATCATTTGGTTCGCTTGCTTGAGGCCCACCACGCGTTCCAGATAAGTCTTGGCGTTATCGTCCACGTTAAAAACAATTGCCGACTGGTAGCCGCTGACGTCCCGCCCCATTCTCGCCACAAACGTCCGCGCCCGCTTCAGCGCCTCTTCGCGCGAAACCTGAAAATTGATCGAGGCTTCCGGGAACGCCTGAAAATAATATTTGTAGGCAAACAGCGCGCCGACCACGGCAGCGACGACCCACAACACCAGCGCCCGCTTATCCGCACTCGTTAATCGATCGCCCGCCACTCGCCCTCCAGAAGCTGCTCGCGCCAGCGTCCCGCTTAAAACCTTAGCGTCACTCGCCCGACGCGCACACCCTAATAATACGCACAAGCGAGCCGACGAATGTCGCCCCAGTCGGGCAAGTGGCGCCTCGTGCGAACTGTCCCGTGGTACGCGCGGTCTGATATGGCTCAGCCCCCCGCGGAGCGCAGCCAGCCCCGTCCGCGCCGCAATGGTATAAATATCTGTAAGCTTTCTGATGCTCGCTTCCGCCAACGCGCCTGCCAACGTTCCCCTCCGCCTCGATACCGACGTCCGCATGCTCAAGGGTGTCGGCCCGCAGCGCGCCGAACTGCTCGCGCAGCGCGGTATTCGCACGCTCCTGGACTTGCTCGGTTACTTGCCATTCCGCTACGAAGACCGCATCCGCTTCTCGCAAATTAAAGAAGTCCAACCCGGCAACGTCTATACTCTGCGCGCCAAAGTCCTCAGCGGCCAGGCCATCCGCGGCATGTACGGCGGCCGCGACGCCATCTACCATCTCCTGGTGCAGGACGATACCGGCTCGCTCCCCTGCAAATTTTTTCACGGCGGGTACCTCGAAAATCGCCTCAAACCCGGACAATCCCTAATCCTCCACGGCAAAGTCGAAGCCGACAAGTTGCGTCCCGCGCGCCGCGAGATGGTCAATCCGCACATGGAAATTCTCTCCACCGAAGAGCTCGATTCCACGGAAGTCGGCCGCATCGTACCCATCTACGAAGCTATCGGCACCTTTGGCTCGCGCCAGATTCGGCGCGCCATGTACGCCGCCGTGCAGCTTTTGCCCCACGACTTGCCGGATATTCTTACCCCCGCGCTGCGCGCCAAGCTCCAACTCCCGTCGCGCCGCGACGCTTTAATTCACACGCATTTCCCACCGCCCGATGCCGATCCTGAAGCCCTCAACACCTTCCGTTGGCCCGCGCAGCAGCGCCTGATCTTCGACGAACTCTTCGGCTATCAACTNNCTCGCGGAAATTGCCGCCGACCTCGAAAAGCCGTTCCCCATGAATCGCCTGTTGCAGGGCGACGTGGGCAGCGGCAAAACCATCGTCGCGTTGCAAGCCGCGGTCATCGCCATCGAAAACGGCACGCAAGCTGCTCTGATGGCCCCCACGGAAATTCTCGCCGTGCAGCATTTTCTCGGCGCGCGCCGTCTACTAGCGCCGGCGGGCTACCAGGTCGAACTCCTCATCAGCGGCATGAAATTTACCGAAAAATCCGCCGCGCTCGAACGCCTCCGCACCGGCGCCTCTCATCTAGCCGTCGGCACGCACGCGCTCATCGAAGATCAGGTGCAGTTCGCGCGCCTCGGCTTTGTGGCTATCGACGAGCAGCACCGTTTCGGCGTCCTGCAACGCAAACGCCTCATGGACAAAGCCGCCGCCCACGGCCACGCCCCGCACGTGCTGGTGCTCACCGCCACGCCCATCCCGCGCACCCTGAGCCTTACGCTCTACGGCGACCTCGACGTTTCCATCCTCAACGAGCTGCCGCCCGGCCGCACCCCCATCGTCAC
>PMOV01000337.1:541-3679 GCA_003161195.1 Acidobacteriota bacterium | reverse complement strand
GGGCAACTGCCGTTTCGCGGCGAAACGTCGGCGGTAATTTTTGAAGCGATCATGAATCGCGCGCCGACTTCGCCGGTGAGGCTGAACCCGGAGCTGCCGGTAAAGTTTGAAGGGATTTTGCAGAAGGCGCTGGAGAAGGACCGGAACTTGCGGTATCAATCCGCTGCGGATATGCGCGCGGATTTGCTGCGGCTGAAGCGCGAGGTGGAGTCGGGCTCGAGCCCAAGCGCGTTTACGGGGGTGATCGCGACGGACGCGACGGCAGCCGCGCCAGGGGCTTTGGGATCGTCAGCGGCGCAAAGTGCGAGCTCCCTTGCGGCGGCGGCTTCTGGTAGCGCGGCAGCGGCTTCGAGTGGCACAGCGGGGATTTCCGGCAACACTAGCTCGGCCAGCGTGCCGCAGGGATCTTCCGCGGCGATGCCGGTCGCAGCGGCGATTGCGGCGGCAACGACCGGCGGGCGGTATTGGGTTCCCTGGGCCGGTGGGCTGCTTGCACTGGTAGTGATCGTGGCGGCCGCGGCGTTCTTCCTTCCCACCCGGCGTGCGCGCGCGCTTACCGATAAGGACACCGTGGTGCTGACCGACTTCGTGAATACCACCGGCGATCCGGTTTTCGACGGGACGCTGAAGCGCGCGTTGGCCGTGCAACTGGGACAATCGCCGTACATGAATCTGCTGCCCGAATCGCAGATTCAGAATGCGCTGCAATTCATGGGAAGAAAGCCCGACGAGCGCATCACCAAAGACCTGGCGAAAGAAATTTCTCAGCGCGAAAACGCCAAGGCGATTATCACGGGATCGATCGCGCCGCTCGGCAGCCATTACGTGATCGCGCTCGAAGCGACCAACGCGCAAACCGGCGATTCGCTGGCCACGCAACAGACCGAAGCGGAGAGCAAGGAAGCGGTGCTGAAATCGCTGGATTCGGCGGCCACGGACCTGCGAAAAAAACTGGGCGAATCGCTGGCGAGCGTGCAGCAGTTTGCCAAGCCGCTGGAACAGGCGACGACCTCTTCGCTGCCAGCGCTAAAGGAGTACAGCCAGGGAGTGGAGCTGCACGACCGGCTACAGGACGGGCCGGCGATTCCGCATTTGAAGCAGGCCATCGCGCTGGACCCAAATTTTGCCATGGGCTACGCGGTGCTGGGGATTTGCGAATCGAACCTGGGAGACAACAAAGAAGGCACCGATTATCTGCGCAAATCGCATGAGCTGCGAGACCGGGCCAGCGAGCGGGAAAAGCTTTACATCGAGGGCCATTATTACGATTCGGTGGCCGGCGACGACGAGAAGGCGGTGGAGCTGTACGAAAAGTGGCATCAAACCTACCCTCGGGATAATCGCCCGATAGCCAATCTGGCGCTGCACAACAATATTCTGGGGCGTTTTGATCAAGCGCTGGCGGCCGTCTCGGAGGACTTGAAACTCGATCCGAGCGATCCCTACGGATATGCGCACGGGGCAACTGCTTATACGATAAGCAACCGCATCGACGAGGCCAAAGCCATGGTGCAAGCCGGGCAATCGAGGCAAGCGGATTCCGACGGCCTGCATTTCACCACCCTGCAAATTGCCATCCTGCAGAATGACGAAGCCACGGTGCAAAAGGAGAAGGCGTGGAGCGCGGGGAAGGAGGCTGAGCCCTGGATCCTGCGCTTCCTCTCCGACTCCGAGGCGAGCAAGGGACATCTCAAACAAGCGAGCGAACTCGACCAGCAGGCCGCCGAGGCCGGGAAACGGCTAGGGCTCGGCGAGATTCCCACGTGGGTGACGTGCAGCGAAGCGCTGCATGCGGGAGAGATGGGCTATCCGGAGCTTGAGAAGCAGAAAGCCGCGGAGACTTTGCGGCTGCCGGGCGAGCGGTTTGCGAAAGTATGCGCGGCGAGCGCGCTGGCGGATGCCGGAGAGCTGGCGCAGGCGCAAAAGTTAGTTGACGAGTTACACCGGAATTTTCCCGTGGATACAAACATCCGCTATCTGAGCGGGCCGCAGACGCAGGCGTCCATCCTGGCGCACCAGAAAAAATATGCCGAAGCCATTGCGATTCTCGAGCCGACGGAAAAATATGAGTTTGGATTTGCCTTTTACACCGCGGCATTTCGTCCCGTCTATACGCGGGGGCAGATTTATTTGCAGATGAAAGATGGGAAGAATGCGGCGGCGGAGTTTCAGAAGATTCTGGACCACCGGGCGCAGTATCCACCGAGCGAGGTGCTGCCCCTGGCGCAGCTGGGATTAGCGCGGGCATACGCGTTGCAGGGGGAAACGGGGAAGGCGAAGGTGGCGTATCAGGATTTTTTTGCGGCTTGGAAGGATGCGGACGCGGGAATTCCGGTGATGGCGGCGGCGAGGGCGGAGTATGGAAAGTTGTGACGGCGTTGGTTGGTGGTTCTGGTTATTTTGACGTCGAAAAATAATTTCTCTTTCGGACTTAAATTCGGCACCTGAATAAAAACAAAGAGCTATGAATTTCGACGTCCGGGCAAGCCGGGGGCGCAGCATGCTGCGCCCCTACAAAACCGGGCGGAGGCGGTAGAAACTTAGGACAGCGTCACCCTGTTTTAGGACGCGGACACGCTCCAGGGCGGCGAATTCTTCCGGTAGCTCGAACTTACGAGTGTGTTCGGCGATGACGATGGTGTCTGTGGTAACGAACGGGGCGGCGGCGAGGAAGTCCATGACCTTCAGGTATTGCTCGGCGGCGGCGTAGGGCGGATCCAGAAAAATAAAATCGTAGGCGAAGACGGAATCTTTCTGGCGCTGCTGGATTTTCTCCAGAGCTGCGAGTGCGTCCAGTTGAAGGACCGCAGCGCCCGACTTGATTCCGAGAGCGGTGAGGTTTTCGCGGATTAATTTGGCGGCGGGCGGGTGATTTTCAACGAAGAGCGCCTCTTGCGCGCCTCGGCTTATGGCTTCGATGCCGACGGCGCCGGTGCCGGCGAAGAGATCGAGGAAATACGCGCCGGAGATCCGCGGACTCAGGATATTGAAGAGCGTTTCGCGCAGGCGGTCGCTCGTGGGGCGCAGGTTGGGCGTGTTGAGGGATTTGAGTTGGCGGGAGCGGCAGGTTCCGGCGATTACGCGCATTGCGCTAGCCAACCTTCGCGAGGTGGTAGCGGCGCTGCCAGTCTGGCGGCA
>PMOV01000337.1:0-441 GCA_003161195.1 Acidobacteriota bacterium | reverse complement strand
CCGTGGTGCGCGGCGGGGCCACCAATATGCAATGGGATTTTTTTGCTCCGCGACCGATGCGCCCGCGGAGCTGATGTAGCTGCGAGAGACCGAAGCGGTCGGCGTGCTCGATAATCATGGCGGTGGCGTTCGGGACGTCAACGCCGACCTCGACCACCGTGGTGGCCACGAGAATATTGATTTCGTTTTTGCGGAAGCGCTGCATGACGTCTTCTTTTTCGTCGCTGGAGAGGCGCCCGTGCAGGAGGCCTAGTTTAAGCTTGGGGAAAACTTCCCGCGAGAGATGGTGAAATTCGTCGATGGCCGCTTTCAGCTCGCGCTTTGATTCCTCAATCACCGGATAAACGATGTAAGCCTGCTGGCCGGCGGCGACTTCGCGGCGCACCGATTCCCACACGCCGGGGAGATGCTGTGGGGCGGTGAGGCGGGTGACGATGGGGG
>PMOV01000103.1 GCA_003161195.1 Acidobacteriota bacterium | reverse complement strand
ACCGCCAAAAACGCCTCCTGCGGAATGTCCACCTGTCCCACGCGTTTCATGCGTTTTTTGCCTTCTTTTTGTTTTTCGAGGAGTTTGCGTTTGCGGCTGATGTCCCCGCCATAGCACTTTGCCAACACGTTCTTCCGAATCGCCGACACCGTCTCTCGCGCAATCACCCGGCTCCCAATCGCCGCCTGAATCGGCACATCAAACATTTGCCGCGGTATCAGCTTCCGCAGCCGCGTCACCAGTTCCCGCCCGCGGTCATACGCAAAATCCCGGTGAATAATCAGCGCCAGCGCATCCACCGGCTCCCCGCCCACCAGCACATCCAGCTTGATCAAATCCGATTCGTGATAACCCGCCAAATGATAATCCAGCGANNACCCCGCGCTTCTCCTGGCACAACTGCAAAATCCCGCCCACCGAATCGTCGCTGGTAATAATCATCGCCTTGATGATCGGCTCTTCAATCTTCGCAATATCGCTGGGATTCGGAAATTTCCCCGGGCTGTCAATCTCCAGCACTTCCCCGGTCACGCGCGTCACGCGATATAGCACGCTCGGCGCGGTGATAATCAAATTCAGCCCAAACTCGCGCTCCAGCCGCTCCTGCACGATCTCCATGTGCAGCAGCCCCAAAAATCCGCAGCGAAACCCGAATCCCAGCGCCACGGAATTTTCCGGCTCATAAAAAAACGCCGCATCGTTCAATTGCAATTTCCCCAGCGCATCGCGCAACGGCTCATACTCATCTGCCAGCACCGGAAAAAGTCCCGCAAACACCATCGGTTTGATGGCTTCGAATCCCGGCAGCGCCGCCACCGGACGCGCCGCCTCCACCACCGTATCGCCCATCCGCGCATCCGCCACGCGCTTGATGTTTGCCACGATAAATCCCACGTCGCCCGCTTCCAGCTCCTCCAGCGCCACCGGTTTCGGCGTCAGCGTCCCCAGTTGCTCCACCTCGTACGTATCGTTTCCCGCCACCAGCTTGATCTTGACGTGATTCCTCAGCCGCCCTTCCATCACCCGCACCAGCACCACCGCCCCGCGGTAAATGTCAAACCACGAATCGAATATCAGCGCCTGCAGCGGATTTTCCGCGCTTCCCTTCGGCGGCGGCACGCGCGCCACNNAATCGTCAGGTTGTGCCCCGCCGCCAAAAAAGTATTCGCCACCGTCTGCGCTTCGACGCCTTGCGACGCATCCACCACCAGCAGCGCGCCCTCGCACGCCGAAAGCGCTCGCGACACCTCATACGAAAAATCCACGTGCCCCGGCGTATCGATCAAATTCAGCCGGTAGGTATTTCCATCCTTCGCTTTGTAGTGCAGCCGGATGCTCTTCGCCTTAATGGTGATCCCGCGCTCGCGCTCCAGGTCCATCGAATCGAGCACCTGCTCCTGCCCGCTCATTTCGCGCGACGTCAACGCCCCCGTCGACTCGATCAACCGGTCCGCCAGCGTCGACTTTCCGTGGTCGATGTGCGCAATGATGCAGAAATTGCGTATGAATTTTGGATCCATTTAGCTTCTTGCCGTCGGTGTTCTGGCTTCTCGCTCGGCAAACCCGCAACTTGGGCCACCCGGTGGGCTTGCTCGCTGCGCAGCCGCACTGGCGCGCAAAAAATGCGCCACGTAAACACCCAGTTTGCCACACTTCCCCGAGGCCGTCAGCCTCGCGCCATCCCTCTCGTTGGCGTCGCGCATCTCCCATCTTTGTCTTGCGGCCTCGCCACCTCGCCATTTCAGCGCCATAATCTTCGTATGGACGCACGCTGCTCCCGCTGCAACTCCCTACTCACCTGCCATCCGCAAGGCCCGTGCTGGTGCAAAGAGTTGCCGCACGCGCCCATGCCAACTCCAGCCGCTTCCCCGGACCAGCCCACCACTGGCTGCCTCTGCCCCCAATGCCTCCAGCACGATCTGCGCCAGCAAGGCCTGCTCCCCCTGGCCCCCACGTAGCCCACGCTTCAGCCCCCTCCGTTCGTCCCCGCGCTCGCAACGTTGCCGATTTCTGCATCCCGCATCCCGCAATTTTTGCCGCCCTCTCACCCCGGGTATATAGTTACAACCGGGGGGCCGCGCGCCTTCGATGGGCAGCGCGCAACAATTCTTGCCCGCCCATACACAAGCATTTCCGAAGCCATCGGAGCTCCCCGCTCTCCACGCGGGTCGTTCCAAAAAAGGGCGCCGCAAACGCAATGGCCGTAGACGTCAGCAAAAACCTGGACCGCGCCAAGCGGTTCCTCGAAAAAAACCGTGTTGACGACGCGATTGAAGCCTATCTCGCCGTCCTCGCCGATGCCCCGCAACATCAGGAGGCCACTCAGGCCCTCGGCGATCTCTACGCCCGCAGCGAGCAGCCCGATCTCGCCGCCAATTATTACGGCATACTCTTCGATCTCCTCGTCGAGCCCCGCGACGAAACCAAGGCTCTCGCGCTTTATAATCGCTTCCTCAAATCTGTCCAGCAGCCGCCCGAGCGCATCGCCCGTTACGCCTTCCTCCAGCAGCGCCAGAATCGTCCGGAAGAAGCCATCGAGCAGTACAACAGAGCCGCCGAACTCTTCACCGCCGCCCTGCGCGACGAAGACGCGCTCTTCTGCTGGGAACGCATCGCCCAGCTCGACCCCGAAAGTCTCGCCCGCCAGTTGCGCCTCGCGGAAGCCGCCGAGCGCATCGGCAAGAATGCCCTGGCCGCGCGCGCCTTTCTCCGCGCCGCGCAACTCGCCACTACCGGTGGTGCCTCCGCCGATGCCCTCAAACTACTCGGCCGCGCCCATCGTCTCGCTCCCCAGGAACGCAGCGTCGCGCTGCTCTACTCCGAAGCCAAAATCAAAGACGGTGCCTATGCTGAGGCTGCCGATCTCCTCGAGCCCTTCTCCTCCACCGAGAGCGATCCGGCTTTCCTGAATATTTTCGGGGACGCCTTGCTGCGCTCCGGCCAGCTTGAACGCTCCCGCGAAGTCCTCGAACGTCTCCTGCGCGAAAAAAACGAAGGCGGTCCGCGACTCTTTGAGCTCGCCGACGCTTTTGCCGCCGCCGGCCAGGACGCCAAGTCCGTCGAGATTTTCCTTACCCTCAAACGCCGCATGTTTGCGGACAAGCGTCAGAATGACTTCGCCGCCCTCATGGACGGCGTCGCCGCCCGCAATCCCAATTCCCAGCTCATCCTCGAATTCTGGGCCGTCCTCTACAACGAACTCAATCGCGAATCCCAATACTTTGAAATCCTCATCAAACTTTTCGACGTCTATCTCCGCGCCGGCAACCTGCCCAAAGCCTGCGAAGCCATCGAGCGCCTCGTGGACATCGACGCCTACGATTACCGCATTCAGGAGCGCCTCGAATCCCTCCGTGGCAAAGTGGATGACGAATTCCTCAAACGCGTGGCCAGCCGCGTCGCTAAATCCGCCACCAGCACTTCGACCCCCCACACCCAGCCGCAGGCCGCTCCCAGTCACGTCACCGAGACCCCTTCCTTGGCCGTCACCGAAGAAGGCCGCAAACTCCAGGCTCTCGACGATCTCATCGTGCAGACGGAAATTTTTCTGCAATATTCCCTGCAAGCTAAAGCTCTCGAACGCCTGCAAAGAATCGCCGCCATGTTTCCCGGTGAAGAGACGCGCAACGCCCGCCTCGCGAATCTCTATCAACTCGCCAACTTCACCCCCCCCTCCGTCGCGCCCTCCAAAGCGCGGGGACCCGACCTTCCATCCTTTGCCGCCGAAACGCCCGCGCCCGTCCCGCCGCCTCCTCCCGCGCCCGCTCCCGTGGCCGTAGATAACTCCGCCGCGCAATCCGCCGGCAAGACCGGCGTCTACACCGCCGAAACCCTGCGCGATCTCACCAAAATCTCTGAAATCAACCAGAAAATCTTTCGCCAGCAAACGCCCCGCGCCATGTTGAACACTGCCGTCAACGAAGTTGGCGCTTATCTGCGCGCCACCCGCTGCCTGGCCGTCGTTGGCGTTCCCGGCCGTCCACCGGAAATGGCCGCCGAATTTTGCGCCCACGACACCAAGCCCGCCCCGGGCGCGCAAGTCGTGTTGCTCCTCGCGCGCATGGAAAAGGCCCACCCAGACGAGCTGGGCGGCCTGCTCGTCGACGCTACCGAAGATTCCATTCTCAGCGAACTCGGCCTGGCCACCGCGCTGGCCGTTATCATCACCGATAAAGAAACCCAGTCGCCGGCGGGCATGCTGATCGTCGGCCGCTCCGACCAGCACAAATGGCGCCCCAACGAAGCCTATTTCCTGCAAGCCATCGGTGATCAGTTGCTCATGAGCGTCAGCCACACGCGCCTGCGTTCCCTGGTCCGCCGCATGGGCGTTTCCGATGAGCGCACTGGCCTCCTGAGCCGCAGCTCCTACCAAAGCTGCCTGCTCAACGAAGCCGATCGTTCGCGCACGCAAAACACTCCTCTCTCCTTAGCCATTTTGCAGATCGATCGCGGCCCCGAACTCGTCCGCAATCAGGGGGAAGCCCAGATGGAGCGCTTCCTCGAACAATTAGCTCGCTCCCTCCAGCCCATGGTCCGCCAGAACGACGTAGCCATCAAATACACGTCCTGGTCCTTGGCCTTCATCCTTCCGGACACTACGTTACCCGGCGCGCAAAATCTCGCCGATAAACTCCTGCGCGCCGCCAGCGGCCTGCGCCCTCCTTGGGACTCAACCCAAGTCACCCTCAGCGCCGGCATCGTCGAAGCCGTCGCCAAGCCCGACTACGACAGCGAAGACATCGTGACCGACTTGATCAACCGCGCCGAACTCTCCGTGGAAGAAGCCCGCAAAAGCGGCGGCGACACGGTCATCGCCCTGGAAACTCCCCGCGTCTAAACTTTGCCATTGTCTTCGCTTTTGACTTTGTAGTGGCGCATGCCGCGCAATTTTGTTGTTGCCTTCTATTGATGACTTCTTTGCGCGCGTTGACCGCCGAAGGCATGAATGGTCCGCGTGCCAGCCACAACCTCGCCGCCATGCCAGAGCCCGCGAGGAATGAAGTATTCTTCTCCGGCTCTGACCGGAACGCGCCTCTGACCAAAAATCAGGGTACAACAACCTTGGACGACCACCATGTACCCGTCGTAGTCGTGCACGTGGGGGGCGGAATCGGCAGTGTCGTGGCAAGTCCAGAATGCCATTTGACTTCCGTCCACTCCGTCAAAAACGTAGCCTTCAACACCTGGTGTGGCTTGACTGCTGCTTACGATCTTGTTTGCGGCAGACTTCATGAACTCCGGAAAATCTTGCACCGTTTCGACCCCCAATTAATCTGTTACAAACCACTCCGACGAGATTGCCTTCTCGCGGGTAATTCTCGCACCCGGCGTGAACGTGTCAAGGACCCGGCCGCGCTATAATAAAAAGCCACATAAACAATCGCGAAAGGCTCAAAGGACCCCAATCATGTTTCCAACGGACGTAGTCATCCTCTCCGGCGCGCGCACTCCCATGGCCCGCTATACCGGCTCCTTCTCCGATGTCAGCGCCATCGAACTCGCCGCCATCGCGGCCCGCGAAGCCATCAAACGCTCCGCCGCCGACCCCGCGGATTTCGACCACGCCATTTTCGGCAACGTCATGCAAACCAGTGCCGACGCTCTCTACGGCGCCCGTCACGTCGGCCTGAAGGCCGGCCTAAAAATGGAAACCCCCGCCGTCACCGTAAACCGCCTCTGCGGCTCCGGCATCGAATCCATCTCTCAAGCCGCCCAACGACTCCTTCTCGATGAAGCGACGCTGGTCTTAGCCGGCGGCATGGAAAATATGACCCAAGCCCCCTTCGTCATCCGCGGCGCCCGCAACGGCTTGAAGCTCGGCGGCGGCGCGCTCGAAGACTCTCTGATGGCCGGCCTCACTGACACCTACTGCGGCCTGCCCATGGCCATGACCGCCGAAAAATTAGCCGAACAAAAAGGCATAACCCGCCGCGACGCCGACGCTTACGCGCTCCGCAGCCAGCAAGCCGCGGACGCCGCCTACAAAGCCTGTCGCTTCCGCGAAGAATTAGTCCCCGTCGAGGTAAAGCACGGCAAGAAAACCATTATCGTGAGCCAAGACGATCACCGTCGCCCGGAAACCACCCTCGAGACACTGGAAAAATTGCCCCCATCCTTCAAAAAAGATGGCATCGTAACTGCCGGCAACGCCAGCGGCATCGTGGACGGCGCCGCCGCAGTCGTTGTCACACGCGAATCGTTCGCCAAAGAACGCGGTCTGAAGCCTCTGGGCCGCATCATTTCCTGGGCCACCGCCGGCGTCGACCCCAGCATCATGGGCATCGGCCCGGTCCCCGCCACGCAAAAAGCTTTAAAGCTGGCAGGGCTTACCATCGACCAAATGGATCGCGTCGAGGTCAACGAAGCCTTCGCCGCCCAATACCTGGCCGTAGAAAACGAACTGGGCCTGCAGCGCGACAAAACCAACGTAAACGGCGGCGCCATCGCACTAGGCCATCCGTTAGGTGCCTCCGGCACACGCCTGGTCATCACGCTACTAAACGAACTGCGCCGCAACGGCCTACGTTACGGCTTGGCCACCGCCTGCATCGGCGGCGGCCAGGGCATCGCCATGATCGTCGAATCCCTCTCCTAGCTGCACAGCCTAGGCTCGAGGGTCATGGCGGAGGCAAAGGCGCCCGCCACTCTGCTAAACTAAACAACCATTTGCAGATGGCTATTTACGCCGAGCCGCGCAGTCACATTAGAAGGGCACACCTAAGAGGAACGAATGGCGATTCAAAAGGTTGGGGTAGTGGGGTGCGGGTTGATGGGATCGGGTATCGCGCAAGTCTGCGCCGCCGCGGGCTTCACCACCATCGTCCGCGAAACTGCTCCCGAACTCGTCGATAAGGGTTTAAAAGGCATCGAAAAAAATCTCGCACGCCAGGCGGAAAAAGGCGCCATCACGCCCGCCGCGCAAACCGAAATTCGCGCCCGCCTCACCGGCACCACCGTCATCGACGATCTGCAATCCTGCGACTTGATCATCGAAGCCATCATCGAGCAACTTCCCGCCAAGCGCGAACTCTTCTCCACCCTCGACAAAATCTGCCCCCCGGAAACCATCTTCGCCAGCAACACTTCCTCGCTCACCATCACGGAAATCGCCGCCAGCACCGCCCGCCCGCCGCGCTTCGTCGGCCTGCACTTTTTCAATCCAGTTCCGGTCATGAAACTGGTCGAGGTCGTGCGCACCATTGCCACTGACCCCGCAGTTTACGAAGAGGTAGTCACCTTCAGCGCCAAGCTAGGCAAAGCTCCGGTCCGCGCGCACGATTCCACCGGCTTCATCGTCAACCGCCTCCTGGTCCCCTATTTACTCGACGCCATCCGCGCCCTGGAAGAAGGCGTAGGCTCCATCCCGGATATCGACAGTTCCATGAAACTAGGCTGCGGCCACCCCATGGGCCCATTGACGCTTCTGGATTTTGTGGGCCTGGACACGACCTACTATATTTCGCAAATCATGTTTGACGAATTCAAAGAGCGCCGTTTCGCCGCGCCACCGTTACTAAAGCGCATGGTCCTCGCTGGCTGGCACGGCAAAAAATCCGGCCGCGGCTTCTACGACTATTCNNTTCAGCCTGTGCGCTTTTGTGAAGCAGTATCGAGAAGGACCTAAGCAAGCGAGCTGCCGCATAGGAACTGAATCAAATATGCTAGAAGCAAAAATCACCAAATTAGACGGCAACCTGGACGCCCAAGGCCTGCGCTTCGCCATCGTAGTCAGTCGCTTCAACAGCTTCATCACCGAGCGCCTCCTGGCCGCCGCGGTAGACGCGTTGGAGCGCGCCGGCGCCACAAAAGAAGACGTCGTCGTAGTCCACGTGCCCGGCGCTTTTGAATTGCCCATCATCTCCAAAAAACTAGCCGCCTCCGGAAAGTTCGACGCCCTGGTAGCCATCGGCTGCGTCCTGCGCGGCGAAACCGCACACTACGATTACGTCTGCTCGGAAACTTCCCGCGGCCTGCAACTCGCGCAAATGGATACCGGCGTCCCGGTCATGTTCTGCGTCCTCACCTGCGACTCCCTCGAGCAAGCCATCGACCGCGCCGGACTCAAAGGCGGTAACAAAGGTTTTGAAGCCGGCCTGGGCGCCATCGAAATGGCGCGCCTCGCGCGCAAACTTGGTGGTGGAGCACGCGCGCAGTCTGCGGCACGCTCGTCTGGCGATTCCGCCGATGGCGGCGCATCCGGTAACAAGCGGCGGAAAAAATAAATGTCCCTCCGCTCAAAATCCCGCGAATTCGCCATGCAGATGATTTTTCAGTGGGACAGCAACCAGCAAGCTCCCGCCAAGCTCGAAGCCAAATTCTGGAAGAGCGCCAAAGCCGCGGACACCACGCGTGCTTTCGCCAACCGCCTTCTCGAAGGCACGATCCAAGAATTGGAGGTTCTCGATCCGCTCATCACCAAACACGCCGAAAACTGGAAATTCGAGCGCCTCAGTTCCATCGACCGCGCCATCCTGCGCCTCGGCGTCTATGAACTGCGCTTCTGCGACACGCCCTTCAAAGTGGTAATGAACGAGTGCGTCGAGTTGGCCAAAAAATTCTCTTCCGAAGACGCCGGCGGATTTGTCAACGGCATCCTGGATGCCATCCACAAAGAATCGGCCTCCGCCGCCATTAAGGCCGACGCCGCACATCCCACCTCGAACGTCACGGCAGAACAACCCGCCTCCACACAAACCACCCCAGCGCCCGACGACCCTGCTTCGCGCTCCTAGCAGCAACTACAAGTTACGAAGGAGCCGTTTAGCCAGGCATTCGTGCCGCAAAGCAATTTTACGAAGCCTCACCCAAGCCATCGCAACCCGCTGATTCCAGGCGACCTGCAAGGACAAACCACGTCCCCCGCACACCTAACCCACGTGTTTGGATAACGATGCAGAGATTGAAAGAATGCACGTTTTTAAGCCTTTAAGAATGATAACGATATGAATTGCTCCCCGCGCAACCCATTTAGTTTGATAACGATATGAGATACCCATAGGCATACCCCAATTCCCGCCGTTCAACCTGCCAAGACGGTGGGACGGCGCGAGGAGGGTCAGACGCGGATGGTGCCCTCGAAGACTTTTACGGCGGCGCCGCTTACCCTGGGGATCAGCTTTTTGCCGGATTGGGTTACTTCCACTTCGATGTGGCTGGGGCGGCCCATTTCCGCGCCCTGTAAGATTTGCAGGGTGTGGCCGGTCGATAGGCGGCCGTACTTGATCAGATACGCGCCCAGGGAGCCGGCGCTGGAGCCGGTGGCGGGGTCTTCGTAGACGCCCCAGGGGAGCATGCCGCGGCATTGGGCGTGGCCATTTTCGCCGAGGGCGAAACAGTAGGCCATGGTGCCATTTTTGCCGAGCAGCGTGCGCAGCGCGGTCATGTTCATGGCGATTTTGTCCAGCGCGGCGCGATTCTTCAAAGGGACCATTAGATTGAAGATTCCCGTGGAAACGTATTCGGTCTGCAGTTCGCCGTGAAAATCCTTCGGGCTCAGACCTAGCGCAGCGGCCAGGGCCTTTTTGTTTGGTTTTACTTTGCTGAATTTGGCTTCGAGTTGCGTCATGGTGACGCGTTGGGGACGCCCGTCCTTGAAGCGGATTTCTACCGGGAGGATACCGGCGCCGGTTTGTTGCATGACGTGGACGCCGCCTTCTTGCGCGGGAACTACGCCTAGTTCGGCGAGCAAAAACCAGGTGCCTACTACCGGGTGGCCGGCCAGTTTTAGTTCCTGTTGCGTGGTGAAGATTCTGAGCCGAGCCAGCGCGCGCTCATCCGTCGGTTTTTGTACGAAGACCGTTTCGGAGAGATTCATTTCGCGGGCGATGGCTTGCATCTCGTCATTGGAGATGCCGTCGCCATCGGTGACGACCGCCAAGGGATTGCCCTCAAAGCGCTTGGTGGTGAAAACGTCGACGGTGTAGAAGCGATGGTTCATGGCTGGGAGTTTGCTTGGGCGCGCCTGCGATCTGTAGTGCCGCCGTAACGAGCGGGGCACTCAGATGTGTTCGAGGTGGGCGACCGTCCTTTCGTTGGTGACGTTTCCGGTGTTTAGCGTGGATTTCGGTTCGATCAGCACCATGTGCACTTCTTCGGGTGCCAACGGGCAATGTTCGACGCCATGCGGCACGATGAGAAACTCGCCCTCGTTGATAATTTCCGTGCGGTCGCGAAACTGCATGTGCAGCGTGCCTTTGATGACCCAGAAAAGTTCGTCTTCGGTTTCGTGATGGTGCCAGACGAATTCGCCCTGGAGTTTTACGGCTTTTACGAGGCAATCGTTCACTTCGCCCAAGATGCGCGGATTGAAATAGTCGGAAAACTGCGCGAATTTCGCCGGGAGATTTATGGTGTGCGTGTTCATGGGTGCGGCTCCATGCTGTGGACGAGATCTCTTACGGTGGCTAGCGCATGTCTTGTTACTTCGCGGCTGGAGGTTTCGGAATACACACGCAGAAGGTTTTCGGTACCGGAGGCGCGCACCAGGACCCAGCCGAAGTCGGCAACGTAGACTTTGACGCCGTCCATATTTTCGCGGCGGGTGATGGGCCAGTCGCCGAGGCGCTGGGTGGCATCGCTCGAAAAATGGGCGACGGCTTTTTCTTTTTGCGCGGGGTGCACGTCGAGATCGACTCGGCCGTAGTGATATTCGCCAAATTCGGCGTGCAGTTCGGCGAGTAACTGGCCCAAAGATTTGCCGTGCCAGGCCATCAGTTCGGCGAGGAAGAGGGCGGAGACGGTGGCGTCGCGCTCCGGCAGATACAGGCTGGTGCCGATGCCGCCGCTTTCTTCGCCGCCGATCAGGATATTTTGCTCGAGCATCAGCTCGCAGATATATTTGAAGCCGAT
>PMOV01000277.1 GCA_003161195.1 Acidobacteriota bacterium | reverse complement strand
CCGCGCTCTGAGGCCGACGCGCGACAGATGCTCGAAATGCTCTCCGGGCGCACGCACAACGTGCTAACCGGCGTGACGATGATCCGCCTGCCGGATGCCGAGCGCATCGCGTTCGTGGAGTCCACCCTGGTGCATTTCGCGACCGTGCCGCAGGAGGAGATTGCGCGCTACCTCGCCACAGAAGAACCACAAGACAAGGCCGGCGCATATGGGATTCAGGGCCGCGCGGGCCGCTATATCCCGCGGATCGAAGGCTGTTATTTCAACGTAGTAGGTTTGCCGCTGGCGCGTGTGCAGGCCGCGTTGAATGCCTTGGGCTGGAGCGAGGACTCCAGCACGGAGTGACCCCGCGCGGCGCGCGAAACTCCGAAAGACTGCGCCGAGCGCTGCGTGAAAATCGAGAAACCAAAAGAAAAGGCGCCTACCGTTTCGGCAGGCGCCTTTTCTTGCCGCGACGCACTTCGTTACTTCTTGGCTCCAGGCTGCGTTCTGGCGTTGTGCTTTTTGTTGTAGATGTTGCGGGACTGCTGATTTTGTTCGTGGTTGACCTGCGCTTTTTCGCCGGCCGTCAGCTTGCCGCCGTTGGCCGCGCGGTCTGCCCGCACTTGCTGGTTGATGCCACGCTGATTGTTTTCGAGCTTGGCNNTAAATCTGGTTGGACAGCTTGTTCTGCTGGCCGTTGATCTGGGTCTTTTCCGCAGCAGTCAGTTTGCCGCCGTCGGCCGCGCGATCCGCTCGGGTTTCGCCGTTGATGGCCGCTTCCTTGGTTTCGAGGTTGGCGGTTTCACCGGCGGTCAGCTGGCCGCTTTGTACGCCGTTGGCGATGCGATCCTGTTGGTTTTCCTTGCGCTGCGCGATCGAAGGATCCGGCGTGGTGGTCGTAGTCGCAGACTGCGCCATGGCTACCGTGCCGAGCATTAGCATCGCCGCTGGAGCGATCATAAATTTCTTCCAATTGAGGCTCATTTTTTCTCTCCTGAAACTTTTTCGTTTTCGATGTGTGCTTCTCGGGGCTACTTGCTAATACCCGATTCTGCGGAAATAGTTGCGGGGGTTCCTACTGGTCTGCGGAGCAGGCTTTGCAACCTATAAATGCTTAGGCGGCGTGCGAACACTGGCGTTTTCGTAAAACTTTCGTACCAAAGGTGACCGGCAAGCTCGGACTTACCGATTGGCCGACGGCTTCATTGCGGAGGATGCGTGGGCCAAAATAGAAAAGGGCCGGCACGGCAGCCAGCCCTGAAAATCCAGACAACCCAACTGCGGCGAAACCGCCTTACTTCTTCTCTTCGGTGGGAGGCACTGGCGGAGCAGTGGTGGTCACCGGAGGCGGAGCCACCGGTGGCGGCGGGGTGTGCGACGCGCCGGACATGCCTTCCTTGAAATTGCGAATGCCT
The DNA here is from genome assembly GCA_003161195.1 of Acidobacteriota bacterium. GTDB lineage: Bacteria > Acidobacteriota > Terriglobia > Acidiferrales > UBA7541 > Acidiferrum. The sequence goes on along the minus strand of PMOV01000277.1, from coordinate 9,802 downwards.
TCGCCGAGACCCTTGGCGAGCTCGGGAATTTTGCGGCCCCCGAAGAGCAACAGAATAACGGCCAAAACAATCAGCCAATGAATCGGACTAAACTCACCCATAGAACACCTCCACGCGACGTCTACCCGAGAAATAAGGTACTCACAAAAAAGCGCCGGCCACGCAAGCGGCCGGGTTGCCGCGCCATCCCTAACTGTAACGCAGCCAACCGCGCCGGACAAGCCTGCCCCCCACACGCGCGTTGGCTAAAGAATCACGCGCTCATCGCCGGCCCGGCGGGTGACGCGTTCGCGATCCAGATACTCGAGCAGCGGGATGGCGTATTTGCGGCTGATGCCGGCCAGGTCTTTGAACTCCGGCACAGAAATACGTTCGCTCTTCTTTTTATACGTAAGGAGCAAAGCTTTTAGATGCGTCAAGGCTTCACGGTGGAAAACCAGCTCCGGGCTGACGCGCACGAGGTTTTTTTCATTGATGAGGATGCGCAGGAGCTTTTCCGCGCGCGCGGGCTCGACGGACAGAGAACGGAGCACTTCTTGCACGCCCGGGACGGCGAGCCCGGCGGAGCCAAAGGTTTGCTCGATCTGTTCTTTGGCTTTGGCCTCTTCGGGGAGCAACGTGATCTGCGCGCCCGCGGGCTTCACGATATCGCCGGCGACGTCGATCTTTTTCTCGGCGGCCAATTCCTGGAGCGCGGCGCGGAAGGCTTCCGGACGAACACGGCGGCCGAGGCTGGGGCGCAAGGCTTCGCGCGCAATGCCGGGCTGCAGAGGATTTTCTTTTCGGAAGGCTTCCACGCGGGCGAGGATTTTGGCGCGAGCTTCGGCGAAGACTGCGGCGGCGACCAATGTTAGAGGTTCCTGCGAGACGATGCGGACCGCCTTCGTGGCGGCAACTTGGGCGATAGCGTCCTTTGCGGCGTTTTCGGCCCACCCGGTACGGGCGATAAGTTCGGGCAGCGTCAGGCCGGAGAACGCGCGCTCGGTGAGGCGGGTGATGATGCTTGGCGGGTCGGCGCGCTCAAGTGTTTCGAGAAATGCGGCGCGGCCCGTATCACTGCGTTTGGCGCGCGTAGCCAGAGCGTCCAGCACTTTGCCACCGCCGATGGTAGTGACGGGAGAAAATTGGCGAAGGATGAAACGGTCGCCGGGCAAGAGTAGCAGCTCCTCGGGAAGGCGCAGTTGCGCGAGGGAGGTAGCTCCAGGGGCGAGTTCATCCTGCTCGTAAAGATGGACCTCCGCGAGCGTGGCGGAGGTGCCCGCGTGGAAATGCACCCGCGTGCGCTGCTTGAGCGGCGCGGCGCCGGGCAGCAACTCGATGCGCGCATCCAGGCGGCGCGTGGCGCGAAAACGGCCCGGCGTTGCCAGGACCATGCCGCGGTGCACTTCCGCATGGTCGATAGCCGCGAGATTGACGGCGGTGCGCTGGCCGGCGACGGCTTGCGGCACCGGCTTGCCGCCGGAGTGTACGCCGCGCACGCGAAGCTCTTTGCGCTGCGGGAAAAGCTCGACTTCCGATTCGGGTGCCACACTGCCGGAGAGCAGCGTTCCCGTAACGACGGTTCCAAAACCTTTCATGGCGAAGGTGCGGTCGATCGGCAGGCGCAGATATTGGCTGGTATCTCGGGCGGGAACGGCATACGCGGCCTCGTGCAGCGCGCGGCGCAACTCGTCCATGCCCGCGCCGGATTTGGTGCTAACCGGCACGATTGCGGCATGCTGCAGAAACGTGCCGCGAAGATAATCTTCCACCTCCATACGCACCAGTCCGACGGCATATTCGTCGACCAGATCGCTTTTCGTTAGGGCCACCACTCCGGTGGTGACACCCAGAAGGCGGCAAATATCGAAATGTTCGCGGGTTTGCGGCTTGATGGCTTCATCGGCTGCGATCACCAACAACAGCAAATCGATTCCCGCAGCGCCGGCGAGCATGTTGCTGACGAAGCGTTCGTGACCGGGGACGTCGACAAAGCCGAAGCGTACGCCGTGGTCTTCGAGGAAGGCAAAGCCCAGGTCGATGGTGATGCCGCGGCGCTTTTCTTCCTCCAGGCGATCGGGATGCGTTCCGGTCAAGGCCTCCACCAGGGAGGATTTGCCATGGTCAATGTGGCCGGCGGTGCCCACAATGACGCTGCGCACGGTGGCGGCTACGTTCGGAAAGGTTTCGGGCATTTTAGAAATGAGATCAGCCACTGAGTTTCTGGGCTACTGGGCGGCGGCAATTTCGTCGACGATTTCCTGGGTGGCTTGGCGCGGGTCCGCGGCTTCCAGGATGGGCCGGCCGACGATGACGAAGTCCGCCCCGGCGCGGATGGCTTCGGTGGGTGTGGCGGTGCGCGATTGGTCGTCTTGTTTGGCGGCGCCGGCTTTGGGCGCCGGTCGCACCCCCGGGGTTGCAATCAGGAACTCCGGACCGCAGGCTTTGCGGATGGCTTTGGCTTCCTGGACAGAGGCTACCACGCCATCCACGCCAGCCTTTTTAGCCAGCTTGGCCAGCTTGAGCACACGGTCCTTGGGCAGGCCGGAGATGCCTACCTCGCGCATGGCTTTGTGGTCCAGGCTGGTGAGGATGGTGACGGCCAGGAGGCGCGGGCGATCTTCTCCCATGGCCGAGACGGCGTTCACCGACTGAACCGCGGCCCGCATCATCGCCGAACCGCCCAGTGCGTGGATATTGACCAGCTGGACGCCCCCGATGCCGGCGGCGGACAGGACGGCACCGGCTACGGTGTTGGGAATGTCGTGATATTTCAGGTCCAGGAAGACCCCGGGGCCGAGGGCCGATACCTGGCGCACCACTTCGGGCCCGGCGGCCGTGAACAACTGCTTGCCAATCTTAAACATACCGACGAGGTCGGCGATCTTGGTCGCGAATCTTACGGCGGAGGAGAGGGAGTCAAAATCGAGGGCCACGATCAGATTGCTGCGGGGATGGGCGTCAAACGTCACGGCGGGGACCCCTTTTCTTGACCCCCGCTTGGAACCGGGGGTCAATGTCTGGCTGGCAACTCCAGCAAATCGAGACGAACCTGGTTTACGCCCGAGTGGATCAGCCCCAGCTTCCTGGCTACGCGGTAGGATACATCAATTTCGCGCCCTTCTTGATACGGACCGCGGTCATTGATCCGCACCAGCTCGAATTTGCCGTTGCGCGTGTTCACCACCCGCACGATGGAGCCAAACGGGAGGTTGGGATGGGCGGCGGTGAGTGATTCGCAGTCGAAGCGCTCGCCGTCGGCCGTCTTTTTGCCGTTGAACTCGGGGCCGTACCAGCTGGCGTTGCCCGTCCAGCTCTTGAGTGGCTTGATGGGCTCGCTCAAATGCGCGACGAGCGGGGCTTCCATAACCGGGGCGATAAGGAACATTAGAGGGAACCAACGAACTGCAGCCCAAATCATGAAGAGTGGTTTACGCATAGTGTGTTCTTTGTGCTACATCCATCCAAAAAATTGTATCAACCGAGGATGGTTATGTCAACCACTTTGCGATAAAAAATTAGCCCTTATCTCGTTAAAACTAAACATCTTAACATCGGAAATGGCCTTTCGGACCCCGTCCACTAACGTCTCACTGGCCTGCGGGTCAGCGAAGCTGGCCGTGCCGACCTGCACGGCGGTTGCGCCTACCGCGACGTATTCAAACACATCGCTCACCGTTTCGATGCCTCCCAGGCCGAGGATGGGGATACACACCGCCTTGGCAGCTTCCCAGACCAAACGTAGGGTGATAGGTTTGATGGCTGGGCCGGAGAGGCCCCCGGTCTGGTTGCCTAAGCGCGATTTTCCGGCGCGGTAGTCGACGGACATGGCGGGGTAGGTGTTGGCCACGGTTAGGGCGTCGGCTCCGGCGTCTTGGGCGGCTTTGGCGATGATGCCAATGTCCGTAACCAGGGGGGACAGCTTTACCCAGAGAGGGCGCCGGGTGGCGGCTTTGCGGGCCGCGCCAACTACGTCCGCGACCAGGCTGGGGTCGCTACCAAACTGTAGGCCGCCGCATTTCACGTTGGGGCAGGAGATATTCAGCTCGTAGCCGGCCAAGCCGTCGGCATCTTCCAATGTGCGCAGCACTTCCACGTAATCCTCGATGGTGTAGCCGAACACATTGGCGATCACCGCGGTTTGGCAGTCGCGCAGCTTGGGCAGTTTGTCCTGAACAAAGGCCCGCACGCCTACATTCTGCAGGCCGACGGCGTTGAGCATGCCCGAAGCGGTAACGCTGAGGCGTGGCGCAGGCGCGCCTTCCATCGGCTCGCGCGAAAGCCCTTTGGTGACAAAGCCGCCGAGCTTTTCAAGATTTACAAGGTGGGCAAATTCCAGGCCGTAACCGAAGGTTCCGCTGGCGGCGAGAACGGGACTCCGCAGGCGCAGCGCGCCAATCTGTACGCTCAAATCGACTGCGGGAGCTGCGCTCACTTCGCGCAAAGAATACCACGAACGGAGCGCGTATTACCGCGATGCTGCCGCCGATCGTCCGGCGGACTTAAGCGCCTCCGCCAGAACCTTGCCGTCCCGCGAAGCCAGAGTGATTCCGCAGAGCGCCGCGAACGTCGGAGCGATGTCCGCAGGTGTCACTTCGCGATAGTAACCGCCCGGGAGAATGCCCCAACCCATCAGCAGCAACGGAACGCGTTGATCATAGTTGTAAGGCGTGCCATGCCCGGTGCCGTAGTCGCGCGCTTTGCCTGGAGGCGTGCCATCCATCAACCAGTACGGCTTCGGCACAATAAATAGGTCACCGCTGCGCCCGGCGTAATAACTGTCGGCGAAGGCTTCCTGGATGGGGTTATGCGTTCCCGGCCGCCCCACCACTTCCTCCGCCGTATATATTGTTGCGACACCCGGCTCCGCCTCGCCCGCCGCGAGCACGGCGTGCATCGCCGCCGCGTCCGCCTTGAGCTTGTCGTACACACCCGGCGCAAAATAAACGTCACTCCCGGCGATGCGGGCAAGCGACGATTTTGGAAAGTTCAGATCTGCCAGGGCCTTCTCCATGCGTTCCTGTACTCCGCGCAGATGCAGCACGCCAGCGTCCACTGCCGTCGTCTCCATATCTTCAGGGATTGGCCCCACACCATGATCGGCGCTGAAGCCCACCACATAGTTGCCGCGTCCGACCGTCGCGTCGAGGTGCGCGAAGAGTTCGCCCAGGTCATGGTCCAGCCGCACGAGTTCATCCTGAATCTCCCAACTGCGCGGCCCAAACTCGTGACCCACATAATCCACGGACGAATAGCTCACTCCGAGATAGTCGGTCCCGTTGCCGCCACCCAGCTTGAGCTGGTCGACGGCCGCTTCCGCAATTTTGGTCAAATAAGTGTCCGCAAACGGACTGCTGCCCCACTGCTCATAATATTCGTCGTCTGCCTCGGCGCTGCCACCCTTACCACGCAGCGCGTGCGGGAATCCCATACTCCAGCCGTGCGGCGGGACGGCGCCGACCGCCTGCGCGCTATAAAGATATTTCGTCTCCGGCAGCGAGAGCGCCCAGGTCTTCCCGATGTCTGCACGCACGGGATGCGCCTTGGCAAACTCCTCTACGAAAGGCGCCGTGGCATAAACGCTCGAGGTCGTCCACGCGCCCGTCTTGCCGTCAAACCACGTCGCGGCGTCCGCTTTGTGCCCCGCCATGGTAATGGCCGCCCGCGCTTTCAAGGAAAATGTCACCGCGCGCGTCGGTCCACCTCCCTGATATTTCAATTCCTCCGCGAACGATGGCAACTCCATCCGCCAAGCCGAATCGCCCCCGCTTGCCCCAAGCCCCGCGTAGCCGACGTTTTTAGCATTGGGATCCGCCGTACACGTCACCATTTTCCCAGCTTCCCGATCCCACCAGGCATTGGCAATCATTCCATGCGTCGACGGGAAGCTACCTGTCGAAATCGTGCTATGCCCCACGCATGTCTCCGTGGCGGCGTAGGGATAGGCCGCCTCGTGAAACCACGCACCTTCGTCCACCAGCCGTTTAAGCCCTCCGCTCCACTGCCCGTAAAATTTGTCCACATAATCGCCGCGCATCTGGTCCACCACCAGCATCACCACCAACTTCGGCCGGCCGTTCCGCTGCTGCGCGGTTTTCGCCGGCTTCGACGGTGCCTCCTGCGCACACACCGCGCCCCCCGCCAAGGCGCCCAATACCGACACCGCCAAACACGCTCGCCAATTCGTCCAGCCCATCGCCGTCGTTCCCCCAGATGAGAATCGCCGCAGTCTAACATGCCCATCGTGCGCCCTTTTTTGTGCTCTTGTCCGTGCCCCTGTTTGTGAACTGTATCGTCAAGTTGTGGCCGCCCGGCCGCCGCATCTCCTTCCTTTACCTCCATACTCGCCTCGTCTATCATTACCGGGCCATGCGCGTCGTAGAGAAAGCCCAACTGATGTCCGCACCGGAAATTGACCGCACGCTGCAGCGCGTGGCTCACGAAATCGTCGAACGCAGCGGCGGCACGAAACATCTGGCGCTTATCGGCATCGTGCGGCGCGGCGTGCCGCTCGCGCAGCGCATCGCGCAAGCCATGCGCGGCATCGACGGCGTGGACGTCCCCGTCGGCGTGCTGGACATCACCCTCTATCGCGACGATCTCTCCAAAGTCGCGCCGCAAGCGGTGCTGCGCTCCTCCGACATTCCTTTCGGCGTCGACAACATGGACCTCGTGCTCATCGACGACGTCCTGTACACCGGCCGCACCATCCGCGCCGCCATGAACGGCCTCTTCGACCTCGGCCGCCCCAAGCGCGTCTCCCTCTGCGTGCTCATCGACCGCGGCCACCGCGAAATGCCCATCGAAGCGCAATACATCGGCCGCACCGTGCAAACCACCGACACCGAAATCATCGAGGTCCGCCTCAACGAAATCGACAAAGAAGAGCGCGTAATGCTCGTGGACCGCGTGGAGTCCTAGCCCGTTCGTGGGATAATTGGAGCCAACGTATCGGTACAAACGCATCGGCAAAAACGTGAAACCGTGACCCTGCGCACCCGCGACCTGCTGGCCCTCGAACCGCTCTCCGCGGATGAACTTACCTTTCTCCTCGACCAAAGCAAACCGTTCCAGGAAATTCAGCGCCACCCNNCGCACGCGCATCAGCTTCGCCACCGCCGCCTCCCGCCTCGGCGCAGATACCATGAACCTGCAAGCCGAAGCCAGCAGCCTGAAAAAAGGCGAATCCCTGCTGGACACCGTGCAAAATCTCAACGCCATGAAACCCGATTGCCTGGTGATGCGCCACGCCTCCTCCGGCGCTCCGGCCTTCGTGGCTCGCCACCTGGATATTCCCGTCATCAACGCCGGCGACGGCACGCACGAGCATCCCTCGCAAGGCCTGCTGGACGCACTCACCATTCGAGACCGCAAGGGCACCATCGAAAATCTCAACGTCACCATCCTCGGCGACATCCAGCACAGCCGCGTGGCCCGTTCCAACATTCACCTGCTCGGCAAATTTGCCTGCCAGTTCACGCTGTGCGGTCCGGCCATGTGGGTACCCCGCGAACTCGAACACATCGGCGCGCCCGGCACAAAGATTCGCCGCGTCTTTCGCGTCGAAGAAGCTCTCGAGGGCGCCGACGTCATCATCGTGCTGCGCGTGCAAACTGAACGCCTGTACGAACCTTCCATCTCCCCGGAGGATTATATTCTCGGCTACCAACTCAACGCCGAGCGCCTCCGCCACGCCAACTCCGATGCCGTCGTTCTGCATCCCGGCCCCATGAATCGCGGCATCGAAATTACGCCGGAGGTGGCCGACGGCACGCAGTCCGTGGTCCTCGAACAAGTCACCAACGGCATCGCCGTGCGCATGGCGCTCCTCTATCTAGCGACCTCCGGCACTCCCGAAGACGATACCCATCCCGCCGGCGAACCCATACCACACAATCGCCGCGCAACGGACAAAAAGGATTCTTGATATGCGCGCCCAAGCCTCCATCGCACGCCTCGGGCCTTGCGAATTCACGCGTCCATTCACGCGCTATGTCACGCAAGAGTTCACGCTAACCTTCGCACACCAAGGAATGCCCGCATGCTGCTGATCAAAAATGGCCGCGTCCTCGACCCCGCCTCCGGCACCGACGCCGCGCTCGACGTGCTCCTCGACGGCGATCGCATTGCCGAAGTCGCCTCGCCAGGTAAATTTCAGCGCGACATCCGCAACGCCGAACTCTTCGACGCCACCGGCTTGATTGTCGCCCCCGGTTTCATCGACATGCACGCCCACCTGCGCGAACCCGGCCAGGAATCTAGCGAAACCATCGACACCGGCACGCGCTCCGCAGCTCGCGGCGGCTTCACCGTAGTCTGTTGCATGCCCAACACCAAGCCGGTGAACGACAACGCCAGCATTACGCGCTTCATCATCGATAAAGCCGGCGCGGCGGCCACGCGCGTCTGGCCCATCGGCGCCGCCAGCGTCGGCAGCAAAGGCGAAGCGCTCGCCGAAATCGCCGCCATGAAAGAAGCCGGCATCGTGGCCGTCTCCGACGATGGCAAGCCCATCGCCACCGCAAAACTCGCGCGCCAGATCATGGAATATTGCCGCTCGCTCGATATTCCGGTCATCGAACACGCGGAAGACGTTTCGCTCGCCGCAGGCGCGGTGATGCGCGAAGGTGTCACCTCCACGCGCCTCGGCCTGCGCGGCATGCCCGCCGCCGCCGAATCCGTCTGCGTCGCGCGCGACGTGCAACTCGCCGAACTTACCGGCGCGCGCCTGCACATCGCCCACCTCAGCGCCAAAGCCTCGCTCGACCAGGTGCGCTACGCTAAATCGCGGGCCCTGCGCGTCACCTGCGAGGTCACCCCGCATCACTTCACGTTGATCGACGAAGACGTGCAGTACGATTCGCGCTACAAAATGAATCCGCCGCTGGCCGCGCGCGAAGATCGCGAAGCGCTGCTCAACGGTCTCGCCGATGGCTCCGTCGACGCCATCGCCACGGATCACGCCCCGCACGAGCCCGCGCTCAAAGATGTGGAGTTCGACAAAGCCCCATTTGGCATCCTGGGGTTTGAAACGGCGCTGCCGCTGGCGCTGGAGCAACTGGTAAATACCGGCCGCATCACGCTAATGCGCATGGTCGAACTTTTCACCACCGGCCCGGCGCGCATCCTCGGCGTCGAACGAAAGCTCGCCGCCGGCCAACCCGCAGACGTAACCATTTTCTCCACCACGCACGAGTGGACCTATAACGTAAAACAATCCCCCAGCAAATCCCGCAACTCGCCCTTCGACGGCCGCACCTTCCAAGGCGCAGCTATCGCAACCATCGTCGCCGGCAAATTCACCCACAAGCTTTAACTTTTTTGTTTTGTTNNTCCGTTCGTTCTTGCCTTTGTCTCGTTGTTTGTTCTTCGTCTTTTTGTTTTTCGTTGTTTTTTGTTTAGCTCTTCGGGAGGGCACGACTTTAGTCGTGCCGTTACGCGTGCCGCTACAAAAGGGGCTTTAGCCCCTGCGGTACCTCTTGGTTCGTTCCTAGTTCTTCGTTGTTCGTTGCCTAGTTCTTCGGGAGGGCACGACTTTAGTCGTGCCGCTACGCGTGCCGCTACAAAAGGGGCTTTAGCCCCTGCGGTACCTCGTCGAGCACGACCCCAGGAAACGCCGAGCCATACCGATATTCCTCAGCAACCGCCGCCAAATGCGCCTTCACAGGATTCTGCCGAATATACTCACGATGACTCGCAAAATCCCCCGCATCGCGAATCCGATGATCCACATATCCGCGCTGCCAAATCTCACCCCGCATCTCCAATTGTTTTCCCGCGCGAAACGAAAATCCGCCCTTGATAAATTGCACTGAACGCTCCA